>NZ_CP045303.1 GCF_009363155.1 Azotobacter salinestris
GTGCATTGAGGACTTGCAGGTGGGGAATATGTCCTGGTCAGCCAAGGGCAGCGCCGAGCAGCCGGGAAAGCAGGTCAGGGCCAAACCTGGCCTGAACAAGGCCATTCTCGACCAAGGCTGGTTCGAGTTCCGCCGCCAGTTGGACTACAAGCTGACATGGAACGGCGGCTGACTCATCGTCGTGCCGCCGCAGAACACGAGCCGGACCTGTCCAGCCTGCAAGCATGTGTCGCGGACAGCCGGCAGACGCAAGCCAGGTCTGCGTGTGTGGAATGTGGTTTCGAGGAAAACGCCGATCTGGTCGGCGCGATCAATGTGCTAAGGGCGGGATACGCCCGGCTCGCCTGTGAAGCGAACGGAGTTTCGCCCGCTCCCATAGGCTACAATCGCCGCATTCTCCTCAAAGTTTCCCACCATGTCTCGCAAGAAGCTGCCCATCGGTATTCAGACCTTTCGCGAGATCCGCGAGGATGGCTGCTACTACGTCGACAAGACCGCATTTGCGCTGCAGTTGATCGAGGAAGGCAAGTACTACTTCCTGTCGCGGCCGCGACGTTTTGGCAAGAGCCTATTCATCGACACCCTGGCCGAGCTGTTCGCCGGCAATGAGACGCTGTTTCGCGGGTTGGCGGCGCATGGTCAGTGGGACTGGAGCCGGCGTTATCCGGTGATTCGCATCAGCTTTGCTGATGGAGTGCTGGATGACCGCCAGGCACTGGATGAGCGCATTGGTGAAATCCTGGCCGACAACGAGCGGGTACTGGATGTCCGTGGTGAGCACACGAGCATCGCCGGACGCTTTGGCGAATTGATTCGGCTGGCGGCAGAGAAGCATGGCGAGCGGGTGGTAGCACTGATCGACGAGTACGACAAGCCGATTCTCGACAGCCTAACCCGACCTGACGTGGCCCGCGAAGTACGCGACGGGCTGCGCAACCTCTACTCGGTGATCAAGGGACATGATGCTCACATCCGCTTCGCCATGCTCACTGGAGTGTCGAAGTTCAGCAAGGTCAGTTTGTTCTCCGGGCTCAACAACCTCAACGACATCACTCTGGACGGCCGCTACTCGGCGATCTGCGGCTATACCGACGAGGACGTCGCTACGGTGTTCGCACCAGAGCTGCCCGGGCTGGATCGTAATGAGATTCGCCAGTGGTACACTTTCAATTACCCATAGCGGGAAGCGACGAGTAGTGCTCCCAGCTTGATGTCCATGAGACGGCACCAGCCTCGCCAGAGAACGACATTGCCGGGTGGCGGATCCGAGGCACGGGCGAGATAGCCGCCAAGCCTCGCAATGTGAATCAGGTAGTCGGAAAGTGTCCTCGATGGAGGAGGTTGGCCGGTGGCGTCGATCATCCGGTCAAGCAGGCCAATTTCGTCCCGGGTCAAGGCAATGCGGGGAGAGGCCTCGGGCTCGGTGCGGTTGAGCATGGTCATCCAGAACAGACGCCAGGCAATGATGCAGAACAAGGCTATGAGATTGACCAGACGCTCGGCCGTCCTGAGCCTGGCTTCCTCCGCACGGCAGCCGGATTTCAGGATCTTGTGGAACGACTCGATCTTCCAGCGCAGGGCATACCAGTCAAGCTTCTCGATCGCCTCCTGCGGCGAGGTGACCGGCAAGTCGGTGATGAGTTGCCAGTCGATGGCCGGCCTGCCGCTCGGCTCCCCACGCTCCCGCGCCTGGATCACGGTCAGGTCGATGGCCGAATAACGTTTCTGCTTGCCGATCGGCGGTAGCACGTGGATACGACGATAACGAAGCTCGACGATGGCTCGGGTGGTTTTCCTGCCCTCTTCGACCAGGACGTCATGAAGTCCCTGGACGGCAACCTCGCTCATCTGGTCGGCAATCGTCTGTTTGCCGCTGCCGGCCAGGCGGTCGACACAGGTCCTGACAAGGAAATGGGTACCGGCAGAGCGTGCCGCACAGAAGAACTCATAGATATCGTTTTCCCGGTCCCCGACATGGACCAGCCGTGCCGGATCGCCGAGCAGCGCGGTAGCATCGCGCAGGTTTTCCAGCCAGCGGACGCTCTCCTTGTGCTCGATCGGCACGCGGGTCGGATTGATCCGGCGCTTGAGAGCCGTCACTCCCCTGAACTTCGAGCGTGTCCAGAAGCGGATTGCGGCCAGTCCCAGGGGGAGCCCCTCCGGCGTGACGACCAGGCTGGAATGCATCAGCAGGCCACAGAGCGTATGCATGGGCCTGCGGCCATCGGTTTTCCGGCCGGGGATGGTGGTAAGCGTGCCGATCTGCTCGGGGTGCGCCCGCTTGTACGAAAACTCGGTCGTATCCTGAAGGACCAGCAGGGGACCGTCGACGGCAGCAGCGCGAATACGCGTCGACTGGAAATGCCCGGCCAGAATCCGCGCCTCGTCTACTGCCGTGTTGGAAAGGAAGCGGTAGGCCGCCTTGGTATTCGCCCAGTCCTGGCAGGCCAGCGGGATGGGTTCTCCCACGGCATTCGCCATTTGCAGCAGCAGCTTGCGCAGCCGCCGGCCAAGGCGTTCGTCCCGGAACGTCGAGCCGGCGAGTTCCTGTTCAATCCAGGAGGCGTCAGCCAAAACAGAGCGGTCCATGGGACACCTCGGCTATGCGTTTCGGTGCCTCCAATGAATCATGTGGCGGCCTCTTGTCACAAGCTCATATGGACCGGTCGCAGATATGGGTAATTGAAAGAGTGGTACAACGGTTACAACTGGGCGGGCACGTCCGTGTACAACCCGTTCGATCTGCTATTGCTATTCCAGAAGCGCGAGTTTCGTCCGTACTGGTTCGAGACGGGCACGCCGCCCTTCCTAATCGATCTGCTTACCCGGCGCCAGGCTTGGTTGCCGGAGCTGGGGCAACTGGAAACCGATGCCGAGCTGTTGTCGACCTTCGAAGTGGACAACATCGCTACCGAGGCGCTGATGTTCCAGGCGGGGTATCTGACCATCGACGAAGAGATCAACCTCGATGGCAACTGGTTCTACCGCCTACGCTATCCGAATCGCGAGGTGTTCCAGAGTTTGCACGCCAGCCTGCTGAACGCCTGGACACCGCAGGGGCAGCCGGTCACTCGCCAACGCATGTCGCTCTACCGTCTGCTGCTGGCCAATGACTTCAGCGGATTGCAGGCGCTGTTCACCGCCTTCTTCGCTGGCATCCCTCACGACTGGTACCGCAATAATCCCATTGCCCAATACGAGGGCTACTACGCCAGCGTGTTCTACAGCCATTTCGCTGCGCTGGGGCTGGATGTGCGTTTGGAAGATGCAACCAGCCACGGGCGCATCGATATGGCCGTGCTGTTCAACGGTCAGGTCTACTTGTTCGAGTTCAAGGTGGTGGAGCTGGTGCCCGAAGGCAAGGCACTGCAGCAGATCCGCGAGCGCGGTTATGCCGAGAAGTATCGTGCGCGCGGCGAACCGATCCACCTGATCGGCGTGGAGTTCAGTCGTGAACGTCGGAGTGTGGTGGGGTTCGAGGTAGAGCGGGGCTACTGACCAGGATATTTCCTGGTCAGCGAGCGTTTTGATTGACCCCTTTCTGAAAATGAACAGAAGTCCCTGCGGAGAGACTTCTCCCCGTTGGACAGCCGGGGCTACTTCAAAACGCAGGGCAACTTCCCGTAAATAGCGTTTCCGGCATGACGGCTTCAATAAGGCCGTTCATGCCGGGACCGTCAAACGGAGAGAAATATATTTTCCGGATTATCAGTTCCCGGCCGGTGTTCGTTCGAAGCAGAGCGCGCGCTGCTGGCTAGCCGAGACCCGCTCAGTTCACAAACCAGCGCCCGAAGCGATACACGGCATAAACCGACAGGATATTTCCTGCGAGCAGGACCTCGGAACTTTCCAGCCAGACGGAAAGTTTGAGTACGATGCCGAACAGCAACGCGAACAGGATCAGCGTCAGCGGAATGCTCAGCAGTTTCATGAAGAGACTGCCGCGCAGCGGACTGGGCTCCTCCAGTTCGTCCCAGCATTCGGACAGACAGAACGGACAACAATTGGAGATGGGTTTTCCGCCGCCGATTCTCCATCCATTAACGCCTGGGAGACCACGGCTATAAATGACGCGTGGCACCATCCAGCGATTACAACGCCTGCACAATACAGAACTGCCTGCCATATCTTTTCTCCTGACGGGTCTTTCTGGGGAGTGGACGCCCCACTCCTCATTGAGGCTCTCATCCCTTGGGCAAAACCCAAGCCGGGGCCTTGGCGCTTTGCACAGGCTCGCACCGACGCCGGCTTCCGTTCTCGGGAGGCCACGGCGCAGAAACCTATGCCGGCGGACTTGGGTTTCCGGGCAGCGGTGTTACCCAGGAGGAGCATCTCAACCCAAGGAGGCTGTTCATGAATCCATTACCCCTGCGCGCCGAGGCGATCGGCCTGATCCTGTTCGCGTTTCTCCCTCTGGTCATGCTGCTGGTGGGCGGATACGCCGTCTGGGAGTGGTGGTACCTCGACCGCTTGCCGGCCGGAGAGGCCGCCGTCTATGGCATGGCCGAACGCCTGACGCCCGGTGTGCTGGCCGTCGTGGTGTTTGCCCTGTGGATGGGAGGGCTCCTGGCTTCCGTCGGCTGGGCCCTGGCCCTCCGGGTCATTGCCCGCTACCGCTGGCCGTTCGGCGCTTCCTGCGCCCTGCTGCTCGGTATTCTGTGGGTGACCCGCCAGACGCTGGCCCTGTGAGGACAAGGGGGCCGCCCCGATGCGGTGGCTCCCTTCGACAGCCCCTCGCCCCTGGCTGGCCACCGACGGCTTTCTCCCGGGCGACTGTTCCGCCGCGGGGGCTTGCGGTCGCCCAGAGTTACCGCGGGGGAGACCGGGCCGTCCGATCCCACGCTGGCGGCTCTGGAGGAGAAACGGCCTGGCGAAAGCGAATCGACCCAGGCTGTCTAGACTGCCTCTTGGCGCCCGGAGGTGGACTCCGGGATAATGCGTGGCTTCAAGACACGCTGTAACGGATACGCCCGCTTGGATACGAAACAGCTTCTCGAAGCCGAAATACGCGAAGCCCTGGGATTGGCACCGGCAAAACCCGCGCCCACCAAACCTAAACAGCGCCCCTCCTACATCCAGGTGGAACTGAGTGTTCGCAAGCCCAGCGGCGGCCCCGCCTTTCGCTTCGAGCACCAGTCCCGCTCGCTCAGCACGCTGGAGGCCCAGCTCGAGGCCGAAAAGATCGTGCGCCAGAAGGGCTGGGAAGTCTGGGCCGTGCTGGACGTACGTCAGGTCTCCGAATAATCCCACGGCCTGGGCTTCAGGCCTTCACCTCCCCGCCATGGAACATGCCATGAACAAAGCCGAGCTCATCGACGCCATCTCGACCGCCACCGACCTGCCCAAAGCCACGGCTGCCCGCGCGCTGGACGCTTTCACCGCCAGCGTTACCACGGCCCTGCAACAGGGGGACGACGTGTCCCTGGTGGGCTTCGGCACCTTCACCGTGAAGGCGCGTGCCGCTCGCGAAGGGCGCAATCCGCAGACCGGGGCCGCGCTCCAGATTGCGGCTGCCAAGCTGCCAGGCTTCAAGCCGGGCAAGGGCCTGAAAGATGCCGTGAATCAGGAAGGGTCCGGGACGGCCGTCTGAGACCTGCGGCACGCTGCCGGAGGAACAAGGTGTGGTGCCGGAAAACGCAAGGCCGAGCAAAACCGGGGTCCGGACGGTAGGCAGACCCCGATCCAGTGCAGGAAGGCATATTGCCCAGCGAGCAGCGGCTCGAGGAGAAGATCGTCAGCGCGCCGCGTTGACGGTCGGATGAAGGGCTGCCGAGTGGTCGCCAGGAAAACACCGGCACTTGCTCGAGCGCTAACTGCGAAGCTTTTTGAGATCGTCTGCTCTGCCACGGGCGGATCCGCAATGGCATTGATCTCGCTGCCTAGCGTCAAACCGGGCTGGCGATAGCAGCCATTACTAAGTTTCTCGAAAGTATTGTCATATTGAGAGACAATACGCCCATGAAATGCAAACGAAACTCCGACGGTCGGGCAATCGACCACCATTCCCTCCAGGTCATGCGTCAGCAGGCGATCAAGGCGGTCCGCGAGGGGCAGACCGTCCAAAGCGTGGCGGCCGCCTTCGGCGTCAATATCCGCAGCGTCTTCCGCTGGCTGGCCGACTTCGCCAATGGCGGACAGAACGCCCTGCTCGCCAAGCCGGTTCCCGGACGTCCCCCCAGGATCAGTGCCGAGGAAATGCGCTGGCTGGCACAGGCCGTTCGGGACCACTCGCCGCTGCAATACCGCTTCGAATTCGGCCTGTGGACCCTGTCGCTGATCGCCGAACTGATCCGCCGCCAGTTCGGCAAGACGCTGTCGCTGTCCGCCGTGAGCCGAGTCATGAAGCTGCTCGGCTTCAACCGCGCAAAAGCCCTTGTATCGCGCCTGGCAGCAGGATGCGGCGCTGGTGCGCCAGTGGGAAAGCGAGACCTACCCGGCGATCCGCGCCGAGGCCCGCGCGGCGGGGGCAAGGATCTACTTCGCGGACGAGTCGGGCCTGCGCTCCGACTACCATGCCGGCACGACCTGGGCACCGCAGGGGGAAACGCCGGTGGTCGAGGTGACCGGCCGACGCTTCTCGGTGAACAGGCTGTCGGCAGTCGGGACGCGCGGCGAGTTCCGCTTCATGCTGCACGACGGGACGGTGACGGCCAGCGTGTTCCGCGAGTTTCTCAAGCGCCTGCTGATCGGTGCCGAGCAGCCGGTCTTCGTGATCGTCGATGGCCATCCGGTGCACAAGGCCCGGCTGGTCAGGGCGTTCGTCGAAGAACAGGCGGGGCGCCTGAAGCTCTTCTATCTGCCCCCGTACTCGCCACAGCTGAACCCGGACGAACAGGTCTGGGGGCACGTCAAGCGCAGTGTGTCCAGGCGTCTTGTGCAGAACCGGGAAGAAATGAAGAAGCTGGCCCTGGGCGCACTGCGCAGAGTCCAGAAGTTGCCGGAGCTGGTGAAATCGTTTTTCCGCCACCCAGACTGCCAATATACAGCGGCATGACATTACTTTTAAAAAGATTAGTAAATGGTGTAATTTCAACCATCAAGTGGATGAAATTACACCATGTATCTGCGCAGCATCCGCCCATTCCTTCTCGAAGCGCTCGAGGAGGCTCCCGTCGTGCTGGTCAATGGCGCCCGCCAGACCGGCAAGAGCACGCTGATCCAGGATCTTGGCCGGGAGGCCGCGTACTACACCTTTGACGATCCGGCGGTCCTGGCGGCCGTGCAGGCCGACCCCTTCGGCTTCATCAATGCGTTGAAGGGGCCGGTCTGCCTCGATGAAGTGCAACGCGCCCCCGGGGTTTTCCTGGCGATCAAGGCGGCCGTGGACCGTGAGCGCACGCCTGGACGTTTCCTGCTGACGGGGTCGGCCAATGTGCTGCTGCTGCCGCAGATCGCCGATTCCCTGGCCGGGCGCATGGAGGTGCTGAACCTCTGGCCGCTGGCCCAGAGCGAGATCGCCGGCCAGCCGACCCGGCTGATCGAGGGCCTGTTCAGCGGAGAGCTGCCGTTTCGAGCGCAACGACTTCATCCAGCGCCTGAACCGCGGTGGCTATCCGGAGGTGCTGACACGCTCCAGCGAGCGGCGCCGGGAGGCCTGGTTCGAAAGCTATCTGCACACGATCTTGCTGCGCGATGTGCGCGACTTGGCCCAGATCGATGGGCTGACCGAGCTGCCGCGGCTGATGCAGGTCCTGGCCGCCCGCAGTGGTGGGCTGCTGAATGCCGCCGAGCTGTCACGCTCGACCGGCATTCCCCAGACCACCCTCAAGCGCTATCTCACCCTGCTGGAGACCCTGTTCCTGGTCCGCCTGGTGCCGGCGTGGTCCTCCCATCTTGGCAAGCGACTCCAGAAGTCGCCCAAGCTGTTTGTCACGGACTATGGCCTGATGGCCCACCTGCAGGGCCTGAGCCAGGCGGGCATGGAGGCGGCGCTGGGACTGCCGGGCGATCTGGTGGAGGCCTTCGTGCATGCCGAGCTGGTCAAGCACCAGGGCTGGTCGGACATGCGCACCCAGCTGATGCACTACCGCACCTCCACCGGCGTCGAGGTGGACTTCGTGCTGGAAAACCGGCGGGGTGAGCTGCTCGGTATCGAGGTGAAGGCGGCCGCCACTATCAGCGGCAAGGACTTCAACGGTCTGCGCCACTTGCGCGAAACCACCCCCCAGCAGTTCAGGCTCGGGATCGTGCTCTACACCGGCGAGCGGACGGTGCGCTTCGACGAGCAACTGGTGGCGGTTCCCCTGGCGGTGTTCTGGAGCCGTCTCTCACGCTGAAAGCGGTATGGCACTGAGTACCCAACAACGTGACAGTGCCTGTCCGTGAATCTCGACTTCTTCATCTGTAGAACGCCCTCAACGAGAAAATTCTACTTCTGATCCCTCCGGATTTTCGGGGGGATTACCTCGGTATTTCTGCTTGATATGATACATTGAATACATGCATTCAAAAGAGGCCGATCCATGCCAACTTCAATCCGATTGGCTCCCGAAATCGAGCAGCGCCTAGACTTCCTGGCCGCCAACACCGGGCGCACCAAAGCGTACTACCTGCGCGAAATCATCGAGCGTGGTCTGGACGAGATGGAGGACTACTACCTCGCAGCCGAAGTGCTGGAGCGTGTCCGCAAGGGACAGGAGCAGGTGCATTCGTCGGCGGACGTAAGGAAAGACCTTGGCCTGGACGATTGACTACACCCAGACGGCTCTCAACCAGCTACGCAAGCTCGACAAGCAATCCGCCCGGCTCATCCTCGACTTCATGGATGAGCAGGTCGCCCTGCGCGAAGATCCACGCAGTACCGGGAAGGCGCTCACCGGCCCATTGGGTGGGCTGTGGCGCTACCGGGTGGGCGACTTCCGGGTGATTTGCGAGATCCAGGATGGCGCGCTGCGTGTCCTCGTGCTGGAGCTTGGCAATCGGCGCGAGGTGTATCGCTAGGTCTGGCCCGGCTTCTCCCTGTAAGCCATCGCCTACAGCAGATCGGGCGTTCACCCAATAGGCGCACAACGGCCAGCGGCGTAGAGTGACTTCCACCAAGGCGTCGAAGGAACGACGCAGGCCGACCATGGATGGCGGCCAATGGGACCGTCGCAGGATGCGGCGACCTCCTCAGGATGAGGAACCCAGGGATGTGGTGTTTACATGAAACGGCGAGGCTAACCCCTCGCCGTTTTTGTTTGGCGCCGAAGAAAGTGGCTCATCCCCTCCCTCCAGATTCGTCATTCGAACCGCCCATCCTTCAGGCGCGACCGCTCGGCCGGTGTGCGGTAAACGAAGCGGCGAAAGGGTGTTAAGGTCCCCGCCGCTGTAACTGGCAGGACGCCAGTTGCTGCTGCCGTTGTGTGCCCCCGCTGCCGCTGCCTGTCGGCCGGGGGCTTTTTATCGCCTCCCGAGCGTTGCTGCTGTGAGGCGCATGTGATCCGGAAGGGACAGTTCAAGGCGGCTGGTGCGAGAGGTGAGGACATCGATGGGATCGGCCCCGCCTTCCTGCATGCAGGGGCGCTGGGCATTGAAGCGATCAGCGTTCCGTTCCTATGCAGCCTCTCTGTCTTCCTGGATGAACCGTTTCATCAGCTTCCCTCTCTGCCCTGACTGTTGCGGTGTGGCATGCTGGCTGCTCCCCTGTTTGGAGATAGTTCATGGATGGACTACAAATGCTCTCTTTTATCGGAATGGCTATCTCAGGCGTCGTCCTGGTGATCGCTCTCACTCGGCCTTAGCCTTTCAACGCGTTTCGCTAACGGAAAGATGTCCATGCGCCCCTCGCTCGTGTTCGAGCTCAAGCGAAGTGCCGTCCGCGAAGCGGCGAGCCGCTTCCGGGTGACCAATCCGCGCGTCTTCGGTTCGGTGCTGCATGGTACCGACCGGGACGGCAGCGACCTCGACCTGCTGGTCGATGCCTTGCCCGGCGCGACGCTGTTCGACCTGGGCGGCCTGCAGGACGAGCTGGAATCGCTGCTCAGCGTTCACGTCGATCTGCTCACTCCCGCCGACCTGCCACCGAAGTTCCGGGCCAGGGTACTGGCGGAAGCTCGGCCGGTATGAGTCAGAACCGTTTGCCCGACTACCTTGACCACATGCAGCAGGCCGCAACTGATGCCTGCTGTTTCGTGGAGGGGTTGGCCAAGAGCCTGGGCGTATCCGTTCCTACGCTGTACCGCTGGATACCGGCTTCTGCACACGCTTAGCGTGCTTTGAATTCCGTTTTCCAGGATACTGGTCGCGGTGGTTCCTGCCCCGTGGGCCACACGGTGTGCTCAATAGCGGACCTTGAAGGTGGGCGAATCCTCTGCCCGCAGGTGTCTGCGGTCGTAGAGGGGGACGTCTCAGAAAACGGATCGCAAAGTACGCTAAGCCGGTTGCAGCGGCCATAGCGGCCTGAGCTTAACCAACGCCGATCTTGGCGCGGCGATGGATCGATTCAGAAAGCGGAAAAATCGCACGTTAAGCCGTTGGCAGGCGGCCTTGCTCGTAAACGACGGTTTGCGGCAAGCCCGCCAGGGCCTTCCCTCCGGCGCGGCATGGAAAATCAAGACATTGCCATTCGCCGCACCAAACCCATTCGTCCCGGCTCCACCCGGAAGCCTGCGAGGCCGGATAAGTGCTTAAACCTATGTCCACAAGCGCTGTGGCAAGATCATTCACCGATGGGCTGGCCGATACACCTGTCGAAGACCCGCTCCAGTTTGGTGTAGTCACAGAAGACGGCAGCGATGTTGGCCTTGATCCACTCCGACTCCTCCACGGCCCACCAACTGATCTCGAAGCCCGCGTTGACGATCAGGTGCTCGAACAGGATGCGTTGGGCGCGACCATTGCCTTCTCGAAAGGGATGGAGCATGTTGATGTCGCCAAAGCACTCGGCAACCGCAGGAATCAGCCGCGAGCGTTCCCAGCCCTCGAACCAGTTGGCCTCTGCCATTTTCCGGAAGATCTTGCCTGCTTCAGGTTCGATGCGCTTGACGTTGCAGAAGTGCGTGTCGCCCTTGGCGATATCCACGCTACGAAGCTCCCCCGCCCAGTCGTAAATATCGCCAAACAGGGCTCGGTGGATATGCTTCAGGTAGTCCAGCCCGTAGGGAGGAGGCTCAAAATCGAGCTGGCTGGCAGCCAGCTCGGAAAGCTCGCGCACGGCACGCGATAGCTGCCCTTCATCCTGGAGGTCGAGACGATTGCGCAGGATATCTGTACCGGGATAGCAGTAAGGGTCCTGCCCTGTACCGTACTTGTCCAGGGTCAGGACTGCTTGCGGTAAGCGTTCAGGATGGCTTCGCGGGTAGGCAGTTCGCGCTGGGATTCCGCCAAGGTGACCTCATAGCCTTCCAGACGCAGGCTGGCGACATAATTGGCACGACGGGTCTTGGCGCAGTAGGCCTTCTTGGCTTGCAGACTGAGGGCGCTCACGGTTCCAACCTCATCTCGTTGCAGAGTGTTCATTGTAACGAAGTCTCTTTCAGTCAACGAGCCAAAACGTGCCTCGCCCAAGCGGGATCCCGGGCCCGCCCCATTCACTTGGGCCTGCCATGCTCATGATCCTGCCGCCTGCGCCGAGTCCGCGAAGCGCCTCGCAGGCCCGGCGGCGAGCGCCAAGCGGTCCTGGTTCAGGGAATCAGGATCACCTTCTCGCTGCGCCCTTCGTCGACGTCGGCATAACGCGTAGGGCCCTCGGCGAGGGGGGACTCGAGCAATCCCTCCGGAGCGGGCAGGGTGCCGTCGTCGAAATGCCGGCCAAAGCGCTCCAGCATCCGTGCGCATTCGGCGCAGCCGTAGAGCAGCGAGTTGATGCCCACCACCGAGCCGCCACGGCGATACAGGTCCAGCGCGGGCAACTGCACCTGGCCGTCGACCGGCGCCGCGATAATGGCGATGCGGCCAAAGGTCGCCAGCGCCGGGACTGCGGCGGCGAGCCAAAAGCCGGTGGTATCGAAGATCACCTGCGCGCCGCCCTCGAACACCTGTTCGACCTGGCTGGGCAGGGCTTCCGGAGTAGTCAGCGGCAGCGCTTCAAACCCCTGGGCCTGCAGAGCCAGCCGCTGTTCCTCACGGCGCGCCGCACCCAGCACGTGCGCACCACGCACCCTGGCCAGTGCCAGGGCCGCACGGCCCACCGCGCCGGCGCCGATCACCAGTAGCCGCGTGCCACGGCCCACGCCGCTACGCTCCAGGGCATCCCAGGCGGTGGTATAGGGCACGCCGAGGCTGGCGGCCTGGCTGAAACTCAGGGACGCAGGCTTCAGCGCCACGCCGTCGGCGGGCAGCTTCACGTAGGCGGCGTGGGCGCCGTCGTTATAGAAGCCCAGCTCCTTGCCCGTCCCCCACACCGCTTTGCCCAGCAGATTCTGCGGACCTTGCACCACGATGCCGGCAAAGTCCCGTCCGGGAATCCGCGGCAGGGTGGTGTAGGGGAAACGTCCGAGCACGTTCTTCACGTCGCTCGGATTCAGTCCGCTGGCTCTGACCTCCACCAGCACCTCGCCGGCAGCAGGGATCGGCGTCGGCAGGTCGAGATAACGCAGCGCAGACAGGTCGCCGGTTTGGGAAAATTGCAGTGCTTTCATGAGAACTCCTTCAAGAGCGCCAGTGAGCGATGGGTTGCGGTTCTGGTTTTCGCCGGGCGTATACCCAGCGCTGCCCGCAGGGGCCACCGTGGGTACCGTTCAGGGCATTCGCGGCCGTTCGTTGGGGCGCAGATCGAAGACCAGCACCTCGGCCTGCTCGCCGTCGGCGAACTCCAGGCGCTCGGCATGCCGTCGCCCGCCTCCAGGCGCTGGCCGTTGACGCTCAGCGCACCGCGCGCCAAGTGCACGTAGGCGTGGCGCTGCCCACCGAACTCCAGAGTGGCCCGTTCCGCGCCGTCGAACAGCCCGGCGTAGACCCGGGCGTCCTGGTGGAGGCGCAGCGAACCCCGCTCGCCGTCCGGCGAGAGGATCAGCTGCAGCCGGCCACGCTTGTCCTCGTCGGCGAAATGTTGCTGCTGGTAGCCCGGCGTCACACCCTTTTCGGCCGGGACGATCCAGATCTGCAGGAAGTGCACCGGCTCGCGGGGCGAGGCGTTGTACTCGCTGTGCGCGATGCCGGTGCCGGCGCTCATCAGCTGGATGTCGCCCGGGCGGATCACCGAGCCATTGCCCAGGCTGTCCTGGTGCTGCAGGGCGCCGTCGAGCACGTAGGAGAGGATCTCCATGTCCCGGTGCGGGTGGCGGCCGAAGCCCTGGCCGGGGGCGACGCGGTCGTCGTTGATCACCAGGAGGTCGGAGAAGCCCACCTGCTCGGGGTCGTGATAATCGGCGAAGGAAAAGCTGTGTCGGGATTGCAGCCAGCCGTGGTCGGCCTGGCCGCGCTCGCTGGAGCGGCGCAGTTCGTGGGTGTTCATCTCGGATTCCTCGATCGGGACGGCCCGGCCGAAGCCGGGCGGGAAGTCTCAGGCGTGGGCGCTGCGGCGGCTGCGGTAGGCATCCAGGCTGAGGGCGCCGGCGCCGAAGGCGGCCACCTGCAGCAGCCCCCCGGCGATCGCCAGGTTTTTCAAAAAGTGGATGAACTGGTTCTGGTCGCCCAGCTGGTTGTGGAACGCCAGGGCCGTCGCCACGGTGAAGCCGGCCATCACAGTGGCGACCAGGCGGGTGCGATAGCCGACCAGCAGCGCTGCGGCGAAGCCCAGCTCGATCAGCAGCGCGACCGCCAGGGCCAGCGTGGGGAAGGGCAGGCCGGTGCTGCCGATGTAGCCGAGGGTGGCGGCCGGGGCGGCGGCCTTGCCAAGGCCGCTGACGATGAACAGCGAACTCAGCAGGGCGCGGCCGGCGAAGGCGCTGGCGGTGTGGGTGGCGGTCGAGGTCGAAAGGGTCATGTCCGTGTCTCCGGGTAGGTAGGGGTGCCTTGTTCAGCACCATGAGCACAGACTAGTGTCTCCTTCCGATTCGATTAAGATGCCGAAAAGTGCAATATCGTCCACTCAGGAGTGACAATGAACCAGCTCGAGGACCTGCGCCGGTTCGTCGCCGGAGTGGACGGCAGGAGCTTCACCGCAGCGGCCGAGGCGCGGGTCCGTTGTCGTGCGGGTCTCACGCCTGACGACCGATCGTGGTGGATTCCGACCCGGGGCCACGCGGTGCTGTCAGTAGCGCACCTTGAAGGTGGGCGAAGCCTCCGCCCGCAGGTGCCGGCGGTCGTAGAGCTGGGTGGTGCTGATATTGGCATGGTCCAGCCACTGCTGGACCTTGGCGATGTCGGCCTCGTGCTCGAGGGCGTTGGTGGCGGCGGTGGCGCGCAGGCCGTGGACGCCGAGGCCCTCGACCCTAATGCCGGCCGCCTTGGCGTAGGCCCCGACCAGGGCATGGATGCCCTCGGCGGAGATCCCGGTGCCGGTCCTGTGCGCTTCGACGAGCAACTGGTGGCGGTTCCCCTGGCGGTGTTCTGGAGCAGTCTCTCAAGCTGAAAGCGGTACGCTGCCTCGATCGGCTTTCGGGAAAAACCCAAACGGTTAGGTTTTGTGCTATCTTGCGAACATGCCGACAGTCTTACGCTTCAACGGCCTGCGTGCCGTGATTTATCCGAACGATCACCGGCCGGCACACCTCCATGTCATCGGCAATGGTTGCGAGGCCGTATTCAACCTGCATTGCCCACAGGGTCCGCCTGAACTGCGTGAGAACTACGGTTTTTCGCAGAAGGATCTGGCGGGCATTCAAGCCAAGCTGGCGGAAGCGCTGCTTGTCGCCTGCAACGAGTGGGGGGCTATCCATGGTCAGCCATGACGAGTTTGAACAAGCCAATGCTCGGGCCGAAAAACGCAAGACGCAGGAGCCTTCTGCCGTCTTTGCGCGCTATGACAAGCGCATTCATCGCCTGGTTATCGGGCTGAGCAGCGGCATCGAGGTTGCCTTTCCGCCCCATTCGGCCGAAGGACTGGAAAGGGCGAAACCTGCCGATCTGGATCTTATCGAAATCAGCCCTTCAGGCCTTGGCCTGCACTTTCCGAAGCTGGATGCCGACCTCTATCTGCCAGCTCTTCTGGAGGGTTTCCTGGGAAGCCGGCAGTGGATGGCGGCGAAGCTCGGTAAGCACGGTGGGAGTGTAAAGAGTGCCGCCAAGACTGTGGCGGCCCAAAAGAATGGTCGTCTTGGCGGGCGACCGCGCAAGCCAGCGATTGCCGGCAACTGACCCCATCCTTTAATAGCGCACCTTGAATTCGGCCGGGTGTTGCGGCGGTCGTAGAGGCGGGTGGTGCTGATATTGGCACCACCCATGCCACTGCTGGAGCTTGGCGATGTCGGCCTCGTGCTCGAGGGCATTGGCGGCGTCGGTGGCGCGCAGGCCGTGAACGCCGAGGCCTTCGACGGTGATGCCGGCGGCCCTGGCGTAGGCGCCGGCAAAGATCCCGGCGCCGGTCCTTTTCCCGCGCAGCGGCAGGAACAGCGTCGCTTTGGGGTCCACGAGATGCGAGCAAGGTATCCGCCGAGATCATGCCGAGAGCGAGTTCGAAAAGTACCGCATCGTGCAGGAGCGCTTGTGCGAGAGCGACTTCGACCGGGCGATCAAACAGATTGAGGGTGGGAGCCCAGCCCGCGACGAGGGGGAATAACATCCATGGCCACCAAGAAAACCGCCCCGAGTTGGAGCGACGTTAAAGCCAAGCTGGCCGACTTCGACCGCGCCGGACTGATCGGGCTTATACAAGACCTGTACGCCGCCAACAAGGACAACCAGGCGTTCTTGCACGCGCGCTTCGCACTCGGCGGCGATGTGCTCAAGCCCTACAAAACGACTATAGCCCGCTGGCTGTGGCCTGATGTATTCAAGAACCAGGACACCTCGGTGGCCAAGGCCAAGAAAGCCATTTCGGACTACAAGAAGGCCATCGGCCCATCAGAGGGCTTGGCGGAGCTGATGGTGTTCTATTGCGAGCAAGCGGTCGGTTTCAGTAGCGACGTGGGCCTGCAGGACGAGGGCTATTTCAATGCGCTGGTGCTGATGTTTGAGCAAGCGCTGACGACCATCGCGACTTTGCCCGATGGGCAGCGACCAGCCCTTTGGGGGCGGCTGGATGAGGTGAGGCACACCAGTCACGATTTTGGTTATGGCGTCGGCGATGACATGGACGAATTGCTGACCGAGCACGGAGTCGATGGCTGAACAGGAGACGCTCGCAGCGGTGCAGGCCGAGAACGCTCGCCTGATCGCGCTGCTTGAATCACACGGCATCGAGTGGCGCCTTTCGCCGTCCCAGCCGGCTCCAGGGGTAGCAGCGCCGGAGCCGTCCAGGCTGTCCACTACTGAAAAGGTGACCCTGTTCCGGCGGCTGTTTCGCGGGCGCACGGATGTGTATCCGGTTCGCTGGGAAGGCAAAACCTCGGGCAAGTCAGGCTATGCGCCAGCCTGCGCCAACGAGTGGCGTGCCGGTGTGTGCGAGAAGCCCCGTATCAAGTGTGGTGACTGCGACAAGCGACTGCTGATCCCGCTGTCCGACGCGGTGATCTATGACCATCTGGCCGGTGCGCACACGGTCGGCGTCTATCCGCTGCTGGAGGACGACACCTGCTACTTTCTGGCGGTCGATTTCGATGAGGCCGACTGGAGAGATGACGCGCGTGCTTTCATGCAGTCCTGCGAGGAGCTGGGCGTGCCGGCTGCGCTGGAAATTTCCCGCTCCGGGCAAGGCGCGCACGCATGGGTATTCTTCGCCAGCCGCGTTTCTGCCCGCGATTCCCGGCGACTGGGTACGGCCATTATCAGTCACACCTGCACGCGCACCCGGCAACTGAAGCTGGAGTCCTACGACCGACTGTTCCCCAACCAGGACACGATGCCCAAAGGCGGCTTCGGCAACCTGATCGCACTGCCGCTGCAAAAGTGGCCCAGGGAGAGCGGCTTCAGTGTGTTCGTTGATGCCGATCTGCGCCCGCATCCTGACCAGTGGGCTTTCCTGGCGGCGATCCGGCCGATGCCTGCTCACGACATCGAGCCGACCATCCTGCGTGCCACCGGTGGCGTCCATCCCTTGGATGTCACCTTCATCGACGATGAGGACCTGGCTACGCCGTGGAAGCGCGAGAGCGCATCGCCCAAGAAACTATCCGGTGCGATGCCGCCATCGCTCACCGTGACGTTGGCGAACCTGATCTATTTCGAGAAGGCGCAACTCCCCCAAGCGCTGGCCAATCGCCTGATCCGGCTGGCCGCCTTCCAAAACCCCGAGTTCTACAAGGCCCAGGCCATGCGCATGTCGGTGTGGGACAAGCCGCGTGTCATTGGCAATGCTGAAAACTTCCCCCAACACATCGCTCTGCCTCGCGGCTGTCTTGATGCGGCAATGGACTTGCTGCGCGACAACAGCATCGCCTGCGATCTGCATGACGAGCGATTTGGCGGCGAGATCATCGATGTGGCCTTCGCTGGCACCTTGCGCCTTGACCAGGAAACTGCCGTTTCGGCCATGCTGCATCACGACACCGGGGTCCTGTGCGCGCCAACAGCATTCGGCAAGACCGTTACCGCCGCCGCGCTGATCGCTCGCCGGGGCGTGAACACCCTGGTGCTGGTGCACCGCACCGAGTTGTTGAAACAATGGCAAGAGCGCCTGCAAGTCTTTCTCGGCGTAGGCAAGGGCGTAGTCGGCACCATTGGTGGTGGCAAGGCCAAACCCACCGGGAAGATCGATATCGCTGTGATGCAGTCGGTATCCCGGCAGGGCGAGGTCAATCCGCTGGTTGAGCACTACGGGCAGGTGATCGTGGACGAGTGCCATCACGTTGGCGCCGTGTCATTCGATGCCATCCTGAAGCGAACCAAGGCGAGGTTCGTGCTCGGCCTTACGGCAACCCCGATTCGCCGCGATGGTCAACAACCGATCATCTTCATGCAGTGCGGGCCGATCCGGTACACAGCGGCTAAGCCGGCAGGTGCACCCCATGACTTGGAGGTGCTGCCGCGAACACGTTTCTCACGGATCGACTTGCCGCACGAGGCGGGCATCCAGGATGTGTTCCGGCATCTGGCCGATGACCAGGCCAGGACCGAAGCTATTGCCGCCGAAGTCCGTGACGCGTTTCAGCAGGGTCGCAAAGTGCTGGTGCTGACCGAGCGTACCGAACACCTCGACGCTATTCGGATTGCACTGGAAGAACAAATACCGGAGCTGTTTATGCTGCACGGCCGGATGTCCAAGAAACAGCGTGCAGCGCTGATCACGGCACTGGACGCCTTAGCGCCCGACGCGCCGCGCGTACTGCTGGCCACAGGCAAACTGGTCGGCGAAGGCTTTGACCATCCGCCCCTCGACACACTGGTGCTGGCGATGCCCGTCTCCTGGAAAGGCACGCTGCAGCAATACGCCGGTCGTCTGCATCGAGAGCACGCCTGCAAGACCGATGTGCGCATCATCGATTTCGTCGATACTGGGCATCCGGCACTGCTGCGGATGTGGGAGAAACGTCAGAGCGGGTACCGGGCGATGGGGTACCGCATGGGGATGGGAACCGACCAGTTGGACAGTTGACGAGTGCTTTCACCACATTGGTCGGCATGCTGTTGACACACTTGCCAACAGTCTGGAACAGACGCCCGGGCCGATCCTTGCGCCTGACCGTGCTGCATGTGCAAGCCCCTACGCCAGAACAAGTCGCTCGCATCGCTCAGTCAATCTACGGACGCATGCGTGCCGAGATACGGCACTGAACTGTCCGTGTGCCTGGGGGCAGTATTTCCAGTCCCCGATCTGTCGCAAGGCAAGGCCACGTGCATGCTGCGCTCCGGCGTCGGGCGCGAGCCTTTCCGTTGCCGGGTGGCTCAGTAGCGGACCTTGAACGTGGGCGAATCCTCCGCCCGCATGTGCCGGCGGTCGTAGAGCCGGGTGGTGCTGATGTTGGCGTGGCCCAGCCACTGCTGGACCTTGGCGATGTCTGCCTCGTGCTCGAGGGCGTTGGTGGCGGCAGTAGCGCGCAGGCCGTGGACGCCGAGACCCTCGACCGTGATGCCGGCGGCCCTGGCGTAGGCGCCGACCAGGGCATAGATGCCCTCGGCGGAGATCCCGGCGCCGGTCCTTTTCCCGCGCAGCGGCAGGAACAGCGGCGCTTTGGGGTCCACAAGGTGATGCCCCGAGGCCTCCAGGTAGCCATGGATCCGCTCGGCGGCGACCGGGTGCAGCGGCAGGTAACGCAGCTTGCCGCCCTTGCCGTGGACGCGCAGATGCTTGAGGCCGCGGCGGTCCTGGAGGTCGTGGACCGCCAGGCGGGCGGCCTCCTCGCGGCGCAGGCCGTGATAGAGCAGCACGGCGAGCAGCGCCCGGTCGCGGCGGCCCTTCAGGGTGGCGGGATCGGGGGCTTCGAGCAGGGCCCGCGCCTGGTGGTCGCCGAGAGCCGGGGTTTTGCCTTCGTTGCTTTCAATCCTGGGCCGTTTGACGCCATGCACCGGATTGCCGCCGGCGACGGCGTTGCACTCGAGCAGGTGGTCGAACAGGCTGGTGAGGGCGGCGAGCTTGCGGCGGAGGGTGGCGGCGGAGAGACCACGCTGCTCCAGGTGCTTGCGCCAGGCCAGCACGTGGGCGCGGGTGACGGCGCGAAACTGCTCCGGCGCCTGCAGGCCGATGAAGGCGCAGAAGTCGGCGAGGTCGCCCTGGTAGGCGCGGCGGGTGCGCGGGTTGTCGAGGTTGGCGAACCACTCGGCGGCGGCCGGCACCCGGGCCAGGTCCTGGAACTCGGCGGCGGTGAGGCGGCGTTCGGCCGGCGTGACGGGCGACAGGCCGGTTTCGGGGAGCGGCTTATACATGGCGGGGCGCCTGCGGCGCGGGCGGTTCCCCGAGGGGCAGCGCCTCGACCAGCGCCATGGCGGCATCGAAGGGCTCGCGGTCCAGTTCGCCGTCCGCGGGCCGGCCCTGGAGCCGGGCTTCCCGTTCCCGGTAGACGCCATCGCCGGGTAGCGGGCGGAGCCTCCGCGGCTCGAGCCGGGTAAAGACAGTGCCGGGCAGCCGATCCTGCAGGGTTTCGACATCGCGGCGGAGGCGTGCGGCGTTGTCCATCGGGGCACCTCTAAAAACACCCACCTGAGCTAGGTCGAGCAGTGACGAACCCAGCGCTTGGCATCCGTTGACCGGGTTGATGTCTCGCAGAAGATCCTGCTGCCGGTCGCGGTATGCAACCGGCGACCTGACTCAGGCCATTTCCAGCAGTCTCGACATCCGCTTGAGGTTGTAGACCGCCGATTTGACCACCAAACCGAACTCCGCCCGGACCAAGCCAATGCTCCGGACCCTCTTGCCGCCCATCTGGGCGAGGCTGGCAAATACATGCTCGACCCTGGCCCGGGGGCTGGCAATGCGTTTGTTCCGGGCCTTGCCCGGCTCTCCGATAGGCTTGCCGGCCTGGCCCTTGCGCTGGATATGCGGTCGCCAGCCGATCAGCTTGAGCCAGCGCTCTCTGGGCTTGTCGTGATAACCGCGATCCGCCCAGAAGTCACGGCTGCTGTTGTTTCGGTCGAGCACATCCACCAGGTGCAGGGTATCGGCCTCGCTGGCATCGCTCACCCGCACGCCGCGGATCAGCTTGTGCCGACGATCCACGCTGACCGACAGCTTGTAGCCGAAGTACGATTTGCCGTGCTTCTTCGTCCAGCGCGCCTCGACATCCTTTTGTCGGCGCTGGGCGGGTGACCACTCCACCGGCACAGCCTGCTCCTTCACCACGGCCTGCTCATCGGCTGTGTTGTGCTGGATGGGCGCGCGAACGATGCTGGCATCGATGATCTGCCCTTTGCGAGCCCGGAATCCGTGTGCCTGCAACTGACGCTGCACCTCGGCAAAGATCTGGTGCTCGACATTGGCCTTGACCAGGCGCTCGCGAAAGAGCCAGATCGTGTTGCGATCCGGCACTCGGCCGGCGTGCTTGAGACCGGCAAAACGCTGGAAGCTCATGCGGTCGAGCAACTGGAACTCCATCTGCTCGTCGGACAGGTTGAACAGTTGCTGGAGTACCAGCAGTCGCGTCATCTGCTCCGTTGGATAAGGCGGCCGGCCGCCCTTGGCCCTACTGGGCCTGGGAGCCCAGCGGTCGATTTCGGCGGCCAAGGATGCAAAGTCCACATGCTTGTTCAGTAGGGCCAGTGGGTCGCCCAAGCTGTCCAGCTTGGCTTCACGCTCCTGGTCGGCAAAAAGACTGAACATCAGCAGGCTCCGGGTGATCAACAGGCGGATGATCTTACCCGGCGGCCGGGCTGGTTTTTAGAGGTGCCCCTCGGTGACCATCGTCACCAGAGAGGCTTTTTCGAGGCTGCCGTTGCAGTAGTCGGCAGGCTGATCTTCGAGCCAGCGCAGCCGCTCGCGCAGGAGTTGCTGATGGGAGTTCATGACTACGCTTCCGTGGCCTGGCGAAGAAAGCAGCGCAAATGGTCACCTTGTTCGACCTGTCGAACCTGTGGATGGCGCGCCGGCATTTACTGGGCAGTGCAGGAGAGGTGCGCCTGTAATGCGGGAAATAGCTGCTGCGGGGAACTCGCGGCGGCTGAAAACGTAAGGAAAAGCGGATGATCTGAGCGTTTTGGGCTGATTTTCCGCCTTCAAAAATTGGCAAAGATTGAAGTCAGCCAGAATATGTGGCTATTTCAGAGCCCCCTAACTTATTCGGAGTTTCCATAATTATGAGCAGAATGTTTGCGGTTTTAATGATGATATTGTTTTCAGGTTGTGTATTTGCCTTTGATAATGAGAAGGACAAATCTATACGATTCGAGGAAACGCCGCTTAAAAATGCAGATATTCATTGCGATAATGATGATGACTTGCTTCCCGAGCGGAATGATTTCGAGTTAATTGATTATTCGGTTATGAGTAACGAGCAAGGCGAGCGTTTTGCGTTGGTAACGATTAAGAATAAATCGTCCGGTCAGCGTTTTTTTGTCAATAATGACCTGGTGGCCTTGCTTGGTAATTGTTCGAGGGTTCTGGCGCATGAGTTCGAGCCATATAGACTGAATGGTGGCGAGCAGATTACCAAACAGATTTATTTTGGTTTTCAAAGATATCCAATAGTTAAGCTTTTAATGGATAGGTAACTCGTAGCTGCGCGCCGCGATGCCGCTGGCCGGGCGCTCGTTGCCGGTCTGCGAAGTCGTCCACCCGCGCGAAGGCTGCCCGCGTTGCCAGCGGCGCCTGCTCGAGGCCCTGGCGGCGATGCTGCCGGCCGACTGCACGCCTATCCTGGTCACCGATGCGGGCTTCCGGCGGCCCTGGTTCCAGGCCGTCGAGGCGCAGGGCTGGCATTACGTCGGCCGCGTGCGCAACCGCGACCTGTGCCGGCTCGGCGAGCAGTCGTGGCAGCCGGTGAAAAGCCTGTATGCCCTGGCCTCGGCGTCGCCGAAACGGCTCGGTCGTCTCGAGATGACGCGCTCGGCGCCCTGGTCCACCCAGCTCTGCGCGGTGAAGCATCCATCGCGGGGGCGCAAGCACCGGCGCGTCACCGGACGCCTGGCCCGGGACAAACGCAGCCGGCAGAACGCCCGGCGCGAAAGCGAGCCCTGGCTGCTGGCCAGCAACCTGCCCGAGGCGCAGTGGAGTGCTGCGCAGATCGTGGCGATCTACAGGCGGCGCATGCAGGTCGAGGAAGGCTTCCGCGACCTGAAGAGCCATCGGCTGGGGATCGGTCTGGGGCTGCATCGCAGCCGCTGCCCGCGGCGCATCGAGATCCTGCTGCTGATCGCCGTGCTGGCCAACTACGCGCTGTGCCTACTGGGCCTGCAGGCGCGGGAGGCGGGGCACGAACGGTATTTCCAGAGCAACAGCCTCAAGGACCGGCACGTGTTGTCGCTGTGGCGGCTGGGGCTGGAGTATGCACGCCGTTACGCGGGAGACCTTTCCCGGGAGAAGCTACGGAATCTGGAGCAGGCCCTGCGGCGGGAGGTCCACCGGCAAGCGCTGGAGCTGGGGTGATTTTGTGGGGATCACTCAGTGTCCGAGCGCAGTGAAGGTCATTTGTTGGAAGCCACTGCCAACCAATCGGAGCGCTCGTAAGCAACACTGTTGGCCAAGTCGATAACCTTGATTGTCGATCTATCTACGCCGGTATAAATAACGAAGTAAAACGTATCGGAGAAAGCCATCGCGATTTCCCGGACCTCTTCGACGACGAGAAAATCTCCCCGGAGCAGCGGGTCGACGAGCTGAACCTGCTCTATGTGGCGGCCACCCGGGCCAAGCAGCACCTGGTCGTCAATGGCATCGTTCAGGCTATTGTCCGGCTGGTGTATTCCAAAGCAAAGAAGGCAGGGATGCCACAAGGTGGCGTCATGAGTGAAGCGCCTGCGTGAAGCAAGGCTGAGCGATGGCCGGCAGCCTGCCGGGGGAGATGCAGGAGACGCCCGAGGCCACTGGTCATCGAGCGGGCTAATTGTCTCTTCTGAGTGGACGATATTGCGCTTTTCAGCCTCTTAATCAAATCGTGAGGAGACACTAGGTTCTGTTGACGCAAGCCCAGTGCTAAAACTGGGCTTTTGCCATGACTGACAGAAGCCGTCTGAGCGATACCGACTGGTCCCGTATCCAAAGTCTGCTGAGCGCCACGAAGGGGATCCGGCTGACCCGTACTCTCGGCTGTCGCCGCTTTGTCGAGGCGGTGCTCTGGATACTACGCAGCGGCGCTCAATGGCGGATGCTGCCTCGTTGCCTCGGCTCATGGAACAGCGTTTTCAAACGCTTCACCCGCTGGTGCCGGCTCGGCGTCTGGGACCGGCTTCACTCGGTACTGGCTCGGGACGCTGACCTTCAGCACGTCTGCATCGACAGCTCCGTCGTGCGTGCCCATGCCTGTGCAGCCGGGGCGGCCAGCAGTACTGCGGCCCAGGAGGCACTGGGGCGTTCGCGAGGAGGCTTCAGCAGCAAGATCCATGTGTTGACCGATGCGCTGGGGTTACCGATTCGCTTCATCCTGACGGAAGGCCAAGCGGCCGATATCAGCCAGGCGATCCCACTCATGGCGGGGATCGTCACGTCGGCACTGCTGGCCGACAAGGGCTATGACGCCAACCAGCTTCTGGCCTGGCTGAAGGAGCGCCAGATCCAGGCCGTCATTCCCGCCAGACGGAACCGCATCGAGCAACGCTCCTGCGACTGGCATCTCTACAAGGAGCGGCACGTGATCGAGTGCCTGTTCGGCAAGCTGAAGCACTACCGGCGGATCACCACTCGCTATGAGAAGAGGGCCAGCCATTTCAAGGGAATGCTGGCTTTTGCGGCTGTTTTGCTATGGCTGCGCTGATACGTCAACAGAACCTAGTCTGTGCTCATGGTGCTGAACAAGGCACCCCCACCGACCCGGAGACACGGACATGACCCTTTCGACCCACACCGCCACCCACACCGCCACCGCCTTCGCCGGCCGCGCCCTGCTGAGCTCGCTGTTCATCGTCAGCGGCCTGGGCAAGGCCGCCGCCCCGGCCGCCACCCTCGGCTACATCGGCAGCACCGGTATGCCCTTCCCCACCCTGGCTCTGGCGGCCGCGCTGCTGATCGAGCTGGGCTTCGCCGCGGCGCTGCTGGTCGGCTACCGCACCCGCCTGGTCGCCACCGTAATGGCCGGCTTCACCGTGGCGACGGCCCTGGCCTTCCACAACCAGTTCGGCGACCAAAACCAGTTCATCCACTTCCTGAAGAACCTGGCGATCGCCGGGGGCCTGCTGCAGGTGGCCGCCTTCGGTGCCGGCGCCCTGAGCCTGGATGCCTACCGCAGCCGTCGCCTCGCCCACGCCTGAAGCTTCCCGCCCGGCTCCGGCCGGGCCGTCCCTACCGAGGAATCCGCCATGCACACCCACGAACTGCGCCGCTCCAGCGAGCGCGGCCAGGCCGACCACGGCTGGCTGCAATCCCGCCACAGCTTTTCCTTCGCCGCCTACCACGATCCCGAGCAGATCGGCTTCTCCGACCTGCTGGTGATCAACGACGACCGCGTTGCTGCCGGGCAGGGCTTCGGCCGGCATCCACACCGGGACATGGAAATCCTCTCCTACGTGCTCGACGGCGCCCTGGAACACCAGGACAGCCTGGGCAACGGCTCGCTGATCCGCCCGGGCGACATCCAGCTGATGAGCGCCGGCACCGGCATCGCCCACAGCGAGTACAACGCCTCGCCCCGCGAGCCGGTGCACTTCCTGCAGATCTGGATCGTCCCGGCCGTCCGGGGCGTGACGCCGGGCTATCAACAACAGCGCTTCGCCGCCGAGGACAAGCGCGGCCGGCTGCAGCTGATCCTCTCGCCGGACGGCGAGCGGGGCTCGCTGCGCCTCCACCAGGACGCCAGGGTCTACGCCGGGCTGTTCGACGGCGCGGAGCGGGCCAGCCTGGAACTCGGCGGGCAGCGCCACGCCTACGTGCATCTGGCACGCGGCGTGCTGAGCGTCAACGGCCAGCGCCTGGAGGCCGGCGACGGCCTGCGCGTCCGCCACGCCGAGCGGCTGGAGTTCGCCGATGGCGAACGGGCCGAGGTGCTGGTCTTCGACCTGCGCCCCAACGAACGGCCGCGAATGGCGTGAACGGTGAGCTTGAGCTCTTTACTTCGTCTTTCAGGCCACCTTCCTTTCAGTTCAATTCACCAGGGATATTCCAGGCTATTGCCGGCCGGCCACTTGTCGCGGCAGCGGGGCCGCTGGTAGCGGTGAGACTTCTGGAATCTCGCCGCCGCGTCCACGACGCCCAACTCGGCCGGCAGGCCGCAGGCAGGCTGCCCATCCGCGCGCACGATATGTGCGCGTGGGCCGTTTTAGAAAGTGCTGCTGCCGCACCACTTAGAGCCTATCCCGATAGGGGCTAACCTGGTTGTATAGCGATCAGGCATTGCAATTGAAAAGGAGGGGCAATCATGGGCCTGGTTACCAAAGACGACGGTTGGCGAATACCGGATGAGCTATGGGCACAGATACAACCCATGCTTCCTGTTCACAAAACCAACCACCCGCTGGGCTGCCATCGCCGACGCACCGATGACCGGGTGGCAATGAACGCCATTTTGTTCGTCCTGCGTACCGGCTGCCAATGGAATGCCCTCAACGCGACCGGCATCTGTTCAAGCAGCGCCACCCATCGTCGTTTTCTGGAGTGGGTGGAGGCCGGTGTATTCGAGCAGTTCTGGAAAGGCGCCTTGCGTGACTATGACGCCACCCGTCAAATCGACTGGTCATGGCTGTCGATGGATGGCGCCATGACCAAGGCACCGCTGGCTGGCTCAAAAAAACGGGTGCCAACCCGACGGATCGCGGCAAACAAGGTGTCAAGCGCAGCCTTTTGACCGATGCCCGGGGCATTCCCCTGGCCGTAACCATCGACGGGGCCAACCGTCATGACATGAAGCTGGTACGTCCGACGCTCGAATCCCTTGCGGCCAGACGGCCCCCGCCCACGAAAAGCGCCCCTCAGGGAATGTGCCTGGACAAAGGCTATGACTACGACGAGGTTCTAGCATTGGTCGAGGCGTTTGGCTTTACGGCGCACATCCGCGGTCGTGGCGAAGAAGCCAGAGCGATCAGGCAGGAGGCTGGTTTCAAGGCTCGACGCTGGGTAGTGGAGCGTACCCATAGCTGGCTGAACCGATTTCGTCGGATTCTGGTTCGCTGGGAAAAGCGTGACGACACCTATTGGGCGATGCTGCATTTCGCCTTGGGGATCATCACGTGGCGTGCTACCCACCTATCGGGATAGGCTCTTAGTCATGGTTTCCATGCTTTTTCAGGCCCCAGCCCGGATCAGCCGTTTCGCAGGGGCAGACTGATCCTTGCCCGTAGCCCCGGACCAGGCTGGTCGGAGAGTTCCAGGCTACCGCCGTGCTCGCGGGCGATGCGTTCAACGATGGCCAGACCCAGGCCGGCGCCCGCCGTCCCGCCGCGGGCGCTCTCGCCACGGCGGAAGGCCTGCTTCAGCTCGTCGCCGGACACGCCGCCAAGGCCTGCACCGCTGTCGATCACCTCGAGCCAGGCGCTGTCGCCGTCCGTGCCGCTGCGCAGGCGTACCGGTGGGCGGCCGTGGCGCCAGGCGTTCTCCAGCAGGTTGGTCAGCGCCCGGCGCAGCGCCGCCGGGCGCTGCCGGAGCGGCAGCGGCGCGCCCAGCTCCAGGTGCAGCGGCTGGCCGTGGTCGGCGTAGGCGTCCGCCGCCTCTCGGGCCAGTGCGTCGAGTTCGCCCACGACCGACGGCTCGTCGCGGCTGTCGCGGGCGAAATCCAGGAATTGTCCGATGATGGTGTCCATCTCCGCGATGCTGCGCCGCAGGCTGGCGGTCACTTCGGGCTCGTCGCGACCACCGAGGATCTCCACGCCCAGGCTCAGCTTGGCCAGCGGCGTGCGCAGGTCGTGGGAGAGGCCCGCCAGCATCAGGGTGCGCTCGCGCTCGTTGCGCGCCAGGCTGTCGCGCAGGCGGTTGAAGCTGCGGCTGAGGCTGGCGGTTTCCTCCGGCCCATCCTCCGTCAGAGGTTCCGGTTCGCCGCCCCGGCCAAGGCATTCGGCGGCCTGCACCACGCGCGCCAGGGGGCGGTTCAGCCGGCGCTGGATCACCAGGGCACCGGCCAGCGCCAGCAGCCCGGCACACAGCGAGGCCAGCAGCCAGGTACCGGTGAACAGGCGCTCCGGCAGGATGCCGGGCAGCGCCAGCCAGAGCGCCTCGCCTTCCCGGCGCAGGCCCAGTACGGGGCCGCCGCCCTCGCGCAGCCAGCGCAGCTCAAGGCCATCGCCGGCCAGGCGCGCGGCCAGGCGGCGGGCGAAGTCGCGCTCCAGTGGCAGCAGCGGAGCAGGCAGCGCGATGTCGTCGGCGACGTCCCGTCCGCCCAGCACCTGGCGGTTGAACTGCGCGACGAAGGCCTCGCGCTGCGCCGGCGGCAGGCTCGACAGGCTGGCGCGAAGAGCCGTGGCATTGCGCACCGCACCGGTGGCGATCAGTTCCAGGCGCGGCTCGACGATCAGCCGGCGGACCAGCAGGGCGCTGCCCAGTTGGCCGAGCAGGATCAGCAGGGCAATCAGCAGCAGGCTGCGGCCGAACAGGCTGTGCGGCAGCAGCCTCATGGCTGGCGCTCCGCTCGGCCGTCGGGCACGAACACGTAGCCCAGTCCCCAGACCGTCTGGATATAGCGCGGCTGTGCCGGGTCCTCCTCGATCGCCCGGCGCAGGCGCATGACCTGCACGTCGATGCTGCGGTCGCTGGCCTCGTGGTCGCGGCCATGGCTCAGCTCGATCAGCCGGTCGCGGCCGAGGGGGCGTTTGGGGTGCCGGGCCAGGCCCTGCAGCAGAGCGAACTCGCCGCTGGTCAGGGGGATGTCCTGGCCGTCGCGCTCCAGGCGGCGTTCGCCAAGGTGCAGGCTGAAGGGGCCGAAGTCGATCCGCCCGTCGCCCGGCAGCGGGCCCGTGTGGGCGCCGAGCATGCGCTGGCGGCGGATCAGCGCCTCGATGCGCGCCTGCAGCTCGCGCGGGTTGAAGGGCTTGGGCAGGTAGTCGTCGGCGCCCATCTCCAGGCCGATGATGCGATCCAGCGGATCGCCGCGGGCGGTGAGCATGACGATCGGAATGGTCTCGCCCTGCGCGCGCAGGCGCCGGCAGAGGGACAGGCCGTCCTCGCCGGGCATCATCACATCGAGTACCAGCACGTCGAAGCGCTCGCGGCCGAGCAGGCGCTCCAACTGCTGCCCACCGTCCAGGGCACGGACTGCATAGCCCTGGTCGCTGAGATAGCGCTGCAGCAAAGCGCGCAGGTCGTGTTCGTCGTCGACCACCAGAATTCTCGCCAGGGGCTCGCCCATTTCCTCTCTCCCGTCGGTTCCGCCATGAGGGTGACGCAGGAGCCGCCCACGGCGTGGCGGGAATCCATGACAAAGGGTTACAGAAGCGCCTGCCGCTCACCGATTGTCATGCATTGCCCGGCGCCGGCAATGGTTCGCTCATGGCTCCCGCCGATAGTGACTTCCGCCGCCAGACGACGGCATCCAGCCAAGAGGAGTCCATCCCATGAAATCCCTGTCACCCATCTTCGCCGCCCTGCTTGCCCTGTCCGCCGACCTGGCGTTCGCCGACGCCCAGGCCGGGGAGCGCCACGTGGTCCGCACGAACGGCCAGGACGCCAGCGGCACCAGCATCGCCTGCCCCTCGCGCTGACTTCCTTCCAGAGCCTTTCACAGGAGAAACGCCATGCGCACCCCTTTCACCCCCTTCATTCTCGTCTGCACCCTGCTCGCCACGGCCGGCACCGCTCTCGCCGAGCCGGCCCGCGGCGAACGCCTACAGGCTGAACTGCAGCAACGCTTCGCCCGCGCCGACAGCAATGGCGACGGCCGGCTGACTGCCGAAGAGGCCAAGGCCGGCATGCCCTTCGTCGCCCGCCACTTCGCGGCGATCGACGCCGAAGGGCAGGGCTCGGTCGGCCTGGAGCAGGTCAGGGCCTTTGCCCAGGCGCAGATAGCCGGGCGCCAGGGCGCCCAGTAGGGAGGAACCGCCATGTCCACCGAAACGATACGTGACGCCTTCGGGCTCCATGCCCTGCCCTGGCTCGGGGTGGTGCTCCTGGCCTTGGTCGGCATCGCCTGCGTCGAAGGCCTGGTCCGTTCCCTGTGGCGGCCGGGCTCCTACGACTGGCGGGCCAGCGCCGCCTCTATGGCCGACGCGCTGATCCGCCGCGGCGTGGATGCCCTGGGCCTGTCGCTGGCGGCGCCGGCGTACCTCTGGGCCTACCAGCACCGCCTGCAGACTCTGGAGCTGTCCACCCCGGCGGCCTTCGTCCTGCTGTTCCTCGGCCAGGAGTTCCTCTACTACTGGTACCACCGCGCGGCGCACCGGGTGCGCTGGTTCTGGGCCAGCCATTCGGTGCACCACTCGCCCAACCAGCTGAACCTGGCCGCCGCCCTGCGCCTGGGCTGGACCGGCAAGCTGACCGGCAGCGGACTGTTCTTCGTCCCCCTGGTCTGGCTGGGCTTTCCACCCCTGGCGGTGACGGCCGCGGTGGCGCTCAACCTGATCTACCAGTTCTGGGTGCATGCGCCTTGGATGCCCCGGCTCGGCCCGCTGGAATGGGTGCTCAACACGCCCACCCACCACAAGGTGCACCACGCCAGCAACCGGGAATATCTGGACTGCAACTACGGCGGCGTGCTGATCGTCTTCGATCGGCTGTTCGGCACCTTCGTCGAACACCGTCCGGAGATCCCCATCCGCTACGGCCTCACCAGGCCGCTGCACAGCTACAACCCGCTGCGCATCGCCCTGCACGGCTGGCTGGAGCTGGGCCGCGACCTGCTGCGGGCGCGGGGTCCGCGCGCTCGCCTGAAGGTGCTGGTGGGGCGGCCCTGAGGCGGACTGCCAGGCACTGGGCCGGCAATGCCACAGGCCTCACCCGGCAGGGCGAGGCCTGGTTCGACCGAGGGCGCCGTTATGGGCGCTGCCCGGATACCACCTCTTGCCGCGCTTCCCCGGCCGTCCGCTCATCGAAGCGGTCGTCATCCAACAATCCCCTTCCCCCGCCAATGACGCAGTGCTCCGAGTCGATCACGGGTCAGCGCCCGCGCTCTTTGCGCGCCTGGAAGAAATTGATCACGTTCTCTGGGAGCGGCTTGGCAGCGCGCGGTTTGCGTGGCTTGCTGGGTGTCCGCGACTTCGCTTCCGTCTCCGGATAGGGGGCCAGCTTACCGTTCTGTCAGACCTATCCAAAGCTACCCATAGGTAGCTTTTTGCTAACTTCCTGCTTCGACGGGGCCGGTTTCACCCTGGCGTTGCCGCCAGGGCCAGCGCCTTCCCCTCCACAGGCTGACACCGTGGAACTCACGGCGTAATGCTTCAGATTGATTGCCGCGTTGCCGTCCCGGTCGTGCCGGGTCTGGCAGTCTGGGCACACCCAGGTACGCACCGCCAACGGCAGGCTCTCCCGCACCTGCCCGCAGCACGAGCAGGTCTTGCTGCTGGCGAACCAGCGATCCGCCACCACCACCTCGCCGCCGCGCATCTCGCTCTTGTAGTCGAGCTGGCGGCGGAACTCGAAGAACCCCATGTCCGCGATGGAGCGTGCCAGACGGCGGTTCTTCATCATCCCGGCCACGTTCAAGTCCTCGATCCCGATCACCGGGAATCGACGGGTCAGGCCCGTGGTGAGCTGGTGCAAAGCATCCTGGCGGATGTTGGCGATCCGGGCGTGCAGCCTTGCCAGTCGGGCGCGGGCCTTCTTGCTGTTGGCCGAGCCTTTCTGCTTGCGGCTCAGGCTGCGGGACAGCCGGCGCAGGCGCTTGAGCAGGGCGGCATGCGCCTTCGGCCCGGTGATCACCTCGCCCGTCGAGAGCGTGGCCAGGGCGGACACCCCCAGATCCACACCAACCGCGCCTTGGTTTTCGGCGTTGGGCAGGTGGGTCAGGTCTTGGGTATCCACGGTGATGCTGGCGAACCAGCGGTCGGCCACGCGGGAAATCGTGGCCGAGAGGATCTTGCCGGAGAAGCGCAACGCCTCCCGCATCCGCACCCAGCCGAGGCTCAGAGCCCCAGCTCGCTGTGCGAGCCGAGGCGAACCAGTTGCAGGGTTTCGTCGCCCGGCTTCCGGTACAGCAGCACCAGGTCCGGCTTGATGTGGCAATCGCGATGGTCCGCCCAGTTGCCGGACAGGGCATGGTCGCGGTGCTTCGGCTCCAGCGGTCGGTCCTTCGCCAGGACCTCGATGACCGGCAGCAGATCCTGCTCCAGCGGGCCTTTCACTTCGCGCTTCAGGTCGCGCTTGAACTGCCCAGTTTGCTTAATCGTCCGCACGAATCGCCGCCCGCAGCTCGTCCAGGGTCACGGTTTCGAGATTCCCCTCGCGTGCTTCGCGAGCGGCCGCAATGGTTTCAAGCGACGGCTCCAGCGGCGCGAACGGCAAACGCCCTTCTTCGGCGACACGCACCAGCATCAACTTGATGGCGTCCGACATGGTTAGGCCCATGGATTCGAGCACAATGGTAGCTTCATGTTTGATGCGCTCATCGACGCGAGCGCGGACAGTCGTTTCGGTGGCCATAGCGATTTCCTTGATCAATCCAGATAACGGCGAGCAATCATTGCAACTACCACATAGACAGGCATCCACGAGAATGCGCCTGCTACACGGCTTACGGCTTCCTGTGTAGCCACAGGAAGCACAACCGAGCTGTCACCTCTTAAACCGATCAACCCCAGAGCATCAAGTGGGGAGACGTTAATGATGCCTGCAAGGTAGAGAAACGGCGGCAGTGCCAATATGCACAACATCACCGTAAGGAAGCGCGGCTTACTTTTTGGTGCGATGTCTTCTAAGTTTTGATCCATGATTGTTTTCCTCGTTACTCAAATAGCGCCTGGACTCGGGCCAGCGCATCCTCAATAACCACTTCGGGCACCGACTCCACCCGCTTGGCCCCGCGAGCCTCAAGATCAACAGAACGAATCTGGTTGGTCAGGATCACACCCTGCGTCTCTGTCCCTGCTCCGCTCAGCGTGACCGCGAACCCTGCATATCGCGCATGGTCGCCGCCTTGTGTGATCGGCGCGATCACGGCCAAGCCGGTTGCGTTGTACGCCGCTGGCGTGAGGATCAAGGCCGGACGAAAATCGCCCTGCTGCTCACGACCCGCCGTTGGGTTCAGGTTCAGGCGGACAATATCGCCTCGACCGTACTTGGCTCGCCTCACGCTTCACGCCCCACTGGCTGCATCGAGTTCCAGGCTGCCAGTTCTGCCGGTTCCGGCGCGTTCAGGTCGCATTGCGCCATCAGGTCAGCCAGCTTGTAGCGCGGCTTGGCCCTCGCCGGCTTCAAGGTGATCGCCTCGCCAGTCACATCGAGGCTGAGCACGTCGCCACTGGCGAGGCTCATTTGCTTGAGGACCGTCGCCGGCAAGCGAATCGCCGCACTATTACCCCATTGCTGAATCTTGACTTCCATAAGCCACCTCCAAACGTTGATACATTGTATATACTTACACAGAGAACGCAAACAAAATGTAGAAACTACGTATCTACAATGCCAGCTCAAAGGCCTGGCGTACAGTCTCAGGATCAACGGTCAGATATGGCTTGCTGTGATCAAGGCATTGGCGCCCCAAGATGGTCTGCACAGTCTCTACGTCGCCGGTCGCAGCAAGCACCCTGGCAGCCAGCGAGCGCCGGCCGCTGTGCGAGCTGCCCTGCTTGATACCGGCCTGCCGGTAGAGCCTGCTGATCGTCTGCTGGAGGGCGTCGCAAGCCCGGTAGACCTCGGGGCCGCTCTCCAGCTCGCGGTGCTTGAATGCCAGCTCGAACGACTGGCCCTTGTGGGTCAGCACCAGCTTGGAGTCGGGGCGCAGACCTCGATACTCCGCCCCGCCGCAGACACCCCAGCTCCTCTCCAGGCGAACGGCAATCCACGCCTCGATGGCCACGAGGCACTTCGCATGGGTTAGGTACACGTTGCGCGGCCGGCAGCCCTTCGTGATCAAGAAGCGCGGCATACCCCGTACTTTTAGTGCGGGGAAGGATAGCGCGGACGGCGTAGCCGTCCCTTCTTGGGGTAAAATGCCGGCATGAAGCAGACCAAGACCCTGCAAGTTCGCGTTCGAGACAAGCATGCTCCGCTGCTGCGCCAGATGGCCCGCAGCGTCAACTTCGTCTGGAATTACCTGAACGAACTGAGCCAGCGCTCGATTCGCGAGCGCGGGGTCTTTCTGTCCGCCTATGACATGCACCCCTACACCAAGGGTGCCGGCAAGGATCTCGGTCTGCACAGCCACACTTTGCAATGCGTGGCTGCCGAGTACGTCACCCGGCGCAGGCAGTTCAAGAAGGTCCGGCTGAATTGGCGAAAGTCTGGCGGTGCCCGTCGCTCCCTCGGCTGGATTCCGGTCAACACCGGAGCGGCAAGCTGGAAGAACGGGCAGGTCTACCACAACGGGCACTACTTCAAGGTCTGGGACAGCTACGGCTTGGGCCGGTACAGGTTCCGCTCGGGCAGCTTCAGCGAGGATGCGCGGGGCCGCTGGTACTTCAACGTCGCCGTGGAGATAGAGGCTGAGCTTTCGCCAGGGCAAGGGGCGGTCGGCATCGACCTGGGCCTCAAGGACGTGGCGACCTGCAGCGATGGCATGAAGTTGGAGAACGGCCGCTTCTACCGCGACCTGGAGGCGAAGCTGGCAATTGCCCAACGCGCCGGCAAGAAGGTCCGCACCAGGGCGATCCATGCCAAGATCGCCAACCGCCGCAAGGACGCCTTGCATAAATTCAGCCGGCAACTGGTGAACCGGTACGGCGAAATCCACGTGGGGGATGTGTCGTCCACGAAACTCGTGAAGACCCGGATGGCCAAGTCGGTGCTCGACGCCGGCTGGGGCCAGTTGAAGACGATGCTGGAATACAAGTGCGCACACGCAGGCATCGTCTTCAAGGTGGTCGACGAGCGCTACACCACCCAAACCTGTTCGAGTTGCGGCGCTCTGCCCGATTCGCGGCCGAAAGGTATCGCAGGACTTGGAATGAGGGAATGGACCTGCAGTGAGTGCGGTGTCGCTCACGACCGCGACGTGAACGCGGCCAGGAATATTCTCGCGGCCGGGCATGGCCGTCCAGCAGTGGGAATCCCCGCCCTTTAGGGCGGGGAGGATGTCAACTCTGCCCGCAGGTAGACCTCTGGCCGGATCATCCCGCTCGGGTAGAGCACATCGGCCACTTCGAGCAATGCCAGCTCGGTCACTCGGATGCCAGTTGTGTGGGTGATCCAGAGCAGCATCACGTCGCGCTCGGGCATGCGCCCGGTGACGGAGGCGACACGGACGAGATGGCGAAACTGACCAGGGCGAAGGGATGCAGCGCGGCGGGTGGCGGTGGCCATGTAGGACTCTCTGTCAGAATTGGACGGGGATCGAGGTCGATCCTGAGAGAGTCGGCGGCGGGCCTCCTGAACATCATACAGCTAGGCCCGGCGCGATGTTCACGGAAACTCCCGCCGGCGCCTCGCCTTCGCCAAGGCCCTGCCAGGAGGGCGTGTACGCGAGGCTCAGCAGCGCCTAGATGAGGCGGGAATCGAGGGGGAATTTCTCTACCTGAATGCTCGCCCCGCTGGCCTCGGGATGCACCGGGTTGAACAGGTAGTTGGTCGTGCAGGGGATAATGGCGCTCGGCACCGGAAGCAGCAGAGCGCTTCGCCCATCCAGGAAGCGATCCCCCATGGCGCGCGTGACTTCTGGGGCAGACTTCCAGTGCTCCGGAAGCGGCGGAAGCTCGGCCCGCGAAACCGGGTCCGGAAGCTCGATGCGGATCAATTGGAGCGTTGTGGGGAAGTCCTCGGGGTCGATTTCCAGGTGGACAAGCACCTCCAGCATTGCCCCGGCCGGGCTGTCCGCCGCATAGACGACCGGCCTGCCAAGGTGGTGCCACCGGCCACTGGCGCGCAGGCCGCCGACTCCGCTGAGATCGGCGTAGGCGCTGATCCGCCACAGAATCACAGGGCCAGACCTTCGGCGATTTGCAGCAGCATTTCCTCCACCTGGCTGGTGCCCTGCTGGGTGGTGAGCATCTGCATGGGCGTCAGGCCGGAAAACCGCTCCTTGGGCTTGGAGAGCCAGCGTTTGGCCTTCTCGCGGTCACCGAAAACAGCCTCGGCCATTGCCGTGATATGGGCAGCGCGAAAAAACCGGTCGCTTTCCTCCACGGTCAGCGGCTGGTCTCGCTCGATGCGGCTCTTGAGGGTGCGCAGGGGGATGATCTGGTCGCGCTCCAGCGGCGTGACCACCCCGGCCTCGGTCAGCTGCACCAGGCGGGTCGCAGGAAAGCCCTTGGTGATCCGGGTGTGGATCTCGAAGTCGGTTGCCGACTCCGGGATGTCCAGCAGGCTTTGAAGGCGCGCCCGGTAGGCGGTGTAGCCATGGTCACGCAGGACTTCAGCAAGCATGGGGGGAGCCTCCTATTCGGTGTTTACCGGATTGTATCCGGCATTTACCGAAAGAAACAACAGCCCCATCTGCCATACCATCCCGAGGCGATTTTGCCTGCTGGGAATGAGCGCCAGCAGAGCTCTTGCCGACGGCACAACCGACATGCTCTCGAGCACTGAGCGGCTTGGGTTGCTGCGCCTGGGGCGTAATCTGGGCACAAACACGGAGGCCCTATGCCCATTACCCTCGACCAACTCACCCAAGCCGTAGCCAGCGAAAGCCTTGAAGCTGCCTGTTGGCGCCAGCCGCGCGTCATCGCCCATATCCTGCGCTCTTGCGCCGAGGGCCATCCTTTCCGCGACTTCGCCCACGGCACGCTCGATGCCGTGCTCGAACTTCCCGAGGGAAAATTCTCGCTGCGGATTCGCTGGGAGGCCGAAGGACAATCGCAGGCCGAGCACGGCTGGATATGCCGCGAGGCCCTGCACATGAACGGCGGCGGCATCTTCTCCGACGTACCCATTCTCGACGAGGGCGGAGCCCCGCTGGCCGCCGATGCGGACGAGCTGGCGGGCCTCGCCTACGAGTTCTTCTCCTACCAGGACATCGAGTCAGCCATTACGCCGGTACTGCCGGTGCGCCCGGAGCCAAAGTCTGCACCGGGCCCGGATGCCGATCTATTCAGGCCTTGGCATGGCCGGCGCAAAAGGTACGGGCGATGAGCAGACCACCCACGCCCTACCTGCTGCGACGGCACAGGGCCGCCTGAACCCAGCCAGGGTGGCAAGGGTCTCCAGCAGGTCTTTACTGCTCGGGTGGGTGGGGCAAAGAAAGGAGGTCGGGAAGCATGCCGTCTAGCGACTCCTGGGCCGGCACTTGCTGCAGAGGGTCACCTCCGCAGCGACACGCCGGATATTGCTCGGTAATTCACCACAACTCCAGCCGCCAGCCCTCCAAAGTCGCCACCAGTCGATCTGTCAGAGAAAGATTGTTCAGAAAGGTGTCATCGTGCGAAACCACTAATATCGCGCCTTGATAGCCGCGCAGCATGGATTCCAGGGCTTGAACCGAAGGCAGATCAAGATGATTACTGGGTTCGTCCAGCAACAAGAGTTGAGCTGGTGGATCGGCGTAGAGCACGCAGGCCAAGGCCGCTTTCAGGCGCTCACCGCCGCTGAGCGAGCCGCTCGGAGCGGTTATCTTTTGCGCATCCAGGCCCAATTGCGCCAGTCGTGTCCGCAACACGTCCTCTCCTGCGGTGCTGTTGGCTGCCAGTATCTGTTCAATGGTTGACCGCTGCGGCACCAAGTCGGCCAGTTGCTGGTCGAGATAGGCACTTTTGACATACACGTTGCAGCGGCCAGACACCGGTGGAAACTGACCGGCCAGCAGTTTGAGCAAGGTGGATTTGCCGCAGCCGTTCGGGCCGACGACGCCTATACGCTGCTGGCCGCTCAATGTCAGGCTGATCTTTCGCAGGGCGGGCGGTACGAAGGGGAGTTCTACTTCATCCAGTGCCGCCACTCGGCGTTGCGGTGCCTGGGTGACAGGAAGCGTATGCAGCGTGATCTGGGCATCATCTTCCACCTGCTGTGCGGCATCGCGCACGCGCTGGGACAGTTGCTCCCGCAAGGCCGTTTGCTGCTGTCGCAACTTGCCTGCCGAGCCTTCGCTGCGCTCCTTCTGGCGATCAAGCAGGATCTTCGCCTGGTTGGCCTCGCGTCCGTGCCGGTTGCCACGCGCCTGTCGGCGTTCCTGCCGTTCACACTGTTCGCGCAGAGACTGTTCTTCGCGCTTGCGTTCGAGCTTGCGCTGTTCGAGCTGCTGAATGGCGCTCTCACGCTCCAGGGCTTTGCATTGCGCATAGAACGAGTAGCCGCCACCGTAGTTGCGCAGCCCTAGCGGCGACAACTCCACGATGCGGGCCATCACCTCCAGCAGTTGCCGGTCATGGCTGACCACCAGCAGGCCATTCGGCCAGCGCTGCAATTGCTCGATCAGTGCCTGGCGGTTCGGACGGTCGAGATGGTTGCTGGGCTCGTCGAGAATCAGAAAATCGGCGTCCGAGAGAACGGCTCCAATCAAGGCGACACGCATGGCCTCGCCGCCGCTGAGGGTGCTCGCCGGAGTCTGGGGATTCAGATGCCCTAATCCATTTCGCACCAACTCATGCTGCAGGCGCTGACGAACATCCCAACAATCACCCACGGCATCAAAATCAACCTGCGCCGTGCTACCGGCCTCGATGCGCTCCAGCGCATTCAATGTGGCCTGTACACCCGCTAGGCTGGCGACGGAGACATGATTCAGGCGGGAAACCTGCTGGGACAGGTAATGCACTGTGCCAGAGCGCAAACAGCGTCCAGTGGAGGGTTCCAGCTCCCCGGCCAAGATGCGCGCCAGCACGGTTTTGCCGATGCCATTGCGCCCAACCAAGCCAGTGGGCTGTTGGTCGAATTGCTCGGTGAGATTGGAGAAAAGCGTTCTGCCATCGGACAGAACGTAGGAAAGGCTGTCCAGCGCCAGATAAGGATTCATCATGCGTCATTCCAAGGATGCCAAGATCTCCCCCTGCTTGTAGGGGTAGGTAGAGACAGGCCGTCATACAGACGGTGGCATCAAAGGCGCATTGGATGAATACCTCGTGAGTTTTGGCGATTGGCGTCGAGTATAGAAAATCGTTTGAGACAGATGCAAACAGAGCATGCGAGGCCGTGCCAACGTTGGAATGCTATCGACCGATGGCTCTATTCAGATGGCGGCAAAAGACCGCTCTTGGTCGACTCTGTTGAAAAACGGATTTGCGGTAGGCATGTTGCGGCGAACCGGTTGGGGACTCGGCACCACGCCTGTGCGCACGCCCTCCACATCGATTCAGGATGAAACTCAATTTTCATCCCACAACTGATCGCTGCGGATCTTCTTCCCTTCCAGGGCAGCGATGGCCATTGCCTCGAAGAAGGCAGGCGCCCCGGTGCGGTGGGTGCGGCCGGAAAGGCGAAGTCAGGCCACGCACTGCCCGCACGCAGCCTCAATGCCAGCGGAAAAATTCGCTCTCACCCGCTGCCGGCCGTTCAGATGCAGGGGGCACGAACTCGCGCGATTGCGATGGATGATCCTCCCCTGATGCATTCCATGCAGATTTTTCGGGTATTAGGGAAAAGTGCTGTCAGGCAGCACCAGCCAGCAGGCTTTCATAGGGAATGCGCAGCCCATCATGAAGGCGCTTTATCATTGCCAGGCTCAATTTGCGCTTTCGGTTCAATACTTCGGAAACCCTACCGCTAGAACCGATATACGGCTCTAGGTCGCTAGGGGTCAGCCCCTGCTGATCCATGCGGAATTTGATGGCCTCGATGGGGTCAGACGGCGGGATCGGATAATGCTCGTCCTCATATTTCTCGATCAGTACCGCCAGCACCTCCAGTTCATCGCCCTCCGGGGTACCGATTTCGGCACCCCACAGTTGCTCCATGCGTGCAAAGGCGGCGGCCAAGTCTTCCTCGGAACGAATCGGCTTGATATTCATCACACTGTCTCCGCGTTGATCTGGTCGTACTGGGCATGAGTGCCTACGAATCTCACGAACCCAAGCTGTCGTTCGTAGTCGATTGCCAAGATCACCCGATATTTGTTACCTGCAATATTAAAAACCACACGGCCGCCTTTCAGGATGCTTGCTGTACGTAGCTCTGCCTTGACCTCCTGCGGCGTGTGGTAAGTGGCTTTCTCCATGTGCCGATACCACTCCACCAGAGGTGTCATGGCGTCTGCATAAGCCGGGCTGCTTTCCCAGAAAGCGCGCAATGTACCTCGCGCAATAATTCTCACCGCCATGCACCTCCCAATTTGGGAGAAAGTCTAGCCAGCCAGCTTGGCAGTGGCAACAACAGGATTTCCCGAATACCCGATTTTTCCTGCTGGGGATATTACTGCGCGGCTGGATTGGGCAGGGAAGGGGGTCGGGAAACATACCGTCTAGTGATCCTTGAACTGAGGGCTTGCCGCGCTTCTCCTGCGGGCAGTAGGTGAGCTGGCTGGGGCATGGGGAAGCGGCGTCCAGCGGGGGAGCCTAGCTCATAGCGTGAGCTAGGGGTAGCTCAGCAGGTGAGCTTTCCAAATAAAAAAATCCTTCAAAATCAACGAACTGAATTTCGTCTCTTCTCATGATCTTGGCCCGTCTTCAGGTCTGCGATGGTGGGCACTCCGCCAAAGTCGCCTGCCGGCGGCGGCCAGCCGGAATCGATCGACAGACTGCGGCTGCGCCTCCGCTAGCCAATCGCTCCCGACCGGCTCCATCAACAGCATTCCATGGCCGCCTCAAGCCCAGCGGATCTTTTCTCCCCGGCTTGCATGGCTCATCTGGCCTTATGGCTTGGGATTCCCCGGATGCCCCGTAGCTTGAAGCTATAAGCCTCACCGAGAGGCCGGCAAAGCACGGAGCCCCTTTGACTGCTCCCCTCCCTGAAGGAAGGGGATTCCCAATTCACTGAGAACAGGACACGGATACTTGACCCATGCCGCTTACATTCTCTCCAAGGGCTAACACCGCCAGCCCGGCGGCTTTCACGTTGATCGCGGCGTTCACGTCGCGGTCATGCTCGGTTCCGCATTCCGGGCAACTCCAGCGGCGAACATCCAGCGGCAGGCGCTCAAGGATATGCCCGCAGCAGGCACAGCGTTTCGAGCTGGGGTACCAGCGGTCGATCTGGACGATCTGCCGACCGCCCATTCGCCCTTGTATTCCAGCTGGCGAACGAATTCACCCCAGCCTGCATCGACAATGGCTTTGCTCAGTTTCGGATGGCGGATCATGTTCTTCACAGCAAGGGTTTCGGCGCAGACCACTTGGTTCTCGTTAATCAGTCTGCGGGACAGCTTGTGCAAGCCGTCCGCTCGGCAATCGGAAATTTTCGCGTGAATACGGGCCACTTTCCGTCGAGCCTTGGCGCGGTTCTTCGAGCCGAGCTGCTTCTTGCTCAGCCGGCGTTGGGCCAGGGCCAGACGGGCGGCGTATTTCGCGGTGTGGCGGGGATTGCCGAATCGTTCACCCTCGCTGGTGACGAACAGGTCTTTCAGCCCCAGGTCGATGCCGAGCGTTTTCGGCACAACCGGAAGGGTTTCGGCCTCGAACTCGCACAGGCAGGACACGAAGTACCGGCCTGCGGAGTCTTTGGAAATCGTGACCGTGGAGGGCTCGCCCGGAAGCGGACGACTCCAACGGATGTCCAGCGGCGCATCGCACTTGGCCAGGAACAGCTTGCCGTCGCGGTAGCGGAAGGCCGAGCTGGTGAACTCGGCGGACTGCCGGTGCCGTTTCTTCTTGAAGACCGGGTACTTCGCTCGACCCTCGAAAAAGTTCTTGAACGCAGCCTGCTGGTGGCGAAGGCACTGCTGCAATGGCACCGAACTGACTTCATTGAGAAAAGCCAGCTCCGGTTGCTTCTTGAGCGCGGTCAGGCGACTGCTGGCCGCCGTATAGCCGATCTTCTTCTGCTCCTGGTATTAATCCGGCAATCCAATACCCCAAATCATGCCGCATAGGCTATTTTGGGGTGCCTGAAGTACGAGCGAATTCGCTCGGGCTTTGATTGCAGGCGGCGCATGACCGAACGAACACGTCCTTCCAGAGCCTCCCGGCTTCTCGCGCTCGGCCCGCTGCGCACCTGCTGCTTGAGGTCGCCATTGAGGTACTCGTCCGGGTTGAGCTCCGGGGCGTACGCAGGCAGAAAGAACACCTCGATCCGCTCTCGTCGCTCGCCCAGCCAGGCTTTCACTGTCTTGCAGTGATGCACGCGCAGGTTGTCCAGGATCAGGAACACCTTGCGCCCTTGGGTGTCCCGGATCAGCCGCCCCAGGAAGCGGATCAACACAGTCGCCGTCATGGTTTCCCGGTACAGCATGAAGCGCAGCTTGCCCCGGTTGGTCACCGTCGAAATCATGTTCGTGGCAAAGCGGCTTCCACTGACCTCGCGTACCGGCGTTCGCCCTGTCGGGGCGTAGCTGCGCCCCGCGTGGCTATCGCTGCGCAAGCCGGTTTCATCGCCCCAGTGAATCTCGCCGCTCTCGGCCTTGGCACGCTGTTCGATCTTCGGGTACTCGGTCTTCAACCAGCGCTGTATCGCCTCGGGCTGCTGCTGATAGGCGCGCTTCAACGGCCGCTGCGGGGTATAGCCCCAACGCTTGAGGTATTCGCCGACCGTCCGGATCGGCATCTGAAAACCACAGTGCAGGGCGATCAGGGCCTGTACCGCCTCCCGAGTCCAGAGCGCGAAAGCGAGCTTCAGCTGGTCTGGCATGGTATCGAGCAGCAACGTGCGAATCAGCGCCTCCTGCTCCGGGCTGAGGCTGCGGCGCTCTCCTGGCAGTGACCCGCGCTGGCCACCCTCGATGGCAGCCGCCTTGCCCTGGCGCTGCGCCACCTCAACCCAGTGCGCCACGGTGCGCAGATGAACGCCAACGGCTTCGCCGATGGCTCGGTAGGTATACCCCTGCTCGCGCATGCGAAGGGCGATGGCGCGTTTTTCGCGCTGTTCCAGGGGGCTGAGGCTTCGGGCGTCACGGGTCATCGGGAAAATGCTGATTATGCCCTATTTTATTGCCGGATTAATAGAAGGCATCGGTACGCCAGCGCAGGATGCGATTGTAGACGGAACGCACGCAACCGAACGTCCTGGCAAGCAGTTCTGCTTGTTCTGGAGTCGGGTAGAAGCGGTACTTGTAGGCGCGTTTCGTCATGCATCACAAAATAACCAAATTAATGTAAAGATAGCAACCACTTGAGAAGGAGGCAGCGAGAACAGGGGCGCCCTGCGGGCGCCGCGCTATCCCTCCCCGCACTAGAAGTACGGGGTTTCTCGCGAAAATCGGATGAAACACCACAAATCCGCCCAGCAAGCCCATCCGCACATCGAAACTGTTCGCCGCCTTCACGCGCTGCGCAACATGGTCCGCTGTACCGGCACGAAAGGTTTCAGGGCCCGCATCGAGTTTGTGCAGCTGGCCTACCGCTACGGCTTGGTCGAAGAAATAACCAGCTACGCCTGTGGGATCTCGGCCATGAGGACCTGGGCGAGCGTACTTTCGATACCTGTTTCGAGATGGGCGATTCCGTTCCCAGCTTCGAGCAGTGTTCGTCAGTGAACATCAATCGGGACAATTGCAAACCTGCAGGGTTGTCGGTATGGGAACCTCAATTCTGCGGGTTTACTCTTCTTCATCAACGCCTCTCGTTCGAAACGTCAACAGGCCCTTAAACGACCGCAATACGTGGATTTCCGTTTTGGCAAAAAGTGTAGATAGGCGCGACTACGAAAGTGCAGATCGCCCCATCGTGGTCATGGCGAAGGACTATCCAGCGGGACATGTCGTGCCGCGGCACACCCATGCTTGTGGGCAGCTCATCTACGCAGTTTCCGGGATCATGGAAGTTCGCACGGACAGCGGCCTGTGGCTGGTGCCGCCGCAACGCGCCTTGTGGATGCCCGCAGGGATCGCCCACGCCATGCGCACACGAAGCAGCCCGGTGGCATTGCGCACGGCATATGTTCGAGTGAATCGGTGTCCCGCCGATGCACCTGAACAACCCAGCGCGGTACAGGTTTCGAGCTTGCTGCGGGAACTCATCCTGCGAGCAGCCGCGATTGCCCTTGACTACCCCGAGGACAGCCGGGATAGCCGCATCCTGGGTCTGATCCTGGAGGAAATCACCTGGTCGCCGGAACAGAGGCTGCATTTGCCCACGGGCCGGGATAGGCGGTTGGTAGCGATCTGCGAAGCAATCCTGGCCCACCCGCAGGACAACCGCACCTTGGACGACTGGGCCAGTCAACATGGCGCAACGGCGCGCACCCTGTCGCGCCTGTTTACGGCTGAACTTGGCGTGCCGTTTCGGATATGGCGGCAGCAGGCGCGCGTCATGGCAGCGCTACCGCGCCTGGCCGCCGGCGAACCCGTGACGGTCGTGGCGCTGGAGATGGGCTACGACACGCCAGGCGCTTTTTCCTCCATGTTCAAGCGGCTGCTGGGGGAGTCGCCCAGCCGCTACTTCCCATAGGCAGGCTGGTAACGCCTTTGTCCTGTTCGGCGTAATTATTGTCTTTCCGAGCGAAGCTCGATGAGCTGCAGGGAAACACACTATCTGGTGATTCGGCGGCATACCGCCTACCACCATTCCCGATAGGACCTGACTTCATGGATCCGCGTGTAGCGCAACGCCGCTATCTCCTGCTGATACTCTGCTCCACCTTTCTGCAAGGCTCGTCCTTTGTCGCCAGCAAGGTCGTCCTGACCGAGCTACCGCCCGTGTGGTTGGCCACGCTGCGGTTTTTCGTAGCCGCCCTATCGCTGCTGCCTTGGCTGTGGTTGCGTCACCGCAACCGTGTAGCTGGCGGCATGGCGGTTCCGATCACCGCCATGCCCTGGCTGCGGCTGGCCGTCATCGGCCGATTCTGTTGAAAAAGTAGGTTCAGCGGCAGCCAGCCGTTCAGGTGTGCCTGCTGTCGAAGTGGCTGCAAGTCACTTCAAGTTGCCTTTCGGTATTTCACTGAGCGTCCTTGCTCTGGTTTGAGGGTTAATCCGAGGGTTTCTGCTCGCAGCAGACGTACCTATCCCCTAAGCGGTGGCCCTTGAGGCAAAAGCTTGGCCATGCGGCGCAAGTTCTGCACCATCGCCGCCAAGGTGAATTCGTCAGTGGCACCTGTCAGTCCACGCAGTCGTAAGCGATCGAGTTTCATGATCCGTTTGAGGTGGGCGAAAAGCATCTCCACCTTCTTTCGCTCGCAGCGAGAGACGAGGTATTCCGGTGTTTTGGCGATGCGTCGGGCCACGTCGCGGGCAGCCTCATGGATGCTGCGGACGATCTTCCGATTCGGCGTGTTGGGGCAGCACTTCGCTTTTAACGGACAGGTAGCGCAATCGGTTTGGCTGGAGCGGTAGATGATGGTGTTGGCCTTGGTCACCCGCGATCTTTTCCGGGTGAAGGCGCGCCATTCACTGCGTAGCGGTTTGCCGGCTGGGCAGCGGTATTCATTGGCCTCCTGATTCCAGTAGAAGTCGTTACTGGAGAGGCTGTCGTCCTTGCGCTCGGTCTTGTCCCACACTGGCACGTGCGGCTCGATGTCCTTCTCTTCGACCATCCAGGCCAGCATCGGGGCAGTGCCATAAGCGGTATCGCCAATGAGGCGTTCTGGCGTGAGGTCGAACTGCGCTTCGACGCGCTCCACCATCGTTTGGGTCGAATCGACTTCGGCGGTGCGATGCGCTGGGGTAGCTTCCACATCCAGGATCACGCCGTGCTGAGTGTCGATCAGGTAGTTGGTGGAATAGGCAAAGTACGCCGGGCCACCTGGCGCTGCGGTCCAGCGAGCCAGCGGATCGGTGAGCGAAATCTTCTTGGGGAGGGCTTCGGCCAGCGCTTCTTCATCGAGAGCCTCAAGGTACTCGCGCACGGCGCGGCTGCTGAGCGCTGGATCGCGCCAATCGACCTCATCTCCCGCTACCCCACGTTGCCGGCTGGCATCCGCCTTGATGATGCTGGCGTCGACAGCGAAACCTTCACCCTTGACCAGGCCGGCCGCCATGCAGCGCCGCAGCACCTCATTGAACAACCAGCGGAACAGATCACTGTCACGGAAACGGCCGTGGCGATTCTTCGAGAAGGTTGAGTGATTGGGTACTGTGTCTTCCAGACCCAGCCGGCAGAACCAGCGATAGGCCAGGTTTAGATGTACCTCTTCGCACAATCGCCGCTCGGAACGGATGCCATAGCAGTAGCCGACGACCAGCATGCGAACCATCAATTCCGGGTCAATCGAGGGACGCCCGATGGGGCTATAGAAATCCGCCAGGTAGGCGCGCAGGTCACTGAGATCCAGGCACTGGTCGATGCTGCGCAGGAGGTGTTGGGCCGGGACGTGATCTTCCAGATTAAACGAGTAGAACAGGCGCTGCTGTCCTCCCGGTAACTGTCCCATCATGCTGTTCGCCCCCATGCTCGCTGACAGAGCAATTCTGCCGACGGCATGGGGAAGCAGCTACTTTTTCAACAGAATCGGCCTCTTGCAGACGGCAGGCGTCATGGCGTTCTTGACGATGGGCCTGACGCAGACCACTGCCTCCAAAGCGGCGATCCTGATGGCCAGTAATCCACTGCTGGTGGCGTTGCTGGCCGGCATTCTGCTCAAGGAGCGGGTACGCCCCCAAACCTGGCTGGGCCTGCTGCTGGCCTTTGCGGGCGTGGTGGTCTGCATCGGCGTGCAATCGGTGATGAGCGGCGCCATCGGCCACGGGGAAGCGCTGGTCATGGCGGGTTCGGCCTGCTGGGCGTTCGCCACGTTGGCCAGCAAGCGCTTTCGCTTGGCCATCGACACCTGGACGCTGACGTTCTGGCAAATGCTCATCGGTGCGGCCGCGCTTACTCTACTGGCAGCTTGGCGTGGCGAGCCGTTCGTCTTGCCAACTGATACGGCGGCCGCCTTCCTGTGGCTGGCCATTCCCGCCTCGACGGGCGCCATGGGGTTGTGGTTCGCTGCGTTGCATGCGGGTGGTGCTGTCCGCACCAGTGGCTTCCTGTTCCTGTGTCCCTTCTTTGCTGCACTCATCGCCTTTGCCACCGGGGGCGAAATGCTCTCCACCCACGAATTGCTGGGTGGTGTGATGATCGCCGTGGGCATTGTCCTACTGTCCCGGGCACCAGCCGCGAAGCCGGCTCATCAAGCGGCTTCCCTGGAGAACATGCCATGACGGGTTCTGTCGCAATAGCGCGGCCAGGTACTAATCTTTTAAAAAGTAATGTCATGCTGCTGTATATCGGCAGTCCGGGTGAAACAATCTCACCAACTCCGGCAACTTCTGGATTCTGCGCAGCGCGCCCAGGGCCAACTTCTTCATTTCCTCCCGGCTCTGCACAAGACGCCTGGAGACACTGCGCTTGACGTGCCCCAAGACCTGCTCGTCCGGGTTCAACTGCGGCGAGTACGGCGGCAGATAGAAGAGTTTCAGGCGCCCCGCCTATTCTTCGACGAACGCCCTGACCAGCCGGGCCTTGTGCACCGGATGGCCATCGACGATCACGAAGACCGGCTGCTCGGCACCGATCAGCAGGCGCTTGAGAAACTCGCGGAACACGCTGGCCGTCACCGTCCCGTCGTGCAGCATGAAGCGGAACTCGCCGCGCGTCCCGACCGCCGACAGCAGGTTCACCGAGAAGCGTCGGCCGGTCACCTCGACCACCGGCGTTTCCCCCTGCGGTGCCCAGGTCGTGCCGGCATGGTAGTCGGAGCGCAGGCCCGACTCGTCCGCGAAGTAGATCCTTGCCCCCGCTGCACGGGCCTCGGCCCGAATCGCCGGCCAGGTCTCGTTTTCCCACTGGCGCACCAGCGCCGCATCCTGCTGCCAGGCGCGATGCAAGGGTTTCTGCGCGGTGAAGCCGAGCAGCTTCATGATCCGGCTCACGGCGGACAGCGACAGCGTCTTGCCGAACTGGCGGCGGATCAATTCGGCGATCAGCGACAAGGTCCACAGGCCGAACTCGAAACGGTATTGCAGCGGCGAGTGGTCCCGAACGGCCTGTGCCAGCCAGCGCATTTCCTCGGCACTGATCCTGGGGGGACGTCCGGGAACCGGCTTGGCGAGCAGGGCGTTCTGTCCGCCATTGGCGAAGTCGGACAGCCAGCGAAAGACGCTGCGGATATTGACGCCGAAGGCGGCCGCCACGCTTTGGACTGTCTGCCCTTCGCGAACGGCCTTGATCGCCTGTTGGCGCATGACCTGGAGGGAGTGGTGGTCGATTGCCCGACCATCGGAGTTTCGTTTGCATTTCATGGGGGTATTGTCTCTCAATATGACAATACTTTCGATAGGTTTAGTAAGCTGAACGCTCGAAACGAAACCGACCGAGGCGCCGATGACCCTGCTCAGCCCAGCGACGGCTCGCGCCCATGTCTCCACCGACCGCCTCATCAAGGCCTCGAAAGGCAAAAGACCTTGAAAGGGGGGCCTCCCAAGCCTGTTCGAATTGTGGCTGTCTGCCCGATTCGAGGCCGAAAGGTATCGCAGGACTTGGAGTAAGGGAGTGGACTTGCAGTGAGTGTGGTGTCACTCACGACCGCGATGTGAACGCGGCCAGGAACATTCTCGCGGCCGGGCATGGCCGTCCAGTAGTGGGCATCCCCTTCCTTTCCGCCTATGGCGGCGAGCGTTAGCGAGAGGGAGGGAAGGATGTCAACTTTGACGGCAGCTGCGACACATCTTGATGATGCTGCCCTCAAGGACCATCTGCACCTGCCGCGGTGTCATGGCATGGCGCATCGTGAAGGTGGCCTCCTGCGTCGTGTTGATGACGGTAACGCGATCACCGCGCCGTATTTCTTCGTTGAGGTCGGGCAGTCTGAGTCGGTCACCGGAGCGGATCGCATCGTAGTCGGCTTCCTTTTCGAAGCTCAGCGGCACGATGCCGAAATTGCACAGGTTTTGCCAATGGATCCGCGCGAAGCTCTTGGCCAGCACCGCACGTACACCGAGGTAGCGCGGGGCCAGGGCAGCGTGTTCGCGACTCGAACCCTGGCCGTAGTTCTCACCGCCGACGATGAACGACGTACCTCCTTGCTGCTGCATTGCCCGGTCGTAGTATCCCTCGTCGATCTGGTAGAAGGTGAACTTCGCGATCTCGGGGATGTTGCTGCGCAGGGGCAGCACCTTCGCGCCTGCGGGCATGATCTCGTCGGTGGAGACGTTGTCGCCGGTCTTGATCAGTACCGGTCCCGAGAGTGCGTCCGGAAGCGGGTCGAACTCGGGCAAGGAGGCGATGTTGGGCCCCTTGATCAGGGCGACCAGTCTGCCGTCTTCAGCCGGCGGGGCGAGAGCCTCGGTATTGAGGATGTAGTGCTCGGGCTCCTTGAAGTGGGGGTAAGCGAAATCGAGGGTGCGGGGGTCGGTGATGACCCCGGTGATTGCCGAAGCGGCGGCCGTCTCGGGGCTGCAGAGATAGACCTTGTCCTCCTTGGTGCCCGAGCGGCCGGGGAAGTTGCGCGGCATGGTGCGCAGGCTGATGCTTTCCGTCGCCGGGGCCTCACCCATGCCGATGCAGCCGCCGCAACCCGCCTGGTGGATGCGTGCGCCACGGTGGATGAGGGTGCCGAGGTAGCCCAGCGCGGAGAGGTTTTCCAGAATCTGCCGCGAGGTGGGGTTGATGTCGAGTGAGACGTCCTCGTGGACACCATGCTGTTCGAGCATCATCGCCACGATTGCGAAATCCCGCAGGCCTGGGTTGGCCGAGGAGCCGACGACGCACTGGCGTACCGGCCTTCCGGCCACTTCGCTGACGGGGACAACGTTGCCGGGGCTGCTGGGGCAGGCGATCATCGGCACAAGAGAGGCGAGGTCGATCTCGATCTCCTCGTCGTAGGTGGCACCCTCGTCGGCGACCAGCTCGACCCACGCCTCTTCGCGGCCACGAGAGGCAAGAAACTCCCTCAAGACGACGTCGGAAGGGAAGACGCTTGTCGTCGCTCCCAGTTCCGCTCCCATGTTGGCGATGACGTGGCGGTCCATGGCGCTCAGGCCCTGCAGCCCATCCCCGTAATACTCGAAGACCTTGTCCACACCCCCGCTGACGTCGTAGCGGCGCAGCATCTCCAGGATGATGTCCTTGGCGCTGACCCAGTCGGGCAGGCTGCCGGTCAGCCTGACGCCGACGATGCGCGGCATCTTTACGTAGAAGGGCTCTCCGGCAATCGCCATCGCCACCTCCAGCCCCCCGGCACCAATGGCGAGCATTCCCATCGACCCGGCAGCGCAGCTGTGGCTGTCCGAACCGAGCAGGGTGCGTCCCGGCCGGCCAAAGTGTTCCATGTGCACCGGGTGGCTCACCCCGTTGCCCGGACGGCTGTACCAGATGCCGAAGCGTCGGCAGGCACTCTGCAAGAAGAGATGGTCGTCGGCGTTTTTGAAATCCGTCTGCAGCAGGTTGTGGTCGACATATTGCACCGAGACCTCCGTCTTGGCGCGCTCGAGCCCCATTGCCTCGAGTTCGAGCATCACCATCGTGCCTGTGGCGTCCTGAGTGAGGGTCTGGTCGATCTTGATCGCGATTTCTTCAGCCTCGCACATTGCTCCTTTGAGCAGGTGAGACGCGATCAATTTCTGGGTGACGTTTTTCGGCATGGGACCCTCCTGGAGGAGAAGGTACATGTTTTTAATTATACAGCGTCCCAGTAAACAGCTTGGCCCGATACCCCAGGCCATCAGCTTCCCGCCAATAAAATGGGCGCTGGCACAAGCCCAGCTCAGAGCGAAGGAGATTTTCCTCACTCCACCTGGCTGCGGGATGCCGGGACACACGCAAACCTTTCCCTTCGAGCGGAAAACCCGGCTCAAGCACCGAACACCCCTTCACAGGAGATCCAGGATGGTTTTTTCGGCCCGACGTGCCAACGGATTCAGGTTGGAACGCATACAGGCCTCCCGGCAGTATGCCGGCGGCGGCTTCATGAACACCTACCCGGCCAGCGTACAGCGCGTGCCCGAGGGGCGGCCGACGCTGGCCGACTTCCTGTTCCGCGGCGAGGGCCGCACGCCGGCGAACCCCCACCCCATCATCGACCCACGCGCCAGCTGGGCCCGGCCCGTCGAAACCGGGCTGCGGGCCACCTGGCTTGGCCATTCGACCGTGCTGCTGGAAATCGACGGCCACCGGGTGCTGACCGACCCGGTGTGGGGCGCGCGCGTCTCACCGTTGCCCTTTCTCGGCCCCAAGCGCTTCCATCCGGTGCCGGTCGACATCGCGGCCCTGCCGCCGCTCGATGCGGTGCTGGTCTCCCACGATCACTACGACCATCTGGACTATCCGAGCATTCGGGCGCTGGCCAAGCGGCGGGTGCCCTTCGTCACCTCGCTCGGCGTCGGCCTGCACCTGGAGGCGTGGGGCGTGCCGGCCGAGCGTATCGTCGAGCTCGACTGGTGGGAGCGCACCGTGCTGCCGGGTGGCCTGACGATCACTGCCGCGCCAGCGCACCACTATTCCGGGCGTGGGCTGCGCGATCGCAACGTGACGCTGTGGTCGTCGTTCGCCCTGCGTGGCGAGCGCCATGCGGTGTTCTTCAGCGGCGACACCGGGCTCTCGCCGGCCTTCGCCGACATCGGCCGGCGGCTAGGGCCGTTCGATCTGGTGATGCTCGAGGTCGGCGCCTTCCATCCGGCCTGGGGGAATATTCACCTGGGGCCGGACAACGCCCTGCGGGCCTTGGAGCAGTTGGGCAGCGGGCGTTTCCTGCCGGTGCACTGGGGGACCTTCAACCTGGCCATGCACCCCTGGTCCCAGCCGGCGGATGTGCTGCTGGCGCACGCCTCGGAGGGGCTGGTGATGCCGCGCCTCGGCGAGCCGGTCGAGCCGGCCCGGGTCGAGGCGGTGGAGCCGTGGTGGCGTGGGGGGAGCGAGGCCGACTGGCAGGGTGCTGAGCAGCAGGACGCCGGATTGCCGGCGCTCCCCGTCCGGGAATAGCCGCACCGCAACACGCGCCCAAGGCGCCGCCCGGCCAGCGCCTTGGGATTTTCCGGCTGGCAGGTAGCATGGCCTGCAACCACCATTGCAGCGCATGCGCGAGGCCAGACACATGCAATTCACCCACGAACAAGAGCCGGCGATCAGATCGCAGGCCAAAATCCTCAAGCTCATCGCTTTTGCCGGCACCGGCAAGACCACGACCCTGGTGGGCTACTCCCAGGCCCGTCCGCAGGCCCGGATTCTCTACCTCTGCTACAACAAGAGCGTCGAGGTGGCTGCCAAACAGAAATTCCCCCTCAACGTGACCTGCAAGACCGCCCACGGCCTGGCCTTCGGCGTCGTCGGCAAGAAGTACAAGCACAAGCTCGGAAACCTGCGCCTCACCGACATCGCCTGGGCCATCAACTCCCAGAACTGGGAACTGGTCCGCAGCGTTCAGGACACGCTGAACAACTACCTCGCCAGCGCGGACGAGAAAATCGGACTGTTCCACTTCCCCGCAGAAAAACTGCAGAACGAGCGCATGCGACGGGCCGCCGACAGTATCGTCGAGGCCACCCGCCGGCTCTGGGCGCAGATGTGCGACGTGAACAACCACGCCACGCCCATCCCCCACGACGGCTACCTGAAGCTCTGGGCGCTGTCGAAGCCGGACCTGAGCACCCGCTTCGACATCGTGCTGGGCGACGAGGCCCAGGACATTAACCCGGTGATCGCCGGCCTCCTGGCGCAGCAGGCAGCCTACGGCATGGGCGTCGTCGTCTGCGGCGATGGCCACCAGATGCTGTACCGCTTCCGGGGAGCCGTCGACGCCCTCGATGCCCCCTGGCTGGCCGACGCCGAGGTGCACTATCTCACCCAGTCCTTCCGCTTCGGGCCGGCAGCGGCCCACGTCGCCAATATGATCCTGCACTTCAAGGGCGAGCGCCGGCAACTGGCAGGCCTTGGGCAGCAGACGCGCATTGCCAAGGCCCTGCCCGCCGATCTGGAGCACCGGGCGATCCTTTGCCGCACCGTGGTCGGTGTGATCGAGGAGGCACTGGCCTGGGTCGAAACCGGGGCGAAGATTTTCTGGGTGGGGGGAATCGAAGGTAAGCGGCCGGGCATCACGCCTTGCAGGAGGGTTTCCAGTTGTGTGGCAGCAGCTGGGTGATCTCGCTGGCCTTCTGCGTCGGCAGCCGGGTCAGCACATCTTTCAGATAGGCATACGGATCATGCCCGTTCAGGCGTGTCGATTGAATCAGTGTCATCAGGGCGGCCGCACGCTTGCCGCTGCGCAGTGAGCCGGCGAACAGCCAATTTGCGCGGCCGATGGCCCACGGGCGGATCTGGTTTTCGCACCAGTTGTTATCTATCGCCACCATCCCGTCATCGAGATAGCGCACGAGGGCCGTCCAGCGCTTGAGGCAGTAGTCGAGTGCCTTGGCGATGGCCGTGCCTTCATGCACCAACCGGCGCTGGGTGAGCATCCAGCCGTGCAGGGCATCGGCGATGGGCTTGGCTTTTTCCTGGCGTATTCGCTGTCGCTCGTCGGGCGGCAGGTCGCGCACCTCACGCTCGATGTCGTACAGCTGACCGATGTAGCGCAGAGCCTGTTCGGCCAGTTGACTCTGGTTGGCGATATGCAGGTCGTAGAGCTTGCGCCGGGCATGGGCCATGCAGCCAATCTCGGTCACGCCCTGCTCGAAGCAGGCCTTGTAGCCGGCGAAGTCGTCGCAGACCAGTTGGCCGCGCCAGTCGCCGAGGAAGGTGCGGGCATGCTCGCCGGCACGGCTGGGGCTGAAGTCGTAGACCGCCGCACGCAGCTCGGCGAACGGGCTGGGAACGTAGGCCCAGACATAGGCGCGCCGGGTCTTCTTCATGCCCGGCGCGAGCATTTGTACCGGGGTCTCGTCGGCATGGATGACGTTCTGCTCCAGGACTATGTTCCGCAGTGCATCGACCAGTGGTTGCAGTTGCACGCCGCAACGGCCGACCCACTGCGCCAGGGTCGAGCGCGGGAGGGCGAAACCGGCCCGGCCGAAGATCTTTTCCTGCCGGTACAGGGGCAGATGGTCGGCGAACTTGGCCACCATGACCTGGGCCAGCAGCCCGGCAGTCGGGATGCCCTTGTCGATCACCTGGGCCGGAACCGGCGCCTGGATCAGCGTTTCGCATCGTTCGCAGACCCATTTGCCGCGGATATGCCGCTCCACCGTGAAGACGCCCGGGGTGTAGTCGAGCTTTTCGCTGACATCTTCACCGATGCGTTTGAGCTGGCAGCCGCAGGCGCACTGCGTGTTGTCCGGCTCGTGATGGATCAGCGTGCGGGGGAACTGCGGCGGCAAGGCTGTGCGCCTGGGCTGCTGGCGTGGCTCGGCAGCGGCGGGAGCTGGAGCCAGCTCCTCGAGCTCGGCTTCGATGGCCGCGATATCGGTATCGAGCAGATCGTCCAGCAGGCTGAGCTGGGCAGCACCGAGCTGCTCGCTGCGCCGGGCAAACCGATGCCGCTTGAGGACGGCAATTTCGTGAGCCAGCTGATCGCTGCGGGTCTTGTGATAGTGGACTTGCTGGTCGAGGCTGGCGACACGCTGCGTCAACTGCGCCGCCAGTTCGCGTAGTTGTTCGGGCGTCAGATGGTCGAAGCAAGCAGAAGTCATGGCGCCGAGTGTGCCTGCCTTGACCGCTATCGACGATAGGTCGTTCGGTCAATTGCGCGGCAGGCACCACCTGACGGCCAACTATAAAAGGCTGATTTCGGCCCCCGATCCGACCCGATGCCAGGACAGCCCGACCACCAGGGCCTGAAGCTGCTCGGCATTCAGCTCCAACTGCGTGCCCTGCCAACTGCCCGGCCAGACAAAACGGCCCCGGTTCAGTCGGCGCGAGGCCAGCCAGACACCGAAACCATCGTGAACCAGCACTTTCATGCGGTTGGCTCGTTTGTTGGCGAACAGGTAGGCGTTGTGCGGCTTCGCCGCACCGAAGACCTCCACCACCCTGGCCAGCGCCGTTTCCGTTCCGGCCCGCATATCCAGCGGTTCGGTGGCGAGCCAGATGGCATCGATACGGATCATTGCAGGATCTCGCGCACGAACCGGGCACACCCCTCTGCATCGCCCGCAGGCCAGGGAACGGTCAAGGTTGTGCGCCGATGGGGGATATCGATGCGAATGTCCGCGCGGGAGGCATATCCGGCCCGCACGGGCGCATCCAGTGCAAGCGGGATGAACGCCGGCAGGGTCTCAACCTGGCTGCGTGCCGTGCGTATCCATTGATGGACAACGTTGCTGTTGATGCCATGGCTCAGCGCCACGCTGGCGACGGAGGCGCCGGGCTGGCCACACTCCTGCACGATTTGAGCCTTGAAGGCTGTGGAATAGGAACGACGCTGCATGATTTCCCGCTTAAAAGCCTGGAGATGGTGTCCACGATAAATAGGTGGACACCATCTCTTAGCCTGGCGGGCTCAAACCAGATGACTTGGCCGGACGCTTACAAATGTGTTGCTTGCCCATTCGATAAATGCACGCAACCGAGGGGACGGCAGCCGGGTACGCGTATACACAATATTGACCGGGCTGGGCAATGGCGGAAAGAGTTCCAGCAATAGGATGAGCTTGCCAGCAGCAAAGTAGTCATCCAGCCGGTAGCGCGGAGCCTGGATGATGCCGAAGCCGGCAAACGCAGCACCGACATAGGAATCCGCACCGCTGACCCGCACGCGCGTGGGCAAGGTGACGTGGCGGACGCGCCCTTCGTGCTGGAACTCCAGCGGCAGCAACGCGCCGATGGCGGTGGATTTGAAGCCGACCATCACGTGGCCGTCCCCCTGGAGGGCGTCGATGTCCGTCGGCGTGCCGTAACGTTTGCAGTAGTCCGGCGAGGCCGCCGTGGCCTCGGCCAGCAGCGTCAGGCGGCGTGCGATTAGGTCGCTGTCGCGCAACTTGCCTACGCGGACGGCGCAGTCCACGCCTTCACGCACCAGGTCGACATAGCGATCGCCTTCGCTGACGTCCAGCTCGATGTCCGGATAGGCGTCCAGGAACGCGGGAAGCCGGGGAAACAGCAGGTGGCGCGCCAGCGTGCCGTGCACCTCGATACGCAACGGCCCGCGTGGGCGCGTATCGCGGAAGGCGCCTTCGGCATCCTCCATATCGGCAATCAGACGCAGGCAGCGGCCGTAGAAGACCTCGCCTTCCAGCGTGGGCGTGACCTGGCGCGTGGTCCGCTGCAGCAGCCGCACGCCCAGGCGCGACTCCAGCGCCTTGATGGCATCAGTGACCGTCGCCCGTGGCAGCGCCAAGTCGTCCGCAGCCCGGGTAAAGCTACGGCGCTCCACGATCCTGGCGAAGACCCGCATGGCATCGAAGCGGTCCATTGTCCGGATTTCCGAATGGTGTTCGCGGATTCTGCCAGATTATCCGAGTGTCACAAATGGATAAGGTCTCTCCGCCGCCAATCCGGCGGTCCACTCGAGACCTCCCTCATGAACACGCAAACGCATTCCCGTCCGGTCGCCATCGTCACTGGCGGCTCGCGCGGCATCGGCGCCGCCATCTCCGAACGCCTGACCGTCGATGGCTACGCAGTGGTCATCAACTACGCCGGCCGGCGCGACGACGCCGTGGCCTTGGCGAGCCGCCTCGTTGCCCAAGGCGGCGAGGCCGTCGCCCTGCAGGCCGACGTCAGCGATCCGGTCGCGGTGCAGCGGCTGTTCGACGCCACCGAGGCCCGCTACGGCGGTGTCGACGTGCTAGTCAACAATGCCGGTGTCATGGACTTGGCGCCGGTCGCCCAGGTCGACGATGCCGCCTTCGACCGACTGGTCGCCATCAACTTCAAGGGCAGCTTCAACTGCATGCGTGAGGCAGCGCATCGCCTGCGTAGCGGCGGCCGCATCATCAACTTCTCCTCCAGCGTGATCGGCTTGCGCCTGGAAACCTACGGCGCGTACTCGGCCACCAAGGCGGCGGTGGAAGCGCTCACCACTGTGCTGTCCCGCGAGTTGCGTGGGCGCTCGATCACTGTCAACGCCGTAGCGCCGGGCCCCACCGCCACCGACCTGTTTCTAGAGGGCAAGTCGCCCGAACTCATCGAACGGATGGCCAAAATGAACCCGCTCGAACGTCTGGGCACGCCGGCCGACATCGCCGCGGTCGTGTCCTTCCTTGCCGGCCCGCAGGGCGGCTGGATCAATGGCCAAGTCATCCGCGCCAACGGCGGCATGGTCTGAAACTCGCCGCACGGTCGAAGGCATCAGCCAGGGAGCCATGCGAAAATCAATCAATACTTCAATACATCAATGCGCAAGCACTTAAGTGCTTCACTCTGAAACAGGTATCCCTTCGCGACCGAGGATGGCGACAATCTCGTTCAACTGGTCCGCACCCCACTCTGGCGACTGGCCCAGCACCGCGGCGATATCTTCGAGTGCAGCTTTGTAGTGTTCGCGCCTTGTGGCCACCTGAGCGGCAGGCTGGGCGGGCGCTGCCTGCTCGCCTAAGTCGTCGACCAGATTCTCAAGCTCGATCAGTGCGTCATCCACCAGGCTCTGCACTGGTGCGGTAGTTCCGTGGGGCATTGGTTCCTCTCCTTCGGCTTGCTCGCCGGTTGTTATTAATCAGGCCCTTAAATTCACGCCATGGCATAGCGTGCTGCAGGATGCTGGAAATAGGCCATGACCTTGTCGGGCAAGCTGCCGAGTGTGTTCATGAAAGCCATCGCCTTGTCCAGCAGGCTGGCCTTGTCATGGCTGACCGGGCCGCTGCGCAGCGCCGTCTTGAAATCCCGATTCAGGTACTCGTCGGGATTGGACTCGGGCGCATAGGGTGGTAGGAACACCAGTTCGATCCTGTCCTGCTTGTCACTGAGCCACTCGCTGACCACCTTGGCATGGTGGACGCGCAGGTTATCGACCACCAGGAAGATCTTCTGCGGTGTCCCTTCAACGAGGCGGCTCAGGAAGTCGATGAAACGCAGCGCGTTGATACTGCCTTCGACGATCTGGAAGGCCACCTCGCCACGGGGCGAAATTGCGGAGATCATCGACAGCTTGTGCCAGCGAGTGGGCGTCGCCAGCACTGGCGTCTGGCCCCTGGGGGCGTAGCCGCGTATCCAGTTCGCATCCTCCTTGACTGCGGTTTCGTCCCCCCAGTGAATCACCGCTCCTTCGGCAGCGGCGCGCGCCTTGACCTGGGGGTAGGTCTGCTTCAGCCAGCGCTCGATGTCCTCCGGCCGCTGCTCCTGCGCCCGCTTCACGGGACGCTGAGGCGTAAACCCCCAGCGCTTGAGATACTTGCCGATCAACCGGTCCTGCAGCTCGATCCCGAGGCGTTCCCTGGCCAGCGCCTTGATGGCCGGGCGCGTCCACAGGGCAAACGGCAACTGCAGCTGCTGCGGGGGTTGCTCGACGATTTGCTCGCGCAGCCACTGCTCGTCGGCCGGCGTCAGCTTGCGGCAGGCGCCCGCCGGGCGCCCCCGACGCTTTTCCTCCAGGGCTTGCGCGCCCTCGCGGTTGGCACGGGTCAGCCAAGTCTTGATGGTGGTCGGATGCACACCGGTGACCGAGGCCAACTCCTCGACTTTCATGTTGGACTGCTGGCGCAGGCGAATCACTATCTGGCGAAGCAGCTTGCGACTCTCTGCGGTCAGTTTGCGGGCGTCGATCTTTTCCATGCCTGAAGTCTAACTAGACGTCTATTTAAGGGCCACCTTAATAAACATGGCGATTGGTGCTGCCCAGCATTCGGTTTGGCCGTGCGTGCAGCAGGTACAAGCCAAGCTATCGCGTGTTGAAGGAATCCCAAGCTGTGACGAGTGCCGGCGATGGTGCGGCTAGCCGATGATGTCGTGAGCGTTGACGTATTGAAGCGCTGAAGCAAGGAAGTACTCGCGCGTTGATTCGTTGAAGCATTGACGTGTTGAATTTGGATTCTCCGGGCCGCTGGCATCCTGGGTGCACACTGCACAGGAGGTCATTCCATGAAACCTGATCAACTCCACACGTTCCTTAAACTCTGCTCGATAGCCGGCCCGGTGCTGGAATCGCTCATGGCCCCAACGGTCGAGGCGCTTGTCTACAGGCACCAGCGCAAAGCAGCGGCCATGCTGGTCGACCTCGGCACGGGAATCGGCGTCGCCGACGGTGCGTTGTCGCTTGCGGGCTATGTCTGCAGGCTGCTCGCCCCCTACCGAATCGAGGCGGAAAATATCTGCTGGACCTATCGGAATGCCGAGGGGCAGTGGGGGAGCTTCGAATTGCGCGACCGTGCCGTTGTCTTCGGCCAGGTTCCCCGTCAGAGCGAATATGGAGCCATCGATTTCGCCATGGATTTCCTTGGGCACAAAGGCGCTGCCCCGATTGATCTGGTTGGGCTCGCCATGAAAGGACAGGAGCAGCGGCTTGCCGAGGTGAACCAGCATTGGCTCTTCGCCGTAGTCCTGCACCTGCGTTGACCTCTGTGCCATCCTGGAGGCATCCCCATCCTGGATGGGAATGGCGGCTTGAAACAGAAAGGGCCAGGCGAACAGGAGCGGCCGGTTACCAGCCTGGCCGCGGCGCTTACGCTACTGAAGCGCTTATGCGTTCAAGCAATGAAGCGCTCACGTAATGAAGCAATGAAGTACGCACGTATTGAAGTATTGGCCGGCCGATATTTCCGGCTCGAATCGGCAGACTACGCGCAGCGCTCGTTGGCTATCGGCTTGCAGATCAGCTGCTTCAATCAGTTCAGGGCGTCTTTCAAGCCCTTGCCGCCTTGGGGCGGGACGCGCTGGGCCTGCAGCCGGGCGCCGGGCCGATGCGCCACGAGGCCTTCTACAACGAAGTCCTGCGCACGGCTCCCGGGCCGGCGATGCAGCCGTTGAACCTGCACGGGAACCGGAAGATTGCCGAGCGCTTCCAGCACCTGATGCAGCTGTGGCTGACCCAGTATTTCCTGGCCGAGAACTTCGTCCGTCCGGCCGGCTACCTGAAGATCCACCTCCAGAAGCTGAAGGCCGGCTATGGCAACTCCCTGCGCGAGCTCGAGGAGGTCGGTGGCCTGATCGAAAATCTGCAGGATCTCATCGCGCTGACTAACGTGGCCTGGGGACGCGGCAACGGGCGGGATCTGGTGCCGGGCTACGAGGCGCTGCTGGACAACGCGCGTCAGAGCACGCTGCTCGGGCCCGCGGTGGTGCAGGCCGTCGATCTGGAGACCTCCCGCTTGCAGAAGAGCTTCCGCGACCAGTGGATCGCCCAGGCAGGTTCGCGCGACAACCTGCTGGTGCTGCTGGGCGGCGGCAGCCTGGAGCTGCAGGAGTACGTCGCCGGGCTGGACAAGTCCATCGAGAGCCTGCTGCGGCGCGATTTTGCCGCCATCGCCCTGCACCGCGAGGACGCGGCCGAGTCCCGCGCCCAGCCCCTGGCCATCGACGCCCGCGCGCTCGACGCCGCGCTGGGTTACTACGCCAGTTACAAGGGCTATATCGGGCAGGAGCTGGCGCAGATACCGCCGGCGTACCGCACGGCCCTGCTTGGAGCGGCCGCCCGGGCGGCCTCGCTGGCCATGTGGAACAGCCTGGAGTCGAAGGGCGGCGTTCCGCGCCTGGGCGGCGAGCGCTCCTTCGACGTGCCGGCGGACAAGGCCCTGCAGCTGCAGGAGGCGTTCGCCGAGCTGGATCGCGGCGATCTGGCCCAGGCCCTGCTGGACAACCTCAACCGCCGGGCCCTCGGCGACGTGCAGGAGGCGCTGGCGGAGATCAAGGCGCTGCCCATGTTTCACCAAGCCTACGACTTCGCCCGCTGGGACGGCGGCAAGAGCTTGGGCCTGCAGATGTTCCGCGCCCAGGACCTGCAGGACCTTAAGCAGGGGCTAGCCCAGCAGTTCGCAGTCATGCTGGAAGCAACCCAGGGGAGCGCCCGGGCGCTGGAGTGGCTGCAGATGCAGCGCTCGCACCTGTCGCTGGGCGATTACGAGAAGGTCCTGCGGCTGACCGCACTGGGCGAGGAGATGCTCAAGCACAAGGCGCAGAACCCGGCCAGTGCGCCGGCACTGTTCCAGCAACTGGTCGCCCGCGACTTCATCGAGATGGACAGCGGCAACTGCTCGGGCATCCTCCAGGCCGCCTACCTGGCGCCGGGGCGCGACGACCTGTCGCGGCGCGGGCAGCTCCTCTGGGAGGAGGCCCGGCAGCGCTGTGACTTCCTCCAGCAGCAGCGCGCGGCTGCCGCCTGGAACCGCCTGGCCGACTATTTCAACCAGTACCTGGCCGAGCGCTTCCCGTTCTCCTACAGCATCCGCGCCGTCGACGTCGATCCCGACCGAGTCCGCCACCTGCTGCGGCTGATTGACGAGCATCTGCCCCAGGCCGAGGAGGGCCTGCAGCTCGCCCGCTCTTCCGACCGGCAGGCCGCGCAGGACTTTTTGCTGCGCCTGAAGCAGGCCGCCGGCTGGCTGGGATCCCTGCTGCTGCGCGACAAGAATGGCCTGCAGGGGCTCGACGTGGAGGTGCGCTGGCGCACCGACCGCGAGGATGAGCGCGGCGCCGACCAAGTGATCGCCTGGTCGATGCTGGCGGGTCGCCAGGAGATCGCCTATCCGGGCGACGACCTGCAGCGCCTGCGCTGGACCCAAGGCGAGCCAGTCCGGCTGGTGCTGCGCTGGGCGAAGAACGGTTCGCTGCGGCCGGTCAACGATCCGCTGCAGCCGAGCATGGCGGTCGCCGACCTTGAGGCCGGCTGGGAATACACCGGCCCTTGGGCGCTGCTGCGGTTGATGCGCACCCACGTCGCCGTGCAGCGGCAGCCGGACGTGGATTACACCGATTTCCCGCTGACCTTCCAGTTGCCGGTCTATGGGACCTACAACAGCGACAGCCGGGCGACCATGTTCATGCGCGTGTCACTCATGACCCAGGGCGGCAAGGCGCCGCTCTCCATCCAGCCGCTGCCGGTACGCGCGCCCCGTTCTCCCTTTGCCGCGCCGTCCGTGCAGCAGCGCTGGTGAGCCCCTGGAGGTTTTCTTGAATTCCGCCTTACTTTCGTTTCCTCTTGCACCGGACAGCCTGCTCGAGCCGCTGTCGGCGAACTCGCCCTGCGGCCCAAGCCTGCGCTACGACCCGGACTTCGACCGTCTGCGCGAAGCCCGCCGGGAGGACGACGCGAGCCTGCCGAGCGGCGTCTGGCAGGCACAGATCAAGCGCAGCGACTGGGCTGAGGTAGAGAAGCTGGCCGGCGAGCTGCTGCTCGCCCGCAGCAAGGACCTGATGGTGGCCACCTGGCTGGGCGAGGCCTGGCTGCACCGTCGGAGCTGGGAGGGACTGCCCCAGGCGCTGGCGCTGGTGACCGGGCTGTGCGAGCGCTATCCGGACGAATTGCATCCCCGGGCCGAGGAAGGCGACCGCTCCTGGCGGATGACACCGCTTGACTGGCTGATCCGCCGCTACGCTGAGCTACTGCTGGTGCGCCTGCCGCTGTTCGAGCCCGATATCGACGAGCTCGGCCCCTTCGCCCTGCACGACTGGCGACAGCTGCAGCTGCAGCAGGTTGCCGGCAACGACAGCAAGGCGGCCAAGGCCGCTGCCGAGGCGGCCCGGCACAAGCAGCAGAAACTGAACGAGCGGGTCAGGAGCACGCCGCTGCCCGTCTGGCTGCAGCGCCGCGACTGCCTCGAACAGAGCGCACGCTCGCTGGAGCGTCTGGAGCGTCTGGAGCGCTGGAGCGACGACTACCTGGGCGACCTCTCGCCTGGTTTCGGTCCGCTGCGCGATGTCATCTACCAACTGATCGCCCTGATGCAGGAGTTTATCGGCATGCATCCGCACGCGTCCGATGCCGCCCTTGCCGTCTCGCCCGTATCCGAAGAGGCCAGCCGGGGGGCGGACACTGCCATGCCGAATGCCGCTCCGCCGTCCAGTGTGCTATGCAGTCGCGAGCAGGCCTATCATCAGTTGGCCCTGATCGCCGACTACCTGGCACGTACCGAGCCGCACAGCCCGGTCCCCTATTTGATCCGCAGAGCAGTGGAATGGGGCAACAAGCCCCTCGGCGACCTGCTGTCCGAACTGCTGTCGGCAGACCCGGAAGCCCGGCGCGTCTGGACCCTGCTGGGCATCCTGAAATGAAGGGCTAGGAGTGCGACTGGCGGATTGCATAGGTCATGGGCCGCCACGATCCCTTCATGCATGACCGGCGAGCGCACCTGGATGCTGGGGCACAAGCCGGGCCGCGAAGGCCTGGCCGGGCAGGACACATCTACGCCCGCCCGCCGGCCGGTAGAGCCGCCAGTGCAGGTTGCTGAACAGGACGGCAGCGCCCCGGTGATCGGCAACAGCGCCAGCAAGGTCTACCACCTACCGGTCGGCTGCCCGAGCTACGAGCAAGTGCAGGAGAAAAATCGTGTCTCGTTTGAGTCGGCGGCGGATGCCGAGGCCGCCGGGTTCCGCCGGGCCGGGAACTGTCGATAGGTCCTGGAGTGCAGGCCTATCCCCTGGGGGACGCCGGCGGAACAAGCAGCCGACGCGCGTCCTTGAGCAGCAACAGCAATTGCTGCTCGCGGGCAGGCGATGCTTCGAAGCCGAAGCGCAGGTAGAAGCGTAATGCCTCCTCGTCGATCGGATGCGTCAACAGCGCCCGAACGCCGGCCTGCTCGGCGATGGTGAGGGTACGCCGGATCGCATCCTGCAGCATGCCTACGCCGATGCCGCGCCCTTGATCCTGTCGCGTCACGGCCATCCGCGCCAGGATGACAACAGGTATGGGATAAGCCCCCATGCCCTGGCGGACACGAGCGGGAGCTTCCAGGGTATCGATCTGTCCCACGGTGAGGCTGTAGTAGCCCGCGACGCGCACGCCGTCAGCGACTACGTAGGTCTTGGCCGAACCGCTGGCCTGCGCCTGCCGGGCATGGCGCATCAGCCAATCATCCAGGCTCGGTTTGCCGCAATCGAAACCCTCCAGTGAGTGGCTGGCGTCCAGTGCTTGGGGCGCGGTCAGCGACATCATTTGTCCCAAGGTGCCGATCGCGAGAACAAATCCTTCAGGCCAGAATTGTCTTGGGCAGGCCGATCCAGCATCTCCAGCAAGGCTTGGGACTGGCTGCCGGATACCAGAAACAGGCGTTGATCGAGCAAGGTCTGCTCGGCGGCCTGACAGGCACTGTCGAGGATAAAATCGGTCATCGATTTGTTTGCCACCTCGGCCGCGCGGCGCAGCACCGCTTCCTGCTGCGGCGTGGCGCGCAACCCAAGACGGGCAGAACGGATGGTACTTGCCATGGTCGCGAATCTCCTAGCCAAATTTGTACGCCATGTTATCACAAATGACGTACAAAACCGGAGTTCGGGGAGGCACGCTTCGTCTACAGAAAGGCCAGCAGCGTGTCCGGTTTCCTGCCATCACGGCGATCGACAAATTCCTGCATGACCTCCTGCACGGTCGAGTTGACGGCCAGCACCTACATGGCCCGGGTGCAGGCGATGTAGAGCAGGCTCATTGAGCTTACACAGAGAGCGCCAGCCCTCTTCGCCCTGAGAATGCTCGTCAGCCAGCCTGGAAGGTTATGACGAACCCGGAAACATCCTGACCCCCATGAAGTCGATGAAAGCCCTCAGCCTGGGTGACACCTGTCGCCCTGAAGGCCAGAGCAGATAGAAGTTCCCTGTACCCTCCATGTAGTCGTCCAGCACGCTGCACAAGCGGCTCTCGGCTAAGGCATCGCGGATAGCGAAATCGGGTAAACAGGCGAGGCCACGGCCACGCAGCGCGAAGCACACCCGTGTCTCGATGTTGTTGCAGACCATGGAGACGGGTAACTGTGGCTCGGGCTCACCCGGCAGTCGGCGCAGAGGCCAGGGCTCGAGCTTGCCGGTATTGGAAAAGCGATAGTGCAGGCAGGCATGGTCGGCCAGATCGGCCGGGCGCCGGGGCACGCCGTGGCGTTCGAGATATGCGGGCGAGCCGACCACCAGCAGGCGGAAAGCGCCGAGCCGCCGAGCCGACAACCGCGAATCGGACAACTGTCCAGTGCGCACCACCACGTCAAACCCCTCTTCGATGACGTCCACTAAGCGATCGGTGAAGTCCAGATCCAGCTCGATCTCCGGGTATTCGGCCATGAAATCGGCCAGCACCGGCAGCACCAGTGAACTGACCAGGGGCAGGCTCACGCGCAGGCGTCCACGTGGTGCCCCGGCGGTTCGTGAGAGCTCCAGCTCCGTCGCCTCTATCTCGGCCAGGATGCGCCGGCTGCGCTCGAGAAACAGCGTCCCCTCCGCCGTCAGGGCGATGCTACGCGTACTGCGGTGGAACAGACGCACCCCCAGTTTCTCCTCCAGCCGCGCCACCCGCTTGCCGACGGCCGAGGCTGAAATGCCCAGCGCCCGTCCGGCCGCGACGAAGCTGCGCGTCTCGGCGACCTGCACGAAAACGGTAAAGCCGCTCAGGCTGTCCATGACTGCTCCCATTGCGGACATTAGGTTCCGGATAGACCGGAACTCTACCCGTCTTTTTCCGTAATGAACGCACTTCTATGGTTTCGCGACATCCCGAAACCAAGGAAATCCCATGTCTAGCTGTTCCACCCCCTTGTCCCGAGCGGGTCTTGCAGAGTGCGTCGATGCTGTCATCGAGGCGGCGCTGGCCGAGCGGCGTCTGGTCGGCACCCTGGTACTGATCGCCGAGAACGGCGAACTGGTCTACCGCCGCGCTGCGGGTCTGGCCGACCGGGAAGCCGGACGAGTCATGCGCGAGGATGCCCTGTTCCGGCTCGCCTCGGTATCCAAGCCGATCGTCTCCACCGCCGCCCTGGTGCTGGTGGCGCAGGGATGCCTGGCACTGGACGAGCCGATCGGCCGCTGGCTGCCGACATTCCAGCCCTGCCTGCCCGATGGCGGTCCGGCACGCATCAGCGCGCGGCAACTGCTCAGCCATACCGCAGGCCTCGGCTACCGCTTTCTCGAAGCGGACGATCAGGGGCGCTATGCCTGCGCCGGTGTCTCCGATGGCCTAGACCGGCCCGGCATCGGCCTGGAAGAGAACCTGCGGCGAATCGCCAGCGTTCCGCTGCTGTATGCACCGGGCAGCGCCTGGGGCTATTCGCTGGCCACCGATGTGCTCGGCGCCCTCATCGAGCGCGTGTGTGACGCGCCTCTGGAACAGGCGGTACGAATGCTGGTGACCGACCCCTTGGAGATGGGGGACACCGACTTCGTAGCCGTGGATGCCAGCCGGCTGACGGCGGTCTATGTGAACGACACACCGGAGCCCCATCGCATGGGCGAACAGGAAACCCAGGCCCCCTTCGAGGACACGGCAGGCATCCGTTTCGAACCGGCACGCGCACTCGATGCCACGGCCTTCCCCTCGGGCGGTGCCGGCATGGTGGGTAGCGCCCGGGACCTGCTCCGGCTCCTGGAGGTCCTGCGCCAGGGCGGTGCCCCCCTGCTTCCTGCCGGGCTGGTGGACGAGATGGGCCGTGACCAGACCGCCGGGTTCGACTTGCCTGATGCACCTGGCTTTGGTTTCGGGCTCGGCTTTTCGGTGCTGCGCGATCCGGCCGCAGCCGGATCGCCAGAGTCGCCGGGAACCTGGCGCTGGGGCGGCGCCTATGGGCATTCCTGGTTCGTCGACCGGGTCCGGAAGCTCAGCGTGGTAGCCCTGACCAATACCCTCTACGAAGGCATGTCCGGTCGTTTCGTCAGCGAGTTGCGCGATGCGGTCTACGGACCGAGCGGGGTAACGGCATGAGCCAATTGCCGCATACGGCTGCCAACGCGCCTTCTCACCGGAACATCGATGCCAGCGCATCGCATCGCCTGCACCCCGCCAGCATGACTGATGAAGCACGGCTCCCGGTGTCCGCCCTGCTGGCCCTGGCCATGACCGGCTTCATCGCCATCCTCACCGAAACCCTCCCAGCCGGACTGCTGCCGCAGATCGGCCAGGGGCTCGGTATCTCGGAAGCGCTGGCCGGCCAGTTGGTCAGCGCCTATGCGTTCGGCTCGCTGGTGGCAGCGATTCCGCTGATAGCCCTGACCCGCGGCTGGCGGCGTCGACCGCTGCTCCTGCTCGCCCTCGGCGGCTTCCTGCTGTTCAACAGCGTTACTTCGCTGTCATCCAGCTACCCGCTCACGCTGATCGCCCGCTTTCTGGCTGGCGTTGCTGCCGGCTTGGCTTGGGGACTGCTGGCCGGCTATGCGCGCCGCATGGTGGCCGTGCCGTTGCAAGGGCGCGCCATGGCCATCGCGATGGTGGGTACGCCGGTTGCCCTCTCGCTGGGCGTACCGGCGGGAACCTGGCTCGGCGCCCTGGCCGGCTGGCGGATGGCCTTCGGTCTCATGTCCGGACTGACCCTGGTCCTGATGGTCTGGGTGTTGTGCAAGGTGCCGGACCTCCCCGGGCAGACGGCCGAACGGCGCCTGGGCATACGCCAGGTCTTTGCGACGCCTGGGGTGCGTCCAATCCTGACGGTGATCCTGCTCTGGGTGCTGGCCCACAACCTTCTCTACACCTACATTGCCCCCTTCCTGGCGCCAGCCGGCATGAGTAGCCGCGTGGATCAGATACTGCTGGTGTTCGGGGTTGCCGCCCTGCTGGGCATCTGGGGCGTCGGCCTGCTGATCGACCGCTGGCTACGTGCACTGGTCCTGGTCAGTCTGGGCGGATTTGCCTTGGCCTCGTTGGCGCTGGGGCTTGCCGGTACGCTTCCAGCCGTGGTCTATAGCGGCGTGGCGGTATGGGGGCTCACTTTCGGAGGGGCGGCAACGTTGCTGCAGACGGCTTCGGCAGATGCCGCGGGCGAGGGTGCCGACGTGGCTCAGTCGATGATCGTCACGGCCTGGAACCTCGCTATTGCTGGCGGCGGTGTATTCGGCGGCCTTCTGCTGGAAACCGCCGGTGTGGCTTCTTTCCCCTGGGTACTGCTGGCGCTGCTTGCGCCTGCACTGCTCTGTGCCAAGGTGGCCAAGGCCTATGGCTTCAGGCCGGGTTCTCGAGCGAGCTTCGAGAAGCGATAGTTAAGGGGGAATGCAGACAGGACGTCAGCTGAGATTAGTCTTTCACGGGAAATACCAGAAGCCCGGCGTCCTGCTGCGCAGCGTCCCGCCAGTCGCCCTCGTCCTACCTCGCCACCACGGCTCGACCGGCTCGCCCAGCCGCGGCATGACCAGCCCCTCCGAGGCTTGCGCCAGCAGCTGTACCTGTCGCACTTGAGTAGATATTTGCGGACAGGGCGGAACACTGCCTGATCTTTTGTTTGTCCTTGAGCACCGTTTCTTCACATGATCTTCTATGTCTGAGACGGGCTTTCGAACTTCGGCCAAAGAAAGATGAGCGCTTTTTCTTCAGGGGAATGCCAATGAGCCGGCTTGTCTGTGCGGACTTCGACGAGTTCGAAGAAGCGCTGTATGGCGTGCAGGGACGTTATGTATTGCGTTCACGGCAGCAGCGCGACTGGCGGCTGCGGGTCGTAGAACTGAACGGGGTTGCCCTGATGTTCGGCCGGGAGGGTGCCGGGACCGTCTACAGCGGCGTCGGTCTTCCCGGCTTCTTCAATATCTTTCTGCCGCTGAATCGACACGAATGCACCGTAGTGAACGGGCATCGCTTCGATCGCCGCCTGCTGGCCTGGATGGTTCCCGATGCGATGTTCCACATCGATGCCAGCCAACCGGCGACCTGGATGACGGTGGCCATGTCATGCGAACTGGTGCTGCGCTGGGCAAAGGTGCACGAAGACGAGTTCGACCCTTCAATACTGTCGCGCAACCTGGTCAATGTCATCCAGAGGGATATCGCGCCACTCATCTGGCTCGCACGCCGCCTGTTTCGCATCGATCAGCAGGCGCCGGAGGACTTGCACAACCCTGCCGCCGAGCACGCCGCCCGGACAGAGTTGATGGACCGGGTGTTCCGCACGCTGCTCCCGCTTGCAACGCCAGGCCGGACACCGCGCGCTCGCCTGGATCACCAGCAGATTCTGCGCAAGGCTCTGGAGTTGCTGGCGTCGATCAAGGAGGCCCCGGTCCATATGGAAGACTTGTGCGTCGCGGCCGGCGCATCGGAACGTACGCTGCGCAATGTCTTCAACCGTTATCTCGGGATGAGTCCGCATCGCTACCTGATGATGCACAGACTGCACGCGATACGCGGCGTAATCCTTCAGGCGAGGCCCGGGGACACAATCACCGACATCTGTGCGCAATACGGGGTATGGGATTTCGGCCGCTTCGCCGGCCATTACAGGACCTACTTCGGAGAATTCCCCTCGCAATCGCTGCATGGCCGGCTGCGGACGGCTGGCGCCCTTTCCCTCCATTCCATTATCCGTTGACACCGCGAAGAAGCGTTGCACTGGGGTACTCGCCGAAGAGGGCATAGTACTCCGAGGCCATGCGACCACAATCCGAATAGCCAAAGCGCATGGTTATCGCCATCACAGTGTCGTGCCGGTGATCGGCAACGGCGAGCGCGGCTCGTAGCAGGTGCAAGCGACGCAGCCTCAAGTAGCGGCTAGTGTGGTGAATCACAACTACTCAGGATAAGTCTTGTCTACCGCGGAGCTGGCAGAGTTTTTTCGGAGGGCATGCGATGAAAACAGGCCGCCCAGCCGTTCGGATCGAACTGACCGAACAAGAGCATGCCGAACTCACCCGCCGCCGAGCCAGGCACAAGGGGCCTGCCGATATGCAGCTGCGCGCCGAGATCATTCTGTCCTGCGCTCGAGGCGAGTCCGGCTCTTCCATTGCTCGACGGCTCGGCATTACGGCGCAAACCGTTTCGAGGTGGCGCCTTCGCTTCGCCCGTTTGGGCCTGCAAGGCCTCAATGACGAGCCGCGCTCAGGCCGCCCACGCAGCATCAGTGATGAAAAGGTCCAGGAAGTGGTCGACCGGGTGCGGCAGACCCGGCCCGACGATGCCAGTCATTGGAGCTCGCGCCGGATGAGCAAGGCCCGGGCGGCGGCATTCAGGGTCTGGCGCAAGCGCTCGGTATCGAAGGCCCCGGGCAGCAGGTTGTTGATCGTCACGTTGCGCCCGGCCAGGTGCGGCTGGCGGGCCAGGCCGGCGACGAAGCCGGTCAGGCCGCTGCGCGCGCCATTGGAGAGGCCGAGAATGTCGATCGGCGCCTTTACCGCCGCCGAAGTTATGCTCACTACCCGGCCGAAGCCGCGTGCAGCCATGCCGTCCACCGTGGCCCGGATCAGCTCGATCGGCGTGAGCATGTTGGCCTCCACGGCCCGCAGCCAGTCTTCGCGGCTCCACTCGCGGAAGTCGCCCGGCGGCGGCCCGCCAGCGTTGTTGACCAGGATGTCGACCTGCGGGCAGGCATCCAGCGCAGCCCGACGCACCTCGTCGCGGCCGATGTCGCCGACCACGCTGCGCACCTCGATCGCCGGATGCAGGGCGCGCAGTTCTGCCGCCGTCGCCTCCAGCGCCTCGTCGCCGCGGGCATTGACAACCAGGTTCACCCCTTCCCGGGCCAGGGCCACCGCGCAGCCCTTGCCGAGTCCTTTGCTGGCGGCGCAGACCAGCGCCCAGCGTCCGGCGATACCCAGATCCATAGCGATTTTCCTCCTGTAGCTCAGATGGTGACGGCCGGCGCGGCTTGCAACTGCGCAACCCATTTTCCACCGCTCCCGTCCTTGAGCGCCCGCAAGGCATCGGGCAGGGCGTCGAAGGCGAAGACACGGCGATCCGGCGCCAGCAGGCTGCCGTCGGCCAACCCCTGCAACAGCCGCTCCCCGGCCTGGCGCAACGCCTGTCGGTCGAGGCGGCTGCCGTGTTCATGAACGCTGTTCAGGGCGACCTCGTGCAGCGACAGGGCGGTGCCGAAGGCCGGCAGGGGCGCCATCTCCTGGCGATCCTGGATGCATACCAGATGACCGTTATACCCAAGCAGCGGGGCGAGCGTCGCGGCATGCCGGCCGCTGACCGTGTCGAACAGCGCATATAGCGGACGCTCGCCCAGTTGCGCCTGCAGGCCGGACGACCAGCCGCCCTGCCGATAGTCGAAGACTCCCACGACGCCCAGCTCGAGCAACCGCTGGTGGTGACGCGGCGCGGCTGTGGCCCAGACACGCCAGCCGCGTTGCAGGGCGAGCTGGGTCAGGAACAGGCCGACCGCACCTCCGGCCCCTACCACCAGCACATCGCGCCCGGGCACGGTCGGGACCTTGTCCAGCGCCTGCTGGGCGGTCAGGCCGGGACAGGGCAGGCAGGCGGCCGCGGCATCGTCGAGAGCGACCGGCACCCGCAGGATGGCACCGGTCTCGACGCGGCAGTACTCGGCGAAGCTGCCGTCCCGTCCGAGGGACTGATGATAGGCGACGCGGGTTCCCGGAACGATAGCGACGCCGTTGCCGGCGGCCGTCACCACACCCACGCCATCGACGCCGGGCACCTGGCCCTCGCGCCAAGCCGGATGGCCCCACTCGATCATTTTCCAGTCGACCGGGTTCAGCGCCAGCGCCCGGTTGGCGATCAGGACCTCGCCCGCAGCCGGGCGCTCCAGGGGCCGACGGACCAGCCGCAGGCCGTCGATCCCCTGGCCCGGCGTCCAGCTCCAGGCGGCGTAATCGGTGTGCAGCATGCTCGGATTTCCTTCGTCAGTGGATGGCGACCGGGTTGACCGTTACCTGGGTGGTTCCGGTGTAGCGCGGTTGACCGAGTACGAAGAGGAACTCCCAGACCCTGTCCCGGACAAGGGCCCGGCTGTCGATCAGCTCCAGGTTGTAGACGCCACTTTTCGCCAGCATCAACTGGTTGACCGGAAACACCGCGTCGTCGCTGCCCGGCACCGCCTCCAGGGCCCAGGTATCACCGCCTATCGCGACCACACCCCGGTCGATCAGGTACTGGGCGGCCTCCAGGCCGATGCCGGGCTCGCCGGCGAGGAAGCGCGCATTGTCCTTACCGATCAGTTCGAGCCACCCGGTGTTGAACAGCACCACGTCGCCCTTGCCGATCCCTATGCCCTGTTTCTGCAAGACTGCCTCGATGTCGGCCACCGTGAATACGGTGCCTTCGGGAACGATGGCCTGACCGTAGTGGGCAGTCATGTCCAGCACGACGCCGCGGGTCACCAGCGGCGGCACCTTTTCCAGGCCGAGCCTTTTCACGCCCTCCATGGTGACGATGTCTTCGGCACGGTTGCCGTTGTAGTAGACGTTGTCGATACCGATATGACCGATGCCGTTGAGCTGGGTACCGACGCCGGTCCAGGCGATAACCAGTTCGTCGTTGAAGGTGAACTTGTTGGGTCCCAGGGTCAGCCCGGCCTGCTCGCCCGGCTGGACGTTGTAGAGCTTGAAGCTGCGGTGCCGAAAGGCCGGCAGGTCCTTGTTGATTTCGACGCCCAGCGCATAGGTCTTACCTGTCTTCACGAGTTTCGCCGCGTTCAGCACCACCTCGGGCGTCAGCAGGTTGGCTGCACCTATTTCGTCGATCGGACCATACTTGGAGGGATACCAGTCGGCGGCCGGGGGCGACTCCATGGCTTGGCCGGATACTACGCCGGTGCCGATCGTCAGAGCGAGGGAAAAGGAGAGTTTCTTGAGCATTTGCTGATCGACCGAGTGAGGGAGACAACCGACAGGCAGCCCTGCCATGTCGTGTGGAGAGGGCGACAGTATCCCTGCGCTGGCCGATCGGAAAAATGCGTGGCTCGGAACAATAAATTTGAATTCGAATCATCAATCGTCCCCGTCCAACATCGCTTTCGGGCATTTCCCCCATCGACGGCCTACTGGATGGTCACCGGGTTGGGCCGGGGTATGCCGTACGAATGGCACATGCCGATCAGCTTGTTCGCCATGATCGGCGATGGCCAGGATTGGGACGAGGAGAACTGTGGCTGGCAGGTAGTGTCGGCGCGGGGTCAAGCTGAACCGATAGGCGAGCGCTGGGCCGATCAGCCCTGAGGAACGCAGTTGCCGGCAAATGCCTGCTGGCGCTTATCCCCAGCAGGAAAAATCGCCTCGTGATGGTATGGAAGATGGGTTGTTGTCTCCATCGGTAAATGCCGGATACAATCCGGTAAATGCCGAACAGGAGGCTATCCCATGCTTGCTGAAGTCCTGCGTGACCATGGCTACACCGCCTACCGGGCGCGCCTTCAAAGCCTGCTGGACATCCCGGAGTCGGCAACCGACTTCGAGATCCACACCCGGATCACCAAGGGCTTTCCTGCGACCCGCCTGGTGCAGCTGACCGAGGCCGGGGTGGTCACGCCGCTGGAGCGCGACCAGATCATCCCCCTGCGCACCCTCAAGAGCCGCATCGAGCGAGACCAGCCGCTGACCGTGGAGGAAAGCGACCGGTTTTTTCGCGCTGCCCATATCACGGCAATGGCCGAGGCTGTTTTCGGTGACCGCGAGAAGGCCAAACGCTGGCTCTCCAAGCCCAAGGAGCGGTTTTCCGGCCTGACGCCCATGCAGATGCTCACCACCCAGCAGGGCACCAGCCAGGTGGAGGAAATGCTGCTGCAAATCGCCGAAGGTCTGGCCCTGTGATTCTGTGGCGGATCAGCGCCTACGCCGATCTCAGCGGAGTCGGCGGCCTGCGCGCCAGTGGCCGGTGGCACCACCTTGGCAGGCCGGTCGTCTATGCGGCGGACAGCCCGGCCGGGGCAATGCTGGAGGTGCTTGTCCACCTGGAAATCGACCCCGAGGACTTCCCCACAACGCTCCAATTGATCCGCATCGAGCTTCCGGACCCGGTTTCGCGGGCCGAGCTTCCGCCGCTTCCGGAGCACTGGAAGTCTGCCCCAGAAGTCACGCGCGCCATGGGGGATCGCTTCCTGGATGGGCGAAGCGCTCTGCTGCTTCCGGTGCCGAGCGCCATTATCCCCTGCACGACCAACTACCTGTTCAACCCGGTGCATCCCGAGGCCAGCGGGGCGAGCATTCAGGTAGAGAAATTCCCCCTCGATTCTCGACTCATCTAGCCGCTGCTGAGCCTCGCGTACACGCCTTCCTAGCAGGGCCTTGGCGAAGGCGAGGCGCCGGCGGGACTGTCGATCAAGAAACTATTAGACGAGCGTTTGAGGTTGCGCTTTGATGTTGAGCATATGCCTTGCATATGCAATGATTCGTTGCTATATTGCATATGTTAGACATATGTTGGAGGATTGAAATGCGTACTGTCTCTATTTTCAAGAACGGCAAGAATCAGGCGATTCGACTACCGAATGACATGGCCTATGAAGGCATCGGTGAGCTGGAAATCATGCGCGAAGGTGACGTAATCACACTTCGCCCGGTACGGCCAACATGGCAGTCCTTGGCCGAGGTGCCAAAAGCCGATGCTGACTTTCTTCAAGAGCGCCCACCAGTTGTTGGTGATGAAGGCAGGTTCAATCTGTGACGACCTACATGCTTGATACCTGCATTTGCTCGTTCATCATGCGCGAACTCCCAGAGTCGGTTTTACAGCGGCTGGCGGCAGAGGTTGGCCAGAACAATCGAATCGTTATTTCTGCCGTCACCTACGCCGAAATGCGTTTCGGCCAGATCGGTAAGAAAGCCTCAGCCAAGCATAAAACGCTGGTTGATGAATTCGTGAAGCGGCTAGATGCCGTGTTGCCGTGGGATCAACGTGCCGTAGATGCGACCGTTGAAGTAATGCGAGCGCTGACCGAGGTAGGCACGCCAATCGGCCCCAATGACACTGCTATCGCAGGTCATGCGATAGCCTCCGGCTGTACGCTTGTGACAAACAATGTTCGTGAATTTGGCCGTGTACCTGGCCTGGTTTACGAAGACTGGGTTTAGTCTTACTGTGTCATAAAGCTAAACGTTCATCTGCTCGCTATTTTTCCGTCCGCAGCACGGACAGCGATCAAGACGGCTCGCCAGCCGCTGGTACCGCCGCCTCGCCCGAGATTGGCGGACAAGGTCTACCAGCGCAAGGCCGGCGCCGGACGCAAGCCCAAGCCGGCTCGGCTGGTGTTCGAAGCCATCGTGTATGCCCTGCGCACAGGCTGTCAGTGGAAAGCCCTGCCAGCCGAGCGCTTCGGCAGTGCGAGCGCGATTCACCGGCGTTTCCTGGAGTGGGAAACGGCTGGTTTCTTCGAGGCCCTCTGGCAGGCTGGCCTGGCCGAGTACGATGAGATGGAAGGCATTGCCTGGCGTTGGCAGAGCATCGACGGGGCAATGATCAAAGCCCCTCTGGCACAGGAAGCGGTCGGACCCAACCCGACCGATCGGGGAAAAAAACGGGAGCAAGCGCCATCTGTTGGTCGACGGGCGTGGCGTCCCGTTGTCGCTCGTCGTGACCGGGGCGAACCGGCACGACGTGACGCAGCTTGAGGCGGTACTCGACGCCATCCAGGTAAAGAGGCCGAATCCACCGTTTCGCCGCTCCAAGCACCTGTGTACCGACGCCGCCTATCGGGGGGTTACCGCCTTGGAGACGATCCTGGCCCATGGCTACATTCCCCATGTACAGGGGCGGCATGATGAGGCCCGACAGCTCAAGCGCCATCCTCACAAGCGGGCCCGGCGCTGGGTGGTTGAAGTCGCCCACAGCTGGTTCAACCGGTTTCGCAAGCTCCTGGTTCGCTACGAAAAGCTCGAGCGCAGCTTCCTCGCCCTCAATCATTTGGCAGCGGCCATTATCGCCTTTCGGAAGGTGCCGCTTACCGTAAATATTATTTATGGATAGGCTCTAAGGCAGATGGCGGGCGGAGTGTGGCGTTTTTTTGGGTGGCCGGATGATGCAGGCGCTCGGCCACGAGAAAGCCATAGGCGGCAATGCACAGGGAGGCGTGATGGTGAAAGCCACGCCAGCCTCGCCCTTCATAATGGGCAAGACCGAACTCCTGCTTCAGTTCCTGGTAATCGCGCTCGATACGCCAGCGCATCCTGGTCACGGCAACGAGCCGTTCGAAAGACGTGTCCGCGGGCAGGGTCGACAGGACGTATTTTTCCGGTTCCTGCTGCCCCTCGGGCCACTCGATGAGCAACCATTCCTCGTCGCGTGCGGCAGTCCGCTGGTGGTCACGATGCGCCGCCCGCACCCGAACCGCGGCAAAGCGACCGGACAGTGCCGTGTTGCTGCCCTGTCGCCAGGTGACGGTACGATAAGCGCTGGCCGGCAGACCGAGCGCCAGCGCCTTCACGCTGACCGGCCGATGTTCGGCATCCCGCCGCAGCAGACGGGGTTTGCGTCCCACGCCTTTCCACGGTTCCGGGGGCAGAGGCGCCTTGCCTTCCGGCCAGACGGTCGTCGCTCCCTGCACGCCGACGGCGTAGGCCAGCCCCAGCTCGGTCAATCCATCGCGAAATCCCGTATCGTTGCCGTAGCCGGCATCGGCCAACACAGCACCCCGCGCAATCCCCGCAGCCAGAGCGGCCTTGACCTGTTCCAGTGCAATCGTGGGCTTGGTCTGGAACCCAACCCCTTCCGGCACGCCGGCGCGGGTGCGCCGCGCCGTATCTGCCGCCCAGTCCTCGGGCAGATACAGCCGCCAGGCCACGGGAAGACTCGCCCTCTCGGTAGCCAGCGTCAGACTCACGGCAATCTGGCAATTGTCCTGCTTGCCCAATTGGCCACAGTACTGGCGCACCACACCGACCGAGTGCTTGCCCTTCTTCGGAAAGCCCGTGTCGTCGATGATCCAGTAGCACTCGGTGCCTTTCTCGCGCAGCAGAGCCGGTTCCACCCAAGCCCGCACACGCTCGAGCAATCCCTCGTCCGACCAGTCGGACTTGGCTACGAAATGATGCAGTGACTGGTGGCGTGCCCGCACTGCATGGGGATCGATTCCGGCAGCCAGCGGTTCGACGCTCTTTCGTGCCAGCGGCAGCATCAGCCCCTGGCGATACCCACGCAGGCCTTCATGCCGGTCCACGTGGCCCAGGGAGTCGCACAGATGATCGAGATAGGCTTCGAAGCGCTGTTCCATCCGTTTTCTCGTGAATCCAGTCGGCTGTCAGGCTGAACGTATTCAACCCGATTTCTTGTGACACAGTAAGATTAAGGCGGCCGTCGCTACAGGCCAAACTTGAGCTGGTCGTAGTGCTCGTCTTCCTTTTCCTGGTTCCGGATGTATGCACGTACCATCTCCTCATCCAGCCCCACGGTTGAAACGAAATATCCCCGGGCCCAGAAATTCTCACCCGTGAAGTTCCTCGTCTTCCCCATGAAACGCCGAGCTACCGAAATCGCACTCTTGCCCTTGATGTAGCCCACCACATACGACACCGAGTGCTTGGGCGGGATGCTGATGCACATGTGGACATGGTCAGGCATCAAATGGCCCTCCACTATCCGGCACTCCCTCTGCCTCGCCAACTCATGCAACAGTTCGCCAAGGTGCTTGCGAATTGCCCCGAAGATTGCCTTTTTGCGCCTCTTCGGGATGAAAACAACGTGGTACTTACAGTCCCACTTCGTGTGCGTGAGACTCTGATAGTCTCTCATCGGGTACCTCCTATCTCTTGGTCGAGACAGAAGGCTCCCGATGACCGTATCACACGGTCAAACCTCCAGGAGTCCCCCGGCTTAGCCGGGGGATTACCTTATTTATTTAATCAGAGCATCCACTAGAGTCTGGGTAAAGATAGCGGATAGCATTGATTTCACCATCAGAGTCTTCGTAAACCATTTGCGCGGGGATAGTTCCACAAAAGAAGGGCTCAGGTCGAAAATATTCGACATCAATTACATCGGCAATGTCTAGCTCCATCCCATATTTGTAGTCTTCAACCTCTATAGGTGGCATGTCCTCCCTGTAAATAACAGACCCCTCTAGTATTGCCGGATCCATACTGGTAGTGCTTTCAGCTATGGACAACGGCGCTTGTATAAATAAGGCCGCGGCAAAAAGCGATTGTGCAGATTTCACGATGGTTGAGCTCATGCGATCCTCCAATCAATACGAAAAATAAACACAAGGCCACCTTTATGGCTTGCTAAGCTTTCCTAGGATTTAAGGCAGTAAAAACAGGAGCACCCAAAGAGCAGGGTGACTGATTTTTGTTGTGTTTATTTGTAATTCTGATCGGGGGGGCCATTTAGCACGCTTTGAGTGAGAAAATTACTTCAGAAAAAATGAAATTTCCTCAAAGCTTATCGAGGCAAGTTTTATCGTTGTAAAAATTTACAGTTATGAGCGTTTCCAGCCTGGACGTATAATGCCGACTAAAGTAATGGCGATTATGCTGTTGATTGCATGCTTAGAAAGCTATCTATTTACGTATAAGAGAAGCCTTTAATTGAGAAAAAATCAAATAATAGCTTATTGCATTAAGTTATTTCTGGACGATCTGTAATAAATAATAGTTTATGCTTTCTTATGCAAAGCTGAGTCGCGAAAACGCCCCTCATAGCAGGGACGTTTTCTATTGCAAAGCATGTTTCACGCGGCGGATTCGGCCGCCTCCGCTACCTCGGCCACGTCCTCGCCCACCGCGGCCGGCTCCACGAAACCGGCGGCTTCGCGCTCCTGCTTGTCGGCAGCCACCTGGGCTTCCACCTTTTCGATGTCCTTCTGCACCTCCACCTCGTTGTTGGCATAGGCCATGGCGCGCGCCGCTGCCCCATGCTTGATGAGCGCCTTGACCATCTTGCTCATGTCGTTGGTCTTGCGCTCGCGGAAATCCGAGGCCTCGTCGCTGTCGAGCTTCTGCGCCAGCCAGGCGGTATCGATGAGCGAGATCAGCGTGTCGAACGCCTGGAGCAGATGGGTGAGGCGCATCACCTCGGGCTGGAGATGTTGAATTTGCGCTCGAGCGGGTTGCTGTAGTTCGGACGCTGGCTGATGCCTTCCTTCTTGAGGAAGGTCTCCATGCGTTGGATCTCGTTGCTGACCTCGGTCTGCATTTTTTCGATGGTCTTGGATATGGCATCGGCCACGACCTGGTGGTTGAAGTTCTTTCGGCGCCGCGCCAGCTTGCGCGCCATCACGTCGATGACGAACAGGGCCGAGGTCGCGTTATCGAACTCGGCGCCGCCAAAGCGCTTGGCCTGCTCTGAATTCAGGCGCAGGTGTCCGGGAAAGGAGGGTTTCGAATAGGTCATCTCATGTTCCAGGGGTTGAGAATTGCAACACCCGTCAGTTCGAAATCCGCTACGTTCCTGGTCACGACCGTCATGCCGTGCACAAGCGCCGTCGCTGCAATGAGCGCATCGCGTTCGCTCTTGTGATCCGGCACATGCAGCCTTGCGCACCGCAGAGCAACGGCGGTGTCCACTGCCAGGATGCGTCCGGCAAAGCCAGGAAGAACGTGCTGATCGAGCCACGCTCGCAGAAGCGCCCCTTGAGCAGCATCCTTTCGCTCACGCAGCAATACGCCGGTTTCCAGCTCCATCACGGAGATGGCCGACAGGTACAACTCCCCGACTTGGACGCTCTGTGCCCAAGCAACAACACCGGTATCGGCCTTGCCCTGCTTGGCCTTGCGGAACTCGGAGACAACATTGGTATCGAGCAAAAACATCAAGAAAGATCCACCGGCCTCGTCTTGATAGTGGCGCGAGGGGCTTCAAACTCCACCTCCTCTTCCACCGGCATTGCCAGGATGTCGATGATGCTCGGTTGGCTACCAGTCAGTCGCTGATATTCTTCGATACACAGCAGAACGTGAGCCGGTTTCCCGCGATCAGTGATGAACACAGGCCCGCTCAGCGCGGCCTTCTTTGCCCGGCTGGTGTCATGGTTGAATTCCCGGCTAGAAATGGTCGTCGGCATAGTCTGATCCTCCAATACGCCAATGTAGGCATGTTACTACATTATTGGCGACCGGCAAGCCCGCACCGACAGTGCGACCTTGAGGGCGAGACGGATTTTCTCGGGATTAAACGTCAGGTACGGCTTGCTTGCGCTCGGCACTGGGAGCAACAGCGCGCTCCTCCCATCCAGGAAGTGGTCCCCTATGGCACGCGTGACTTCTAATTGACATCCTTCCCGCCCTAAAGGACGGAGAGGATGTCAAACGGCCAAACTGCATATGCAACAACAGGTTGGTTATGGTTCCAATAGCCTGAAACCGAGGGTTGCACGCGCCAGCCGCCGCCGTTACTCTGCGCCCGTCACGGTAAATCCCGTGACCGACCTTGGCCGGTCGACCAATTCCAGGCGCACAAGCGCCCTCCATCCCGTTGCAGGCGTTTTTTTGTGCCCGCAATGTTGTGTTATGGCGGCTGTGCGCGGGACACCTTCGGGTGTGCCGGGTTCCTGGAATCCCGGTCGGCCAACCCGTGTACAGCCGTCACCAATCCTTGCTTGGCCGCAAACGGTGACGGCTCCCCAATTCCAGGAGCTGTACCTCATGAAGCAGGATCACGCCTTCAATCCGCCCGCACTTCGGCGGCGCGCCAGCACCCACCGAGCTATGGTCATCGCCCGCAGCTTGGAAGCTATAGGAGGTCCGCAATGAGCAAGGAAAGCACCAGCACTACCGCCACCATCGCCTATTCCGCACTGGATCAGATCCGAGCTTCCCGCGAGAGCGTCATCTGGCTGACGGCCCTCATGAAGGCCATCCATACCGATATGGAGTATGAAAAGGGCTCTAACGTAGTGGCACCGGCCAGCCTTGGTCAGTACATCGGCCTCGACTGCATGAGCCTCCTGGATAACCGCACCATTGAACTGCAAAAGCAGCTCGACGCGTTGGAAGTCATAAGGGGTTCCTGTTTGTTCCCGGGAAGTAGGGACCAGGATCATCTTTGAAATACCGAGGGGGCTTATGCCACTGCCTCACGATAAAACCAGTCGGGGTACAGCCTTTCAGCGCACGTAACGGACGAGCGCTGTTATACGCCCAGAGGTAGTAGTCCCTAAGATGCGACCGGAGCTCCTCGAGCGAGGTGTAGTGAAACGCCTTGGTCGTGGCCTCCTTGATCGTCCGGTTTATCCGCTCGACCTGGCCGTTGGTCCAGGGCTGGAAGGATTTGGTCAGGCGATGTTCGATACCGTGCCGCTGGCAGAGCGCATCGAACGGATGTGCCCGGTAAGCCTCGGTTCCGGCCTTTTCGGCGAACTGGAAACGCTCGGGAGGCGGCCTGAACGATAAAAAGCCCCCGGCCGACAGGCAGCGGCAGCGGGGGCACACAACGGCAGCAGCAACTGGCGTCCTGCCAGTTACAGCGGCGGGGACCCTAACACCCTTTCGCCGCTTCGTTTATCGCACACCGACCGAGCGGTCGCGCCAGGGGGATGGGCGGTTCGAATGACGAACCTGGATGGAGGGGACGAGCCACTTTCTTCGGCGCCAAACAAAAACGGCGAGGGGGTTAGCCTCGCCGTTTCATGTCGTTTAACCGCATCCCTGGGTTCATCATCCTGATGAAATCGCCGCATCCTGCGGCGGTCCCTTTGGCCGCCATCCTTGGTCAGCCTGCGCCGTTCCTTCGGCGTCTTGGTGGGATTCAATCTACGCCGGCAGCCGTTCCGCGCCTATTGGGCGAACGCCCGATCTGCTGTAGGCCATGGCTTACAGCACGGGAGCCGGGGCCAACGCCAACGGTCAGCTGCTCGCCGCGATGCAGCAGCACGAGGAAGATACCAAGCTCAACGCCGAACTGCGCCGCGACCTGGAAAAGGCGCGCAAGGAAGCCGAGGACGGCCTCGTCCACCTGCAGGCCGCCCGGGCCCGCCTCGACGGCGCCGCCCGCGAGATCGAGGAGACGCGCAAGCAGGCCCGCGACGAAGTGAAACAGGCCGCCGCCAGCGCCGCCGAGCTTGCGTGGTGAGCTGAAAGCCCTGCAGCGGGAGATCGCCCGTATCAAGGACGGCAAGACGTCATCCCAGCCACACAAAGGTCGCCACTGATGAGCCTCGATCGCCAGGAAGCCTCCGCGGTCGTGTGCCGCTGGCTCGCCGAGGACGCCCTGTTCCTCGACACCGAAACCACCGGCCTGCACGCCAGCGCGGAGATCGTCGAACTCTCCCTGATCGACAGCCGCGGCCAGCCGCTGCTCGACACCCTGATCCGCCCCGAGCGACCGATCCCGCCGGCGTTGACCCGCATCCACGGCATCGATAACGCCCTGGTCGCCGACGCTCCGCGCTGGCCGGAAATTCACGAGCCCCTGCTCGAGTTGCTCAAGGGCCGCCAGGTGGTGATCTACAACGCCGAGTTTGACCTGCGCATGCTCGCCCAGGCTGCCAGCCAGCACCGGCTGCCCTGGCCTGAGGTGGTCCGCCGCGCCGGCGCCCTGAGCCGCCTGGAGAACGACACCATCGCCCACTGCGCGATGCTCGAGTACGCCCGCTTCCACGGTGAGTGGGATCCCCGCCGCCGCCAGTGGAAATGGCAGGGCCTGAGCAAGGCCTGCCAGCAGCAGGGCATCGCGGTCGTCGGCGCGCACCGAGCCCTGGCTGACTGCCGGATGACCCTCGGCGTAGTGCGCGTCATGGCAGAATCCGTCGAGTGATTTTCCACGCCAGTGACCGGCCATGAGCCTTCGATGAATAGTGAAGGGATTGGCCTGCGCAGCCGCCGGGGCGTAAACGTGAGTATGCAGCCTCCCGGCCAGGATCCTGGATCAGCGTGCTCTTGCCGGTCTGGCGGGCGCCATTGACCCGCACGACGGGAGGCGCTCCTCGAGCGCCTCAAGGAGAACTGGGCGGATGCTTCGCGGGTATGGTGGTGTAATTTCATCCACTTGTTGGTTGAAATTACACCCTGTAGTGGCTGCTATCGCCAGTCAAGCTTGGCTCTAGGCAGCGAGATCCACGCCATTGTGGACCCGCCCGTGGCGGAGCAGGCGATCTCAAAACGCTCCGCGGTTAGCGCTCAAGCGAGTACCGGTGTTTTCCTGGCGGCCACTTCCGACACTCAACGTGGTGCGCTGACGATCCTCTCCTCGAGCCGCTGCTCGCCGGGCAATATGCCTTCCTGCAACGGGATCGGGGTCTGCCTACCGTCCAGATCTCGGTTTTCCTGCACCACACCTTATTCCGGCATCGTGCCGCAGATCTCTCAGACTGCCGTCTCGGATACGTCCTGATTCACGGCATCTTTCAGCCCCTTGCCCGGCTTGAAGCCAGGCAGCTTGGCGGCCGCAATCTGGAGCGCGGTCCCGGTCTGCGGGTTACGGCCTTCGCGGGCGGCACGCGCCTTCACGGTGAAGGTGCCGAAGCCCACCAGGGATACCTCGTTCCCGCGCTTTCTCAAGCGTGCCGAGGCGAACCTTCGGCGCAAGCAGAAGGCGCTGTCGCGCTGCCGGAAGGGCAGCTCCAATCGGGCGAAAGCCAGCCTCAAGCTGGCCAGGGCTCACGAGCGCGTGGCCAACGCCAGAGATGACTTCCAGCACAAGCTGTCTCGACGACTCATTGACGATAACCAAGCGGTGATCGTCGAGACCCTGCAAGTCAAGAACATGCTGAAAAACGGCAAGCTGGCCAAGCACATTGCCGATGCTGCATGGCACTCCCTGCTGACCAGGCTGGAATACAAAGCCAAGGCACAGGGCAGACACCTGGCCAGGATCGACCAGTGGTTCGCCAGCTCGAAGACCTGCCACGCATGCGGTTACAATGCAGAGTCGATGCCGCTGAATGTCCGCGCATGGCAGTGTGCCGATTGTGGCACCTACCATGACCGTGACGTCAATGCTGCCCTGAACATCAAGCGGCAAGGCATTTTAAAATTGAAGGCGGAAGGACTGTTCGTCTCTGCCCATCGAGGCTTGCGTAAATCCGGTGTGTCGCCGGTTGCAGCCTGAGAAGTGGGAAGCCTTGCCCGATAGGGCGGGGAGCAGTCACAAGAAAACATCCGCCGGTACGCCAAAGCGCTCGGATAGAGCACGGATATGGCGCACGTTGAGCTGGCGCTTGCCGCTGAGCAATTCGGAAACGACGGACTGCGCGCCGACCTCCGGCAGGTCGGCCTGGGTCAGGCCGTGTTCCTGCATCAGGTAGCGCAGCATCTCCACGCCACTCACCTTCGGCATGGGGTGGTGCGCTTCGTCGTAGGCCTCGATCAGATCGCCCATGTGTGAGGCCAAGGTGGCAAGGGGGTGGTCTTCGTCGTCACCGACGATAACCAGCAACTCGTCCAGTGCCTCGACCAGGGCGTCGTAGTCGTCTTCGTTGGCCGGCCTGGTGAGCAAGGGGGCCACATAGCGCCAGTGTTCGCTGGCTTGTTTGATCAGCGCGGACATGGTTATTCCCTCCACTTACTTCTGTTGTCGTATTCGACATGATCCAGCACATGCTGGATATAGACCTTCTGCGCCCGGTACTGCACAACGGCGATCAGGCGAAGCTTGTTGCCGCCAATGTCGAACACATGCTGCGGCCCCACCTTGTCTGTTGCTGGAAACAGACGCTTCATCTCCGCGAAGTCCTGCGGAGCACTGGCTTTGATCAAGCGATACCAAGCCTCCAAGGCAGTGGCAGCATGTGGCCACTTGGCCTTGGCTTCCCAGATGCGCTTCTGCGTAATGACGTGCATGCCGAATTATTTATCGCATTTTGCTATGGGCTGCAGGGTAACGCAGCCGCGTAAATATAGCAAATTGCGATAGCGCTGAATTTAGCCTTATGCACTTCTACGCCGAGGAATTTGCAGTTAGCCGCTCACAGCCATCTGAGAGGAAGCGATTTCATCATTTTATAATACCATCCCTATATGCCTATGACTGGTAATCCACCAGCCTCCCCCTCCTCCACAGCAAGGCCCTACCTCAAGGAAAAAGAAGAAGAAAGAAAGGAAAAGAAGCAAAAAAGAAGAGAAAACAAGGAAAAGCGTACGGATGGCGCCGAAGGGGAAGGTAGCAGGGGTTGGATACATTCAGATAATGTGTAGGGATGGTATTATTAATGCCAAGGAGGCCCTCATGTACGCAGAAATCCAGGACACATTTACCCGCTTACAAAGCACATTGCACGCCTTTAACCTCCTTTGGCCCGAGCACGTCATCGCCGGGATGGTCTGGCATCTCCCTTTGCTCACCGAGCAGCGGACCCCCGATATCCTCCAGGTCGAACGCCTGATCGGGCAAGAGGCCATAGATGCAACCCGAATGGCACTAGCCGAGTTCGAGCGCGACCTCGGCCAGGCCCCAGGCACTGTCATGCGCCTGCCGGGCTACTTCGTGGTCAGCGAATCAGTGCTGAAGCAGATCCGTCAGATCAATGCGCTCAAGGATGAATTGGCCGCTGCCATCGAGAAGCTGCGTCTTGAGCTGAACCTTGTGCCAGCCGCGCGGCCACGTCTCATGCGCCGGGCGCTGGGCGCCAAATTCAGCACCAAGCAGCTGCTGCGCCATATCCAGTGCTTTGACGGAACTCCACGACTGATCGTGTTCACTTGGGCAGGCCACACCACTGCCACCGGCCGGGTCTCCGTCGACAAGGTGCGCGAAAAGCTTCAGGCCGGCGCCGAGGCTCGAGCCAGTCGCGAAAGCATCCACATCGAAGATACTCCTGAATACCAGGAGCTTCGCGCCCTGGTGAACATGGCCGATACAGAGCTGCTTACAGAGCGAAAGTCAGTGGCGCCCCATCCCCGGGCCATGCTGTGGTTCACCGACAGCTCACGCTATGACGCCATGATTCACGCCAACCTGCCGATGTTCGTCTTGGCTGGAGAAAATACTTTCGAGGTGAGGGAATTGAAAAACTTCGATCGTAATGCACGTCAAGCCAAGCGACCCGACGAGAAACATCGGACTGAGGTTTTACCCAACAGGGATCTTTTTCTACCGAGTCGCAAGAGTAAGGAGGCGGCTGCCTCGCCCAATAAGGTCGAAGAGGCTAATGTAGCCTCTACCTATCGGAAAGCTTGAATCCCTCTAGCAACGTGCCGTGCCATTACCGAAATGCGTGTAAAGCCCGCACTTTTAGTGCGTGAATGAATAACGCGGGGCGCGAGGCGGCCCTTGGATTTCCCAAAATCCATGGCACCCTGGCCTCATGAAGCACACCAAGACCCTGCGCGTTCGCGTTCGAGACAAGCACGCGCCGCTGCTCCGGCAGATGGCCCGCAGCGTCAATCTCGTCTGGAACTACCTGAACGAACTCAGCTATCGCCCGATCCGCGAGCGTGGAGTCCTCCTGTCCGCCTACGACATGGATCGCTACACCAAAGGTGCCAACAAGGAACTCGGACTCCATTCGCAAACGCTGCAAGAGGTATCGCGGGAATACGCCACCCGCCGCAAGCAATTCGGGAAAGTCCGGCTTAACTGGCGCAGGTCGAGCTGCAGCCGTCGCTCGGACAGGGGGCGGTCGGTATCGACCTTGGCCTCAAGGACGTGGCCACCTGCAGTGATGGCCCCCGGCTGGAGAACGGCCGCTTCTACCGCGATCTGGAGCCGGCCCTGGCCGTTGCCCAACGGGCCGGCAACAAGGCCCGCGTCCGGGCGATCCACGCCAGGATCGCCAACCGGCGAAAGGACGCCCTGCACAAATTCAGCCGGCAGTTGGTGAGCCGGTACGGCGAAATCCTGGTGGGCGACGTGTCGCCCACGAAACTCGCGAAGACCCGGATGGCCAAGTCGGTGCTCGATGCCGGCTGGGGCCAACTGAAGACGATGCTGGAATACAAGTGCGCTCACGCAGGCATCGTATTCAAGGTGGTCGACGAGCGCTACACCACCCAAACCTGTTCGAATTGCGGCGCATTGCCCGATTCGCGGCCGAAAGGTATCACGGGATTTGGAATGAGGGAGTGGACCTGCAGTGTGTGCGGTGTCACGCACGACCGCGACGTGAACGCGGCCAGGAACATTCTCGCGGCCGGGCATGGCCGTCCAGCTGTGGGAATCCCCGCCCTTTAGGGCGGGGAGGATGTCAAATCTTCAGGATGTCCCTTAATTCACTTTAAGACCATCTAGATTGATGGTTTCCAAAAATGCTGCAAGTTGCTCACTGAGCGAATGCATGTCCACGTTCTTTTCGCATCGCAACTCCATTTTTCTGCCATCGATCTTCATTGTGCCGAGCCCTTTGATGGCTTTCGACGCAGCTCTTGAAGGCCCTGGATTTCCTTTCTGCTCAGCGATTTTTTGGGCGATCCACCGCAGGGCCTGTACTTGGCTGATGCCCTCATCACGCATTGAGGTAATCGCCTGCACCAGGAGATCAGGATGGGTTTTCCCAAACTCAATGAAGTCTTTGGCTTTCAAGCCTCCGATCAAACCAGGGTTTTTATCCAAGATCTGACGAGCAGCTTCTGGCAGCTCCATCAGAAGTAGGCAGCGGCTGATGATGGAGACATTCACGCCCAGTCGCCTGGCCAGTGCGCGCTGACTGGGTTCATCACCGGATTCGAGAATATGTGCGTAGCTGCGACCACGCTCATATTCAGTAAGTGGTTCCTGTCCCTCGTTGTCGGTGAGTGCCAAGATTTTTGCCATGGCATCGCTCATCGGTCGAACGTAAGCCATAACCGTTTTAATACCAACGAGCTTGTGAGCTCGCCAGCGCCTTTCCCCACCGATCAGCTCGTACTCACCCTGTCCGACCGGACGAACAATCAAAGGCTTGACCAAGCCTATCGATTGGATTGAGTTCGCCAGCTCTTCAATTGCTGCTTCGTTGATCGTCAAACGAGGTTGGTACGGCGATGGCTTGATAGCCTCGACCAGGATCTCAGCCAAGGTCGTTTGTGAATTAGCAGTGGTTTCATTCTCTACAGCCAAATCGGCAGGGCTGTCCTCTTCTTTACTCATAGCGAGCATTTGCGCCCTGGATACTTGCTCCGTAAATTGCGGCACAGCAGCTGGCGCCCGTAGTCCCATCATTCCTGCAGTTTTCTTACGGCCAGGATAATCGTCAGATTTCACTCAAAATCCTCCATGCTCAGCTGTTGCTTGAAGCAACAGATCACTTAGGGCAGTGCTGTTGCTTCAAGCAACACCCGACTTGGGGCCTGCTCTGTTGCTTTAAGCAACACCTTCACTCTCTCTAGATCTAGGGGTTAGGCCATTGCCCGCATACGCTCGAGGACTTCACCGAAAACAGTCCGGGCTGATTCAAACGTCTTAGCTGTGGTTCCCTTCCACAAAAGCAATGGGATTCCCTGATCCAGCGCCTTGCCGTAGTCCTCGGAAAAGTAGAGCTTCTCATCAGTGACTCGATCTGGAAAAAGCTCGTTGAGGATCATCAAGTTTCCGAGAAGGCGCTTGCGGTTTTTGATGAACATTGTTGGCAAAGCCGCGATCGCTGGTGAGCGCTTATAGTCTTGAGCAAAACGAACTACCCAATCGTGTAATCGCATCAAAGCGCGGAAAGAAAACTTGTCCATACGAACTGGACACAGAAGAAGATCGCTAGCAGCGACTGAGTTCTTGGTCAACCGAGAAGCGGCTGGCGCGTTATCAAAGATGATTACGTCATAGACGGAAAGATCACAGTCGGGCAGTCCTCCCGTGTTGCCAGCCTCAATCCATTGCGCATACCAGAAGTCGCTATTGTTCGCGGCATCCAGGGCAACGCCAAGATCGTCCAAGTAACCATCGGATGGAATGAGGTGAACGCCGTTCTCACCAAAGGGCTTTTTAATTACTTTATTGAGAGTCTTGCCTGGGAATGGGCGCATTCGAAGCAGGGGGCTAACAAGGTTACCGAGATGGCCATCGACAAGGCGGTCAGCAGGAATCCCCATGGCTTTCAAGTCTGCATCACTTAAATCTGGGTCGTAGCCAAGCATGCACGACGAGTCGCCTTGAGGATCATTGTCGATAATGAGAGTTTTTAGACCTGCAAGCTGAAGGTAAACGGCAAAGTTTACTGCCGTGGTGGTTTTGCCTGTTCCCCCTTTCTGAACAAAGGTGGAAATCACAATCTGCCTCTGCAAGCCTTTGGTGTAGCCTTTTGCACGGCGCAGGGCGGCGATAGTGAAAATGTCGTCCAGGGTATAAGCCCTAGCAGTGGCTGTACCGCGAGGTACACGGCGAATCTCGATTCCGTTTTCTTCTTCAATGTCCTTTAGTCTTCGGGTCGTCAGGCCAAAGCAGTCGGCAGCGAACTGGGGAGGATAGAGAAGAGAATTGAAGTCTACAAAATTGGCACTTTCTTCCGGCAATTCACTCTGAACGTTCATGTCAATCTCGGCCATGGTGGGTATGGCAAAGATGATAATATGGTTATCCATTTTTTAAAGTGAAAATTCAGGTTGCGACACGTTTTTCTTAAAAATTCCTGAATTCTACAGATCTGTCCGGGTGAGGCTTGAGCTGTTGCCGCGGATCCAGATCGTCAACTCCACCAAGCACTTCTCGCTGTCGAGTAGCACGCTTGGATTGGCAGCAGCGCTTCCAACGCTATAGCGTCTACAGTTTTTGGCTTGGCAAGGTAGAGATCGAGCTGGTACTCGGAAAAAGGAAAGGGCGAAAGCGCCTAAAGAAAGGATAGAGATTTCCGGTCACCAGAAGGCGGCATCCCGCCTCTCAAAGGATAGAAATTTCCGGTTCCTGAGAGGACAGCGCTCATCCTCGAAAAGGATAGAGATTTCCGGTCACCGGGAGGCGGCATCCCGCCTCTCAAAGGATAGAAATTTCCGGTTCCTGAGAGGACAGCGCTCATCCTCGAAAAGGATAGAGATTTCCGGTCACCAGGAAGCGGCATCCCGCTTCTCAAAGGATAGAAATTTCCGGTTCCTGAGAGGACAGCGCTCATCCTCGAAAAGGATAGAGATTTCCGGTCACCAGGAAGCGGCATCCCGCTTCTCAAAGGATAGAAATTTCCGGTTCCTGAGAGGACAGCGCTCATCCTCGAAAGGATAGAGATTTCCGGTCTGCACTCCTTCTCTCTCCAACGGCTAGGCAAGTCAAAAACGAGGGAATCTTTGAGGCTGTTAAGCCCTTGTGCAGCTAAAGGTTGTGATTTTTAAAGCTTTTAAAGCTTTTAAAGCTTTTAAAGCTTTTCGGAGGGCTGAAAGCCACGGCTGATGCGGTCTCCAGAGGCCCAAAGGATAGAGTTTTCCGGTTAAAAGATAGAATTTTCCGGTCTAAAGGATAGGAAATTCCGGTATAACGGATAGAGATTTCCGGTGAAGGATAGAAATTTCCGGTCGGCTATTTGAGAAATAGGAGAGCGTTATGGATATAGAAAATTGACGTCTATCCATTGTGGATCTAGCATTCGCGCCAGACGCTAAGGAGTGCCGTCTGGATGAACACCAGTACAACTGACCTTGTGGTGAAATCGAATCGACTTATCGAGGCGGGATACCGGCTCGATCTGATTGAGCAGCGCATGGTTCTGGCAGCAATTGTCGAGGCTCGGGAAACGCAAACAGGCCTCTCTGACGGTTATGTGACCTTGGAAGCCAAGCGTTTCTGCAAACTCTTTGGTATGCGGCCCGACTCGGTGTACGGACAGCTAAAGAAGGCTCTGAACACCCTGTATGAGCGGGAAATCACGTTCTACGACATTCATCCAGAAACTGGTGCCAGGCGGCACAACTCCATCCGCTGGATTAGCAGCAAAACCTATATCGACGGCGCCGGGGCTGTTCAAATGCGCTTTGCCCCCGAAATCGTTCCCTATCTGACTCGCCTTGAGGCCGAGTTTACCTCCTACCGCCTGGATCGCATCGGGCGCATGTCAAGTCCACACGCAATCCGGCTGTATGAGCTGCTGCTCCAATACGAGAAGCTGGGACAACGCACCTTTACGATGCAAGAGTTCCGACGGACGCTCCAGATCGAGGATATGTACGAGAAGCTATCGGCCTTGAAGCGGTACTTGCTTGAACCCGCCGTAAAGCAGATCAATGAATTCTCTGACCTCGAAGTTTCTTGGAGCGAGCGCAAGCAGGGGCGTGCAGTCACGCACCTTGTTTTCGATATCAGTCTGAAAGATATGCGCTTGTTGCCCAAGCCGAACAAGTCTGCTGAAAAGCCTAGGAAAGCCAAGTCGAAGTCAACGACGCTGCTTACTACTCGCCCGAATGCTCCTGAGTGGTTCACCCTTGATTTCATCCGCACTCACCAGCAGCGTGACGAATCCCTAGAGGCAGCAGAGGCCCGCTTGCGCGAGCAGTTCAAGCTGCCTGCCAGCTGATTGCCGCTGAACGAACAACGAAATCAAAAGCACCTTGCCTTCGGCAATCCCTGCCAAGAGGTGGTGTACGCAGGGCTCAACAACTCTTGGCGCATGGCCCAGGAGCCGCTGGCACTCTCTCTCCCGAAACGCACCGTCCCTCGCCCATGCTTGGCGTTGATCGCATCTAGGGTTTGTCTGAAAAGTCGGCACGTAAGCATTTTTCGATGCAGGCCAGCGTGACCATGGCCTTGAAACTGCTGGCCAGCTTGTCATAACGGGTGCAAAGACGGCGCTTTTCCTTGAGCCAACTGAACAGTCGTTCAATGGCGTTGCGCTTTTGGTACTGCGGTCTGTCAAATAGGCGAGGCAAGCCCGGTCGAGGCTTACGGTGCATCTTGCGTAAGGGAATGATGGGCTTCATGCCATACCGGTCGCAGTATTGGCGCAGGCTTTCGCTGTCGTAGCCTTTGTCAGCCAGTACATACCGGCAGCGCTTGCGCGGACGACCCTGGCTGCCAGGCAGGCTGATCTGCTCAAGCAAGGGCATGAAATAGCGCGAGTCGGCGTCCTGCCCGGGTGAAAGCATCACTGCCAGCGGATACCCGTTGCTGTCACAGGCCAGATGAAGCTTGGTGGTCAGCCCACCACGGCTTCGGCCGAGACATTGGTGCTGCGGCTCTTGCAGGCCCCTTTTTTTCTCGCACCGCTGGCGGCTCTGGTGGCCCGAATCGACGTTGAGTCGACCATCCAGGTATCCAGGTCGATAAAGCCGTCCTCACGCAGACGCAGATGCAGATGCCGCAGCACCTGCTCGAAGGTGCCGTTGTCACGCCACAGCCTGAAGCGCTGATATACCGTCTTCCAGGGGCCATAACGCTCGGGAAGATCGCGCCACTTGGCCCCTGAGCACAGAATCCAGAAGATGCCGTTGAGCATCTGGCGGTCATCTCGCCGGGGGCGGCCCATGCGTTGAGGGGGAGAAACGATGGCTTCGATCATCGCCCAGCGCTGGGCAGAAATCTCGTAACGGCCTGACATGGCTGCGCTCGGAACAACGGAGGCGGCATTTTAGCCAAATCGACTTTTCAGACAAACCCTAGGACCCGCATCAGCTGTTCGCTGTTGGATCTGGGCTTGGGGGCGAAAAGATCGCCTGTGATTGTTCCGTGCTCGACGAACTGGGAGAGAACGACACCAGCTTTGGCATAGGTTGGGCCAGGCCGATAGAGCGTCCGCAGGCCTCCGATCGCTGCCTGAGCCAGATCGCGCGTATCGTCGGTGGGATAGGGCAGGGCGATAATCCGCGAGCCACTGTAGGAATCGCCCGGGCTGAACAGGCTGGTTCTGGCAAACACCTGCAGGCAGTTGGCGAGGCTCGCCTGCTGGCGCAGCTTGACCGCGGCGCGGGCGGCGAACGTGACCACCGCTCTCTCCAGCTGCTCGAGGGAAAAAACTTTCGCTCCGAAAGAGCGCGAGCAGACGATCATCTGTTTTCGCTCTGGGCTGCCGTCGACAAAGGGAAAGCACTGTATGCCCTGCAGCTCTCGGGCCGTGCGCTCTACGGTCGCGCTGAAGTGCCGGCGCAGCAGCTTGGGCTCAGCATTGGCCAGCTGCCAGGCAGTCGTGATACCCAACTCATTGGCCAGCCGCTTGCTCAGGCGCGGCCCTATGCCCCAGACCTCGCCTACCGGGGCGTAGCGAAGCAGCTTCTCCTGGCGTGTGCGATCGCGCAGATACGCCACGCAACCGGTTCGGGCTTTCCAGCGCTTGGCTGCCCAGTTGGCAAGCTTGGCCAGGGTCTTGGTCGAGCCGATGCCCACCCCGACCGGCAGGCCGAGGCGGCGCTGGATTTCATCTCGCACATATCGCCCCCAGACCTCCGGATTCGCAATGCCGCTCACATCGGCAAAAGCCTCGTCGATGCTATTGATGGTTAGACGAGGCGCCAGCTCCTCCAGGATGGACATGAGCCTGTTGCTAAGCGACTGGTAGAACTCGTAATTGGAGGAAAAAACGCTCACCTCGTTTCGCGCCAGCAGGCCGCGCAGCTCGAACACCGGTTGCCCCATCTTGATGCCCAGGGCCTTGGCCAGGTCGTTGCGGCTCACCACGCAGCCATCGTTGTTCGAGGCTACCACCACCGGCTTGTCGCGCAGCCAGGGTTGGAACAGCAGCTCGGCCGAGCAGTAGAAGCTGTTGGCGTCGATCAGCGCAAAGGCCATGGCGCCTACCGGCCAGCCAGGCGATGCAGCACCCAGAGGCACACCCCCCAGATTTCCAGAGGCTCATCTTCGCCCAGGCGGATCGGGTCATAACCCGCATTCTCGGCCAGCAACAACGGCTGTCCTTCTTCATCGAGAGCCAGGCGCTTCACAACGAATTCGGGACCGATCACCGCGACCACCACATCGCCTGGCTGGGCTCGCCGGCCTTTGTCGACCACGAGAAGGTCTCCGTCGTGGATGCCGGCATCCTGCATGGACTCGCCCCAGGCACGCAGCAGGAAGATCGAGGACGAAGGGCGAATACCCACCAGCGTATCCAGAGACAGATCGGGGACCTGGTAGTCCGCCGCCGGCGAGGGGAAGCCGCAGCTGGCTTGGCCTCCCAGCGGCAGAGGCTGGGGTTGCAGGCTGGGGGAGAGGCTGGCGATTAAGGAGGCGTTCATCTTCCACGGATTTCTGTATTTTTATACAGTAAAAATCTAACCCAAGATTCACAGCCAGTGAAGCCCACCGGCAGGCTCGCTTGGGTTTTCTGTAACCCGTGAGAAAACAAGTTCGTCTTTCACACATCACGAGCAACCTGATGCAGTCTTCACTTTCCGTTCCACTCACCTCCGCGCGCCGTTTTCGGGTCCGCGACCTGTCGTCGCATTACGGTGCTCCGACCTTCGATCTCGTCTTTTACGATGCGGAGAACGGCGTAGAGCGCCATTCGGAAGCCGTCTGGAATAGCCAGGAACAGGCCATTCTCGAAGCCGAACACCTGGACGCAGCCCAGCTACGCCCGGTGCATTGGGAGGTGTGCGGGCAAAATAGTGGCGATCTTGTTAATTTCTAACCACTTCTTGTACAGAATTACACAAAAAATATGTGGTCTTGCACGAGCAGTTATAAAGCCGCATCATGGATGAGATTGATTCCTCGCCGCCTTTCCGGCACTCAAGGAGTGAGCACTATGGTCTTCGACTGGACAGTCGTATCGGCGCACGTCAGCGCTGGTTTCATTGCCGATGCCCTTATCCGCCCTGCCGACGATCAGAAAGCAGCTTGGGTGCTCGAATTTGCGCGCCTAGGTGGCGTCAAGGTACGCGCGCAGGGCCTGTATCAAAACGTACAAGAGCTGCGCTCTCGGCCTTGGCTGATACCACCGCCGTGGGCATGAAGAAGGTAACAGTGCTGATGAGTTAAATAGACGCAAAAAAGTAGAAGGCCCGGTTTGCCGACCGGGCCTTCTGCCAGAACCATGGGTAGGTCAACTGTTTCTCGACCGTTCCTACCCCCAATGACAACCAGCCATTTGGTGAGTTGAGTATGACTACGCCCGTAAATTTGTGCAAGATCGAACGGTCGTCCGTCCTCGCCGCCAATCCGGCGAGGACACGATGGTCCGACGAACGCACAACCCCCGACACCCTGCTTCTCCTACCGCCGGACTCTCCGCACCGGCCCGCCCAGACCTGGGATACAGCAGCCAGCCTCGACGACTTTCCGAAGCCCAGCTGAAGCTGCCTTTCTTCAGGAAAGCGCTCGCACGCCTGGAATCGATTGCCCAGACGCGCGCTCAGCTGCTGCCCAGGCTGATTCGCACCAACGGCAACGAGCGCATTACCCGCATCGAGGTCTACCACAACCTGTCGGCCGTGGCCGACCCCCTGCTGGCCCGCCTGGATCTGGCCACCGGCGTGCTCGGCTGGCTGGATGAAGGCGGCAATTTCCGCCTCAACAACCAGAAAAACCTGGCCCACGATGCAGGCCTCTTGCCTGCCTGCCTGAACCGGCTGTTCAAGCTGCTTGAAGGCGCCAACTACCTCACCCGACGAGTCGAGCGCATCGCGGTTCGCGAGCATGGCATCCAGCTTGTGCGCACCCGGGTGATGATCAGGTTCACCGACCTGTTCTGGCGACACCTTCAGATGTCGTTCGTCCATACCATGGCTCGCAAGGCGGCGCGCAAGAGGCGCCTGCGCAAGCTGCATGCCCTCGAACTCGCCAAGGCTCAAACCGCCAACACGCCGGCCAGGAGAAGCAATCCTCGAGGGCAGGGCCGGGCAGGGCAGGGCAGAGCGGCGGCGGCTGCGCTCAACGGCAGACTCCGGGTCCGAACCGCCCCCCTCGACGACAGCGGGATGCCCGAACAGCTGCTGCGCCATGAAATCCTGCTCCGGCTCAAGATCGAGAATCCCTCGCTCCCGGCCGCCGAGCTGAACGCCAGGGCAGACGCCATCCTTTCCGGCGCCGGATAGCGCTCGCCAGTAAAACCGAAAAGGCTCTACCTCACTCACCTTTATCGTCGCGCCTGGCGAGGCGTTGTCGTGCCTGGCGGAAACCCGGCGACCGAACAGCCCGCCTATCCAGCCCTCCCCAAGGCCAAAGAGCCGCTAGCAAGGCCTCCAACCGGCCCCCGAACAGCCCCATTCCAACCCATTGAGCAGGTCGCTCGGCGCACAAACCGGCGATACGAAAAACGGCACGTCGATAAGTCGAATTTTAAATAGCCTCCAGCACCAACCTTTTAGGTTGAAAAGCCTTTGCCTTGGATCGGACAGCATTCCCAAACAGCCACTGCGCTCGTTCGTCACCGGCGCGTAACGGTTCGGCCTCCTCTCCCAACCAGGAGAAGCTGATCAGGGATCGACGATCGACTCTCAGCACCGAGCCGCCAAAAAACGAAGCGTTCAAAACACCGAATTCAAGCCAGAAAATGGCCTGAAATGACCACACACGGCCGAAGGCGACGCGCACACTCAAGGCTCGTAATCGAGATCAAGGAGCCACCCCGTGACCCCACTGAGCCTGAGCTTCAGTGTTCTATCCAACCCGGCGGTAATCGGACTGGATATTGGCGCAACACTTTCGGACATCAGAAATACGTTCAAATCGCTGGACTCAATGATTGGGCATTCCTACACAGGCGGACCATTATTCAGGATCGCTGCCTATGAACTAAGTGAGTTAGGCATTCTCGGTGCGGAACTGGCCTTCAATCGCGACCATTGTCTGGATGCCCTCTACTTCCAGTTCGAAAAGGTCCAGTACCCGTACCTGTTGGAGTACTTGCGAAATGCATTCACATTGGTCAGTCAGCGCGATAGTCTCCAGGGCCACTTCATAGCCATTTTCAGCAATGGTCCTATCGAGATCACCCTCGATCCTCAAAGGTCCGGTAATTCATGTTTTCTGAGTTACACCAGCCAGACGTTCAATCATGCCCGCGAAGCCTATACCGCTACCATAAATAACAGTGATTTATTGCCTTGAACTTCATGGCTAATTTAAAATACAGGGCCCGTAAGCCTGGTATTCGAATTGGACAGGCGGTTATCTAGCCGATCCGTCCGCCTGCTCAGACACTCTTTGAATATTAATAGAATTCTAGAAAAGGATCATTGCACCATATGCAATGCCCTGCATGGAAATTTAAGGATAAAACCATGGAAATGACAAATAACGTCGAACCCAGCAAAGTCTATGATTTGCGTATCATTGCGGTCTCCCACCAGACGATCATCATGAAGTCCGATCTGGAGAACCTGGATGTATTGGCCCGATATGTGATTGCCACCGAGCTGTGGAGCAAGTGTGCGGAGTGTGCGCGGCAAGCCTTGCTGTCAGCTCAGGTGCCTCTCATCAGCGAAGCTGCCCAGCAGAGCCAGGCAGCGGAAACAGCACAGAGCACGATCGCAAATTTGCGTTTGAACTGACGGGGAGGTTTTAAAAATGGATACCTCTGGTGCAAAAGTGCTGAAGGTGCGCTTCAAGCACCAGAGGCGCCATCTTGAAGCGACCGTGACATTCGCTGGAACCATCGCAACGGTGGTCCTCTCGACTCTGCCTCAGTACCAATTCACTGTCGACCTGGACGCTCCCGAGGACATCACCCTCACGCTGCCCTCGGATCGTGAAGGTGCGAAGCCCGTGATTTGTGGCAGCCTGGACAATGTACCGTTCCTCGCCGAGGCCCTGAACGCAGCCCAGACTGCGCTGTGGCTCGCTCCGAAAGCCCCTCCGGAAGCCGTCTGAGTGATACCGACCGGTCCCGTATCCAAAACCTGCTGAGCGCCACGAAGGGGATCCGGCTGACCCGTACTCTCGGCTGTCGCCGGTTCGTAGAAGCAGTGCTCTGGATACTGCGCAGCGGCGCTCAATGGCGGATGCTGCCTCGTTGCCTCGGCTCATGGAACAGCGTTTTCAAACGCTTCGCCCGCTGGTGCCGGCTCGGCGTCTGGGGGCGGCTTCACTCGGTACTGGCTCGGGACGCCGACCTTCAGCACGTCTGCATCGACAGCTCCGTCGTGCGTGTCTATGCCTGTGCAGCCGGGGCGGCCAGCAGTACTGCGGCCCAGGAGGCACTGGGGCGTTCGCGAGGAGGCTTCAGCAGCAAGGTTGACCGATGCGCTGGAATTACCGATTCGCTTCATCCTGACGGAAGGCCAAGCGGCCGATATTAGCCAGGCGATCCCCCTCATGGCGGGGATCGCCACGTCGGCACTGCTGGCAGACAAGGGCTATGACGCCAACCCGCTTCTGGCCTGGCTGAAGGAGCGCCAGATCCAGGCCGTCATTCCTCGCTATGAGAAGAGGGCCAGCCATTTCAAGGGAATGCTGGCTTTTGCGGCTGTTTTGCTATGGCTGCACTGATACGTCAACCTAGCCAGCAGGATTTTCCTTATCGCTTCATGGTCATGTTAAGCTGAGTTAATCTCTGGAGCTTGCCAGGGCAAGCATAAGGCTATTGAAACAGTAGCAATACCAAACTGCACAATGACGACGCTCACATAAAAACCGCTGAAAATGGTCCATCCTCCTCAGACACCGCTGAGAAAGGGAATTTGCATGAAGAACTCTAATCCATATGTCATACGCCGCTTCCCCTACTGGGTCGCTCCCCCCGAGCCCCATGAAACCTTCCGGGATATCGAATGGGGTGTAATGGAGGTCCTTTCCGATAACACTCTCCGCTTCGTTTACGAACAGCCCGATCAAGCCGAACTCGAGAAATTGATCAAGCACCTGGAAAGCCAGTACTAAGCGAAAGGCCACCCCCACGGTGGCCTTTCTGCTTTTTGCCGCCTGCCGAAGTTAATTTCCAGCCACTTTATCGCCGGAAAAGCCCACCCACCGCGAACGTTCTTGTTTAGGGATGGTCTGAAGTAGTCATGTATTTCTGGCTGACTTCAGCCCCCCGCCGACTTTGAAAGCGGAGAATCGATCAAAAACGATCAGATCACCCGCTCGTTTCTGCGTTTTTTAGCTGCCGCGAGCACGTCGCAGCAACCGTTTCCCGCATTACAGGCGCACCTCTCCTGCATTCGCCAGTAAATATCGGCGCGCCATCCACAGATTCGACAAGGCGAACAGCGTCACCAACTGTGACGTGTTTTTGGCCAATCCCCGGAAGCGCACCTTGGTGTAGCCAAACTGGCGCTTGATCACGCGGAACGGATGTTCGACCTTGGCTCGTACCTGGGCCTTGGCCTTCTCGATCTTGTGGATCGCTTTGTATAAGGCGCTACGCTTGCCATGCTTCTTGTAGGTACTGCGCCGGGCCGCGACCTGCCAGATGACCTGCCGACCTTCATGCTCGGGGCGCTTCTCTACGCCGGTATAGCCCGCATCGGCACTCACTACGTTTTCCTCGCCATGCAGCAGTTGGTCGACTTGGGTGACATCTGCCACGTTGGCTGCCGTGACCACCACGCTGTGCACCAGACCCGACTCAGCGTCGGCACCAATGTGAGCTTTTGCGCCGAAGTAGTACTGGTTGCCCTTCTTCGTCGAGTGCATTTCCGGGTCGCGCTTGCCGTCCTTGTTCTTCGTCGAGCTCGGCGCATGGATCAGGGTGGCGTCGACAATGGTGCCCTGGCGCAGCGACAGTCCGCGCTCGCCCAGATAGCCGTTGATCACCTCCAGTATTCCCCCGGCCAGTTCGTGCTTCTCCAGCAGGCGACGGAAGTTGAGGAGGGTCGTTTCGTCCGGGATGCGCTCCAGGCTCAGGCCGGCGAACTGGCGCAGGAGAGTGGTTTCGTACAGCGCTTCCTCCATCGCCGGATCGCTGTAGCCGAACCAGTTCTGCATCAGGTGCACGCGCAGCATGGCTGCCAGCGGGTAGGCGGGCCGACCGCCTTCGCCCTTGGGATAGTAGGGCTCGATCAGGGCGATCAGCCCCTGCCACGGCACCACCTGGTCCATCTCGAGCAGGAAGCGCTCGCGGCGGGTCTGCTTGCGCTTGCCGGCATACTCGGCATCGGCGAAGGACAGTTGCTTCATCGGGAAACTCGGACAAGGGAGCGGGTGTATTTCACCAGAATCGGGAAGTCTTTTTCAGGATTTCCTTAACGTCCTGTTGAAGCATCAACCTCAATTCAGCAAAAATCCGCGTGAACCCTCGCCCATTCGGGCGGGGAGGAAAGCGGGGCGCGCATGGCACGCCTGAGGGGCGCAAGGGTTGACGGAGCCGTTGGGCTGAATACTATATATTTACCCAGCTTTCTGGTGTGAATCATGCTGAAGGCCACCAAGGTACGCCTCTACCCGACCACCGAACAGGCGGAGTTTCTGCATCGCCAGTTCGGTGCCGTGCGGTTCGTGTACAACAGCGGTCTTCGCATCATGTCCCATCGCTACAAGCACCACGGCCAGTCCCTGAGTGCCAGGCACGACATCAAGAAGCTGCTGCCGGTCGCCAAGACTTCCCGGAAGTACGGCTGGCTGAAAGAGGCGGATTCGATGGCGCTCCAGCAGGCGTGCCTCAACCTCGACAAGGCCTTCCAGAACTTCTTCAACCCCAGGCTCAAGGCCCGGTATCCGCGCTTCAAGAGCAAACGCGGCAAGCAGTCCAGCTATCACTGCGTGGGGGTGAAGGTCGGTGACGACTGGATCAAGGTGCCCAAGCTGGGGCCGATCAAGGCGCGGATTCATCGGCCCCAGGGCGGCAAGCTGAAAAGCATCACGCTGAGCCGCACCGTTACCGGCCAGTACTACGCCTCCCTCCTGGTTGATACCGGTGAGGCAGCCCCGGCGCCGCTGACGACGCTCGACGCGGGCAAGGTGCTGGGTCTCGATGTGGGCCTGACCCACCTGCTGATCGACTCCAACGGAGCCAAGATCGACAACCCGCGCTTTCTCAAGCGTGCCAGGGCGAACCTTCGGCGCAAGCAGAAGGCGCTGTCGCGCTGCCGGAAGGGCAGTGCCAATCGGGCGAAAGCCCGCCGCAAGCTGGCCAGGGCTCACGAGCGCGTGGCCAACGCCAGAAATGACTTCCAGCACAAGCTGTCTCACACGATCGTTGGCGACAACCAAGCGGTGATCGTCGAGACCCTGCAAGTCAAGAACATGCTGAAAAACGGCAAGCTGGCCAAACACATTGCCGATGCCGCATGGCACTCTCTGCTGATCAAGCTGGAGTACAAGGCCAAGGCACAGGGCAGACACCTGGTCAGGATCGACCAGTGGTTCGCCAGCTCGAAGACGTGCCACGTATGCGGCTACAGGGCAGAGTCGATGCCGCTGGGTGTCCGTGCATGGCAGTGTGCCGATTGTGGCACCCATCATGACCGAGACGTCAATGCTGCCCTGAACATCAAGCGGCAAGGCATTTTGAAGTTGAAGGCGGAAGGACTGTCCGTCTCTGCCCATCGAGGCTTGCGTAAATCCGGTGTGTCGCCGGTGGCAGCCTGAGAAGTGGGAAGCCTCGCCCGATAGGGCGGGGAGCAGTCACGACATTCGACATGGACCTTCAAGCCCTCGAGTTCCATCCATTCTCCAATCTCTTTCCGCTCCTGCAGGGTGAGGACTTCGCCAACCTCGTCAAGGACATAGAGCACCATGGCCAGCGTGAGCCGATCGTCCTATTCGAAGGCCGGATCCTCGATGGCCGCAACCGCTATCGCGCCTGTCTGGAACTGGGACGAGAGCCTGCCACGCGCCCGTTCGAAGGCGCCGACGCCCTCGGACTCGTGCTGAGCCTCAACTTGCACCGCCGGCAACTGTCCATCGCCCAACGGGCGGTGATCGCTGCCGAGCTGTCCGCACTGCGCGAACGAGAGGCGAAGGCCTCGGCCCCGGGAGAGACCTCGCACGACAACGCCATGGGGATTGAGCAGGCTGCCAGGCTGCTGGGGATCAGCCCGCGCTCGGTCTCCTCCGCCAGCCGCGTGGTGCGCGAAGGTGCCCCGGAGCTGGTCGAGGCGGTGAGAACTGGCAAGGTGAGCGTTTCCGCCGCCGAACACGTCTCCAAGCTGGACCGGACGCGCCAGCAGGAGATCTGCGCGAAAGGCGCGCTGGCCCTGTCCAAGGCCGCCCGCGAGATCCGCCTCAAGGACAAGCCCCCGGCGCCAGCCAAAACGCCCTCTGCACCCGCCGCCACTCCGACGTTGCAGGACGTGCTCCTGGTCGAGCAAACCGCCCCGCAACCGGCGGCGCCGCACGCAGCGGCCAAGAAGCCGACCGCGCTGAAGCTGTTCGAGCTGGCCGACCAGGCGATGCAGGCGGGGCGCCAGCCCGAAGCCGTCGCCGAGCGGCTTCTGGCCGAGTTGGAGGAGGGCATCGACCTGCAGCGTCTGCTCTTCACGATCGAGGTGGCCATGCATCTTCGTGATCGAGTGACAGCCCGGGATTGATAGGCCGATGTGGATTTGGGTTTTGTCGAACCTGCATTGAAATGGAGTTCACCGGCTCGCTCTTGGCCAGGCGTTGCTCCCTGCCAGAGCGAGCGGCTTAAAAAGTATCGACCTCGAGGAGAAACACCATGTACGAGCGCCTGAAAACAATAGCCTGGTATTTGGGCTGGCCCAGTGCGGGTTATGTCGTGGGGCACTTGCTGTTGCAGTTCAGTGGAATAATCAAGTGAGCTTTTATTTGCTTGAAGCAACAGCAGTAGTAATATGTTGCCGTAGGCATAATTAATCGACGAGGGAATTTAGATGTCCAAGATCTTGGAGTTTCGGGCCACCGAAGAGGCGCTCAACGAGTTGCAGGCCAAACTTGAGGCCCTGAAGGGGAATCAGAACTTGCAGGAGGAATTGGAGTTCGAGCAAAAGCTTCGCCAGCTGATGCAGGAGCATGGAAAGACCCTGCGCGACATCAACCTGCTGCTTGATCCGCAGCAGGCTAAGCAGGCCGCCCCCTCTATCAAGCAGCCAAAGCAAGCGCGCCGGCAGCGCGAGGCGAAACGCTACCGCAACCCCTATACCCATGAGATCGTGGTCACCAAGGGCGGCAACCAGCGCACGCTCAAGGCCTGGAAGGAGCAGTTTGGGGCCGAAGTGGTGGACAGCTGGCTTGAAGGCGCGCAACAAGAAGAACCGCTGGCCAATGCCGGCTGACGCCGGCCTGTAGCTTGTCATGCCGCCGCATCCCAACGCCTTGTCCGTCCGACCCACCCTGGCCGCGATCAACGCGGCTCTGGCCGAGCTCGGGCTCCCGCGAATCCCGCAGGAAAAGATCGCCTCGGTTCTCCAGGTCGAGGACCGAGCGCGAATCGTCGCCGCCATCGACCGGGCACCCCAGGATGCGGAGGCCCGGCGCTTTCTGGCCGACGTGCTGAGCGCCGCGGGTATCGGCTCGGAAGCGGCCATCGACACAACGTCCAACCCGACGCCGGAACAGCCGGACCCTCGCATGGACAATGCCTCCGTGCATGTCTATGGCGGCCGGTTCGCCCTGTGCTTCGAGGCCGACACCACCCGCCAGGGCTTCCCTACGGTGGCGCTCGATGCGACCAACGCGGCCGGTCCCATGCAGTACGACTGGTCACAGAAGATCCGCCTGCAACTGACACGCGCCGAGATGCCGGTCGTGACCGCCGTGTTGCTGGGCGTATTGCCCGGATGCGAGTTCAAGAATCACGGCCAGGACAAGGACAAGGGGTTCTCGATGGAGCGGCAGGAAGGGGGCCGCGTGTACGTCAAGGTGTTCGCCAGGGAGCAAGGCGTAAAAGGCGTCCCGATCATTCCCGCCGATCTGTTCTTCGTGTCGGCCTTGTTCATCCGGCAACTTCAGAAAGCCTGCCCCTGGATGAATGCCACCTCGCTGGTCGAGTTGATCAAGCTGACCCAGGCCATTCCGGAAAGTTGAACCCAGTTGATTAGCCCGCCCGGATCTTCGCTTGGGATTTTGGGCGGCGGTGTTATCCCTGTTTGCACTACTTGCAGGGAGACACCGATGGAACTTCGTCCTTATCAGAACGACCAACTTCACCTGCTTCGGCAAGGCATTGCCGCGAAGCAGTATGTGCAAATGCTCATGAGTCCCACGGGCTCCGGCAAGACCGAAGTCGCCAAGGCCATCATCGCCGGCTCGCAGGCGAAAGGGCGGCGGGCCTGGTTCGTCGTCGACAGCGTGAACCTGCTCGACCAGGCCCTGAGCCGCTTCCACCAGAGCGGCCTGTATGCCGGCGCCATTCAGGCGGACCACCCGTGCACCGACTACGGCAAGCCCATCCAGATCTGCACGGTGCAGAGCCTGCGGCCAAGGCTGCAACACCTGCTCGCCGCGCAGCCGCCGGACCTGGTGCTGATCGACGAGGCGCACATCCTCCACAAGCCCCACCTCGAGCTGATCGACTGGTGCCGCGCCAACCGGGTGCCGGTGATCGGCCTGAGCGCCACGCCGTTTCGCCGCGGCCTGGGCAAGATCTTCGACCGGCTGGTCAGCTGCATCACCACCGAGGAGTTGACCGAGCAGGGCTATCTGGTGCCGACCCAGTGCTGGGCTCCGTTCGTGCCCTCGCTCAAGGGCGTGGGCACCAAGGCCAACGGCGACTGGATCGAGGACGAGCTGGCCGAGGTGATGGGCGACGCCCAACTGGTCGGCGATGTCGTCTCCCACTGGAAGGCGCTGGGCGAGAACCGCAAGACCCTGGTCTTCGCCTGCAATGTGGTGCACTCTAAACGTCTTGCGGAAGCCTTCTTCGCCGCCGGCGTCATGGCCGCGCATATCGACGGCTACATGCCGCAGCATGAAGTCGACGAGATCCTGCGGCTCTACAAGGCCGGCAAGATCAAGGTGCTGGTCTCGGTGGCCATGCTGATCAAGGGCTTCGACGATCCGGAGATCGCCTGCCTGGTGCTGGCCCGCCCCACCAAGTCGCTCATGCTGCATTACCAGATGCTCGGTCGCGGATTGCGTCCCTCTCCGGAAACGGGAAAAACCGACTGCATCATTATCGACCACGCCGGCAACCTGCTGCTCAACGGACGACCGACCGATACGCTGCCCGACCGCCTGGATATCGGCGACGGCGAGCCGGTGGATCGGCGCCAGCAGAGCAAGGAGGACCACGAGCACAAGACCAAGGCCTGCCCGCACTGCGGCTTCGTGTTCAGCGGTCTGCGCTGCCCGAAATGTGCCCACGAGATCCTGCTGCCCGATGGCGTGGCCGTGGCGCCAGGCAAACTCGCCAAGCTCGACGATCGGCGCAAGGTGCTCGGGCCGACCTGCAAGCAGGACATCTACCGGGAGCTGCTGGGCTATGCCCGCGCCAAGGGAAAGAAGGAGGGGTGGGCCTACTACGCCTACCAGGCCTTCCTGAAGGAGCCGCCGGATCGTGCCTGGCGCAGCAGCTCCCTGCAGTCCAAGCCTCTGACGCCGGAGATGAGTAGCTGGATCAAGGGCTACAACATCCGTCGCGCCAAGAACCACGCCAAATACGGCACCTGAGGCTGCCCGTGGCGCGGCCGGCCTTCCTTCTTTCAAGCCAGAAAACCGCCGGAAAAGGCCGCACAGCCTCTGCCGCGCCTGCAACCATCGTCGACTTCATGGTTCAACAGGATCACGCTCGATGAAGTCGACAGCAGAACAACTCCCCATCATCCAGTACGAGGGCAACCACCTGGTGGTGAAGGCCTACGCCGGCTGCGGCAAGACCACCACCCTGGTGGCCTATGCCGAGCAGCACCGCCACCTGCGCATGCTGTACCTGGCCTACAACCGCGCCATCCGCGACGAGGGCGCGGCCAAGTTCCCGCGCAACGTGGTCTGCAAGACCTCCCACCAGTTGGCCTGGCCCGGCTTCGGCCAGCGCTACCAACACAAGCTGGGCAACGTCCGCCTGACCGACGCCGCGGGCCTGCTCGAGACCCGCCACTGGGGCAGCGTGCGCGATGCCCTGGCCGTGCTCACCGCCTATCTCTCGAGCGCCGACCGGGAGATCGGCCTGGCCCATGCGCTTGCCGGGCTCGACGAGGAGACCTTGGCCACCTGCGGGGACGCTCATATCGGCCAAACCATCGGCTCGGCCCAGCGGCTGTGGGAGGCGATGATCGATCCCCAGCACAAGTTTCCCTGCCAGCACGACGCCTACCTGAAGCTGTTCCAGTTGAGCCGGCCGAAGCTGCCCTACGAGGTGATCCTGTTCGACGAGGCCCAGGACAGCAACCCGGTCACCGCCGCCCTGGTGGCCGGGCAATCGGCACGGAAGATTTTCGTCGGCGACAAGTGGCAGCAGATCTACCGCTGGCGCGGTGCCGAGAACGCTCTCGACGAGCAGATCGAGGAGGGCGCCGATGTCCTCTACCTGACCAACTCGTTTCGCTTCGGGCCGATGATCGCCGGCGTGGCCAATGCCATCCTCGCGCTGCAGGGCGAGACTCGCCCCCTGGTGGGGCTCGGCCCGCGCGATCGGGTGTCGACGCGCCTGCCGTTCGGGTGCGAGCGCTACACGGTGCTCAACCGGACGGTGATCGGCGTGATCATGAGCGCCATCGTCGCGGTGAGCCAGGGCAAGGCCGTGCACTGGAACGGCGGGATCGAGGCGTACCAGCTCTCCGACCTGGAGGATGTCCATCATCTCCGGGAGGAGCAGGCCGACCGGATTCGCAACCAGCGGCTGCTGGCGCAGTTCAAGACCTTCGCCGACTTCTCCGAGGCCGCCGAAGAATCCCGGGACCCGGAGATGAAGCGGATGGTCCGCCTCCTCGAGGAGCACCCCAATGTCCCGCGGCTGATTGCCGCGCTGCGCCGCCATTCCACGGATGACCCCGACGAGGCGGACATCACCGTCAGCACGGTGCACCGGGCCAAGGGCCTAGAGTGGGACATCGTGGTGCTGGAGGAGGATTTCCCGGATATCTTCGACGACGAGAAAGTTTCTCCAGAGCAAAAGGTCGATGAATTGAACCTGCTGTATGTGGCCGCTACCCGTGCCAGGCAGCACCTGGTGGTCAACGGCATCGTTCAGCTCGTGATTCAAAGGAGCCATGCTGCAGCCAGAAAGGCTCAGGCATCAATCGATACCAAGATGGGCAAGAGCAGTAGCGCCTCGTGATTTCCCAAGGCTCTTTTCAAGCCAGAAAATCGCCGGAAAAGACGACACACCATCACCCGGTGCGGACGGTTGCGCCAGCGGTCGAAGCCATCCAGCAGCCAGTTCAACTCCTCGGCGCTCAATACGATGGCCTCGTCGCCGGGCTCCGGCGGCGCCTTGAAGCGCTCGGCCTCCAGGCGCTTTAGCCATAGACAGAAGCCGTTGCGCTGGTAAGTAGGCCGTAGGGGTTTCACCTTCAGCCTCTCGCAGAACCGTACGTGAGCCTCTCAGCTCATACGGCTCCCGTTACCCAGTCGAGTCTCATTTCCAAAGACATGCCAGTGCACGAACAGCGATGGGCACGCTTTCTTCATCCGGTTGAGCCAATCAGCACTGCGGCGCTTATGTCCTGCCAGTGGTTTGTACTTCTGACGGGCCCAGCGTTGCAGCTTCAAGTCAAAATGATTGAAAACCTTGCGCATGACCGTTTTGTAGAAAGTCCCATAGTAGTTCCACCACCCACGCAGGGTAGCGTTGTACTGTTGTGATAATTCAAGAAGGCTGGCCGGTGTTTGCCGCTGGATATTCCAGCTGCGAGTTCGTTGACGCATTCGTTTCAGAGCCTCGTTGCTAGCACCGGGCAGGAAGCTGGTAAACCGGCGTCCATTATTGCCCCATGCCTCTCGTGGCCGGAAGGTGAATCCCAGAAACGTGAACTGCGTCATTGGGTACACCGCTTTACGGTTGCTGTCCTTGCAATAGACGATCTTCGACTTCTCCGGGTGCATAGTCAGCAGGCACTCTTCCAAGCGTGCCTTGATGGCCGACATGACCTCGCACGCCTGCTTTTCGCTACGGCAATGAACCACCGCATCGTCGGCGTAGCGTGCGAATGGACAACCTGGAAAAGTCCGCTGCATCCAGGCATCGAACGTATAATGCATGAACAGGTTCATCAATAACGGGCTGATCACCCCTCCTTGAGGTGTACCACTTTCACGCGGTACCTGAACCCCATTTGCAGTCTCAAACGGCGCTTTAAGCCACCGCTCGATATACAACAGAATCCATTCATCCTTTATGTGATGCCTGACCGCTTTGAGCAGCAGCTCATGATCAATGTGATCAAAGGCTCCCTTGATATCGAACTCCACCACCCAATTAATATTCCAGCAGCGCCTGCGAGTGATCTCCACCGCCTGTTTGGCTGACTTTCCCGGCCGGTATCCATAGGAATCCGGATGGAACAGACAGTCCAGACTCGGCTCTATAAGCAGCTTGACGGCGGTCTGGGCCACCCGATCGGCTACTGTTGGAATACCCAGCTTGCGTTTGCCTCCTGATTGCTTCGGAATTTCCACCTGCTTAACCGGCGGCGGGAAATAGGAACCCGACGACATGCGGTTCCAAACCTTGTAAAGGTTCCGTTGCAGCTTCTGCTCGAACTGGGCAATAGATTGTTCATCTATCCCAGCGGCTCCTCGATTGGCTTTCACACGCTGGTAGGCCTCCCAAACTGTCAGTTTGGAAATGCTGTACGACTTTGCTGTGCTCATGACACTCCTCCCCACCGAAGCAGGTTGATGACATAAGCCAGCCGGGCAACGCCACCCCTTCGCTCCATTCTCATTACAAGAACTTCGTCACTACTACGAATGGCTCCGCCCCTCGACCTTTGCATCGGTATTCTTCCTCGCGGTGGTAGCCGCTTGTCATTTCCCTTGGCATCAAAGGCGAGGTTCTCACGTTCCATATCAAAGCCTGTATTGAGCTCATGCCGCCTATACACCGGCTGCCATCTGGACAGTAGACAGGTATCTTCCAGACTGATCCCGAGGCTATTGGGCGACCTCGGTTTTGGCAGCGTTTGAATCCTTAACGATGCGTCTTCGGACGGTTTGCTTTCGCTCATCTTCTCAATACGTACCTGACGCCGTTATCGGCGCCTTTTCCAACGGTCGCTCACCACCACGCCTTTTGAACGCAGCAGCACCGGGCGGTTTGAAGCCAGCTCCTGCAAGCAGACTCCGGGAGGCCTACTCCCATCTTTGATACAGCATCGCTGGCTTACGCCAGCGTTCGTGACACACCCCAGTACAGGATTTTCACCCGGTTGCGCGCCCGGTTGAGAAAAACGAACAGCACCGGATCGAACACCGCCAGCCGGATATCGAGTTCGACCAGGGCGGTGAGGCCATCGATGGATTTCCGGAAGTCGACGGGTTTGGGGTAGAGATAGACCTTTTCGACTTTGACATCGGGTCACATCATGTGGCTGGCTCCAGAAAAGAATCGGGAGCACAGCATTGGCGGGCCTTTACCTCTGTTGAAGATGAGGTTCATGGAGCGCTTTCTATGAAAACGCCGGCCGAGGCCTATGCTTTAGCCGCGTAACCTGTGCAGGTTTCGCTGGGACATTACACCGCTGCTGAAGTAGTGTCTGTCACTCAAGCGGACTCTAGGGCGCAGTCTACGCCCTAATCGTCTCAACATATTTCCCAGCCTATGGCGATCTACACAACTACGACGCTTCGTGTTTATAGAGGCTGCGAAAAATAGGCCCTGAGGGTTTCCTTGAGTACTGATTGAGCGTCCAATACCTCTTGGGTCGGCTCTGACTGTGAGCTACCGAACCTTTTCCGCGCCCAGCTGAAAAAAAAAGGACCATCAATAATACGTTCATTGTGTTCCGCCAAATATAATTTGGTCACAGAAGCATACCTGGGGAAAACATGAAAATGCAGTTCAGGATTGAGCTCAGAAATACGCATTATGTATATTTTTTCAGGAGAAAATAGAGTGTTTAAGGCTCGTTCCGCAAAAGCTAAGCCATTCATCAGTTCAGCACTTTCCGCCGAACTGAGTTCCGCGAGCTTAGATACGAGCCGCTGAAACGAAATGATCATGTAGCCAGGAACTTCACAGTCCCGGCAGTGAGAGATTACGATGTGTTTTCCCGAATAAATTATCCGCGCTGACATGACTAGCCTCCCATGAACCAACCATGATTAACGTGTATGGTCTGCCCGGTTAAGCTCATGCCGGAGGTCAGTAGAAAAGTGAGCGTGTTCACAATTTCTTCAGGAGTGCCTAACTGATGACTGGGTATTTGTTCTTTCAGGTTTTTGATGAAGCTCTCATCGAATTTACCCATCCCGCCGGAAACCGCACCGGGAGCAATAGCGTAGACCGGGATATTGAATTCGCTGAATTCGCGTGCCAAGGACTTTGTGAGGTTGATCACGCCAGCTTTTGATGCGCTGTAATGAGCTGCAGAGACACTATAGGGAAATATCTGGTGAGTGCCAACTCCAGAGCCGGTGGCGCCCATCATGGATGCAATATTGATAATTTTTCCTTCCTTGGCTTTCAGAACACCAAAAAAATACTTACACATCAAAAAAACGCTTTTTAAATTAGTTTGCATTACAAGGTCCCACTCCTGATCATCGATATCCAAGGCCGGTATTCTCTTGCCATTGGATAACTTTGGAGAGATGCCTGCGTTATTGATCAGTATGTCGATGCCGTTGAATCTATCCTGGACCACCTGTGCCGCCTGTATCACTTCTTGGGATGAAGAAATATTAACTTCTAGCGCAAGTACTTGAGTTTCAGGGTGTTCGGTGTGAATTTTCGATTGAAGAGCGCCCAGATTGATTTTGTGAGTATCAATAACTACCAAGTTGTAGCCCATACTTGCCAGGCGCGAGGATAGACATGTGCCGATTGTGCCACCTGCGCCTGTCACTACGGCGGTCAATTGTCCTGAAGCCATGGTTTATGCTCCTATTTGCTGCAATGTTGAAGTATAGGCGTTGAGCACAGAGTCAATGTGGCGCTGTGATGCTGAGTCCTTGTTCAGTACCTCCAAACTGACCGGTGCCTTGACACCCATTTTCCGAAGGGTTTTAAAAAACGGGATAAGAGGAAAGTTACCCAGTCCGGGTGCTACCCGGTAGCCGCGGGTTATTTCGATCAGTGACAGCTTCGAAAAAAGGTCGGGGTTATTAATCAAGTCATTGATATGGATGAGAAAGATCTTTTCCGATGGAATCTTCTCCAACGCGTTCAGATCCGGGTCACCCATAAAGAAATGATAGGTATCTAACAGAATGCCCACGTTGTCTCGGTCGACAGCGGCGAGCAGTTCGTGTAACCCTGTGATTGAAGGGATCTCTGTCCAGGGAAGGAACTCGATCGCTAGGGAAAGATCCTCCTGCTCCAGCTTTTCTGAGAGCTTTCTGATGTTCTCTCTGTATAGAGATGGTTGAAGGTTTTCTCCAAATGTCGCCGCAGTGAGAAAGGGCGCACCGAACAGCTTTGCATAATAAATTCCTTGCGAAATTTCATGCTGTAGTTCTGGGCTTTCATACTCATGAGTGAAAAGAAATTTTAAGAAATTAATCTCAATTACGTCGACTTTTTTTGTCTGCAATGCAGATTTTATGTCCTGCACATCGGTATTCTCCTGATCAAGCCAAAGATCAAGCTTCTCGAACCATAATCCAATACCAGAAAATTGCGAGTTGGAGATCAGGTTTATCTTTTCCAATGGTGACATAGCAAATCCGAAACTACCCTCATTGATATAAATCTTCATCGATCAACCCTCCAATATACTCAGACATTTATTGATAATTCCAGGGATGTTAAGGGTGTGAAATTCTAAAGCTCGGTCATAGGTTTGGTTGCGAACGACTAGGTCACCCACCCCCAGGCAATGTATCCTGCTACCGGCCTGCTTCAAGGACGACGAAAACCCTATGGAGGCTCCGGTTCCGCAGAACGCCAAGTGTTCTTCTACGATCAGCAGGTTTTGGTAATTGTCCACGTATTCTTGGGTACGTGACTGCAAGCGCTTAACGTCTAAGTCGCACAATGGATGCACGGGGATGTCAAGTTTTAAACTTGACTTTATGTGTTCCGAGGCAAGTAAGCTTCGTTTTACCGACTGGCCTGTCGCAAGTATTGCTAACGCATTTGAATCCTTGAACGTGGACGGATTCGAGGCCACATGGGCATCGAGGTAATCACTCCCGGGAAGCGGATTCTCGATTCTAAAGTATGACGGTCCCTGGTGCTCAAGCGCATCGTCAAGGCAGTACTTAGTGCTGAGAATACTGTAAGGCGAGTATATGTTGAGGTTCGGTAGCGACCGAGTAACATTGATATCATCTATTTGTAAATGCGTATACCCCTGGTCGGAGTAATAGAGGCCGCACCAAAGACCGACAAATATAACCTTGAGCTTGTTCTCACAAATTATTGAACGTAGTTGTTCGTACCCTCGGTATAGCAGAAAGGTCGATATTCCAAACACGAACACCGTCGCCCCTTCTCGGGCAAGTCCAGCAGCGACGTCAAAGGCGTTTTGTTCGGCCACTCCCACATCGATAAAGCGATGACCCAGTCGATTCTTGAAAACGTGCAGGTTTGAAGAGATAGCCGAGTCGACAGCCAGGACGTAAATGTCCGCACTTTCGGCGTATAAAATAATGTGATTATTAATGATGTCCCTTAAATCTTTCTTCATCTGCGCGGCTCCTAGCGTGGTTCAGTGAACATCCAATTCGCTTTTTACAAAATCCAACTCCAATGCAGTAGGGACTCGATAGTGCCAACTGAGATCTTTAGCACAAAAGCTGATGCCATGCCCTTTTATGGTATGGGCGATCAGTACAGAAGGACCTTCGGTTTTATTTTGCTTGATGGTGCTAATGGCATCGATAATTTCTTCAGTATTATGTCCATTCACACTGAGTACGTTGCAGCCAAAGGAAGTTAGCTTGTCGACCAAGGGTTCGATATTCATCACCATCGCGGTAGTGCCATCAATTTGAACTTTATTGTAATTAATAATGATGATGAGATTATTGATCGAGAAGTGAGCGGCTGCCATGATCCCTTCCCAGTTACTACCTTCATCAAGTTCACCATCACCGACGACCACATACAAGGTTCCCTCTACGGCAGTGTTAAACTTTTTATGCAGGCCCATTCCAACAGCCATGGAGATTCCATGGCCGAGAGAACCAGAGGTCATGTCTGAAAACGGTAGGTCGTCATTAGGGAACATGGTTAAATCTGATCCCTCTTTTAAAAACTCAGAAAGTTTGAATTCTTGATTTTTTAGTGCATGTTGCACGCAATATAGGGCTAGTGCACCTTGGCAGGAACTCAGCAAAAACCTATCGTGCGGTGGTTTGTAGTGAGTGGAAAAAACAGACCATAAAATTTCGACCATCGACAGCGAAGAGGCAATATGTCCGCCCCCCGAGTCATGGCACAGTTTGAAGATCTGATAACGGATATTTTTTTCAATACGATCATAGCTAAGCATGTGAAGTCCGCCGCCTTTTTCTCAGTTGAAGTTAAAGGCTGATTTGATTCCTTCCTTGTTCCTAGCGAAATTGAACGCCTGTTGATATTCATTCGGGTTAAAGAAGTGAGTCGTCAGTCCGGTGAGCTTATGGCGACTGGTTTCTATGTAGTTACAGGCCGTCACCATATGGCTGTGGTGTATGCCTTTGCTCGTCGATATACGGCACCCGCTTTTGACGATATCGGAGGAGCTGATGCCTTTTTCTGTTGAGAGGTTCAGGACTCTGAGATGTCCGCCGGGTTTACACCGATTCAGTGCGAACGCTGCACCGGAACTGGTGTTGCTCGAGTCAATGACGAGGTCGTACTGCTGCAGTGTTGCTGGGGCGACATCAGTCTTGAAGGCATTTTTTGCGCCGAGGCTGAGTGCTTTCTCAAGGCGTTGATCGTCGCTGCTCAGGCCAAACACATCGACCGAGTGATCGCTTTCCGCCAATAGGAGTGTATGCAGAAGACCCAGTATCCCTGGTCCGACGACTGCGACCGTCAATGCCTTATTTCGACGTTCCTCAAAAATACTGGCAATGGAGTTCAGGGCAATGGAAAGCGGCTCTGCGAGCACGCTGATTTGGGGAGGGACGTCTTTCGATATTTTGTGAACCATCGACTCGTCAATGGTCAAGTACTCAGAAAACGTACCGTTGGTATTAATACCGATATGCAGCCAGTTGCTGCAGTAATTAGTCAGGCCTTGTACACATGTGTCACATCTCTGGCAGGGGAAAACGGTCTCAAACACCACATGGTCTCCCCTCTTGAAGGGACTACCAGGAGCGCTTTGGGCAACGTGACCACACCCTTCATGACCGAGTATTCCGTTGGGCTTTAACAACGCTTTGTTGTAGTACTTGCCGTCGACGATTTTCAGATCAGTCGAACAAATGCCTGCCAGCTGGATCTTGATCTTTATGGGGCGAGGATAAAATTCAGCATCGTGGTGGTCAATGTCTTGATAAATGACGCGTTCTCCATCATAGATTAACGCTTTCATTTTTAATCTCCTGTTTTATTTTATCTACAACGACCATGTTACTCAGAGCATCGTCTATGTTGACCAAGGGCATGTCTTTACCTTCGATAACTCTAATAAAATGGTCCATTTCCAGCTTAAGCGGATCCTCGCACACCACTTTAGAGTCAATAGAACTCGCTGAAAACATGGAGAACCAATCTCCAGAGCCTTCATATGGGTATAAAGTTAAACTTGGAAAGGTGATGGCGCCTTTGTCGCCGAAGACTTTTAGGAAATCCACATTGCTTGTCGGAAATGAATGGTTTTCATTCATCGTTTTTTCATAGTTGAATGGTGACGGGATGTTATCTCCTATCAGCAAAGTGCCGATAATCCCGTTTTCCAGTTTGAAAATGGCAGTGATATTTTCTTCGATGGCCAAGCGTCTGTTGCTTTTACCTAAGATAGCCTTAGTTAGACCGATCTCACCAAAAAGGAACCTGACAGTGTCTATTTCATGAACTCCATTGATTGCTAAAGGACCTCCCCCTTTGGCCGCGTGAATTCTCCAGTTAGCTTCATCATTGTTGAAATACTCATCGTTTTTTTTGATGCACCACACCGAATCAAAAGATATGACGTTTCCTATAGCTCCTGAAGCAATTATTCTTTTGAGCTCCTGTACCTTTGGTGAGAATCTTCGGTGATGCCCTATCAATGCCGTGCAATTATGCTCTTGAAGTATTTTTTTTATTTTTATGATTTCTGCCGAGTTGTGAGCCACCGGTTTTTCAATCAAGAAAAATTTAATTTTATCCGCGCTAAATTCGATTATTTCCCGGGTTAGATTGTGTGGACCGGCCAAGACCAATGCGTCTAAATTTGCCTCATTAATCATTTTTTTATAGCTATTGTACATCTGAATTTCACTTTCAAGACCAGAAGCTTTGGAAGGGTCTTTGTAAGTAAGGCCTTTGACCAAGGCTTTATTGGAATGATAGCGCTGTATGTTTTTCAGGTGTTTCATTCCGTGATTGCGACCAACGATACCGATGTTCAACATGAGTCGATCCTCTTTAGCTATTTTTATCGCCCACCGGCGACTCTGAATAGCTCACCTGTGATGTAGTTAGCGTCGGGACTGGATAGAAAGAACTCAACGCCGGCAACATCCTCAGGCAGCGCAATTCTTCCTAAAGGGACCAGGTTTACAAGTCGCTCTAAGGTTTCGGTAGGCAGCCCCAGTGCGGCATCTGTCATGGTCAGGCTGGGCATGATCGCGTTAACCCGGATGTTGTACGTCGCCAGCTCCTTCGCCAGGGATTTCGTCAGACCGATCAGCGCGCTCTTGGAGGTTGCATAAGCGCAGGCCATCGGGTATCCATCGGTGGCGGCCACCGACGCCATATTCACGATTACGCCTTCACGCCTTCTTTTCATGCCAGGTATCACTGCTTTGCATAAATGGAAAACGCCATCGAGATTGGTGGCGAGGACGTTTCGCCAATCGTCATAATCGATGTGTTCTAAACCGTCAGACGGTGGTTGCTGGATGCCGGCACAATTAACGAGGGCATCAATCTTTCCCACCTCTAAAAGTATCTGATCTATACAGTCGTTAACTGCTTTGAAATCACGAACATCACATTTTATTACATGAATATTCGCGTGCGTCTTGCTGATTTTTTCAGGGTTTAAGCATAGTGAAAACACCGTGTCGCCGGCTATTGCGTGTCTCTCTGAGATGGCCAAGCCAATTCCCCTCGTGCCGCCGCTTACGACAATGACTCTGCTGGACATAGATGTTCTCCCTAGAGGATCAGTAAAATTAAGTTATGACCCAGCCTCCATTACAATCAAGTGTGGCTCCATGCACGTAGTCAGCGTGTTTGGAGATTAAAAACAAAATGATCCCTGCAATATCTTCCCCCTTGCCGAGTCTGCCAAGGGGAACATGGTTTTTAGCCCAGTCGGCGCTTAGGTTGGCGTCGGAGATCATATCTGTGTCTATTCGGCCGGGCGCTACAGTATTAACTGTAATGCCACAATCCCTTAACTCGTAGGCGAGTCCTTTAGTTAACCCAATAAGCCCCGCTTTTGACGAAATGTAGTCAACGGATGCGAGTATTCCCCCAAATCTGGCTGAGGCTGAAGATATATTTATGATGCGGCCATAGTGGTTCCTTTTCATATGAGGAATCACTTGTTTGCAGGTGTAAAAGGCGCCGGATAAGTTGGTGTTGATTACTTTGTGCCAAGTTTCATCTTGGATGTCCTCAATCAGGAATCGCCCATCAGGTTTGACGTGAGAGATGCCGGCATTGTTGACGAGTATGTCGATCTTGGAATGCGCGTCAATAACCTGCTTAATCATTGCGGTGACGGAATTTAAGCTGGAGATGTCGCACTGAATGTATTCAACACCCGCGGGAAGTTTAACTTTAGAGTGAGGCTTGGTGCCGCACGTGATGACCCTTAAGTCTTCTTCCAGTGCGAGTAGCTTGACGATGGAGAAACCAATACCTCTCGTTCCACCCGTGACAAGGGCAACTTTCATAAGTGTACTTCCCTGTAGTGAATAGAATAACAATATAGATAGTTTACTATCTATATTGTCATTAATTTCCTGTGTTCTTGTATTTTTAAAGGCGAAAGCCTGGAATGTCAACGTGTAAGGCGGTTTCAATTATTGGTTGATTTAATTGGTTTTTTATAGTTTTTAGAATTTGGGATAATAAAGCTTCTGTATTTATTCTTATGTGTTCTTAGAACACCTAGCTCTACTATTGCACAATCAGCCAGATGGGCTCGTTCTTGAACAGGGCCATCCCGATGACCGGCCAGACAATGCGCTCGGTCGGCAGGCACCGATGGCACAAAGAAAAAGAAATCGTGCCGGTCAGTGTCAGCGCATCTTCGATCTAGGCAAGGTCGATCAACAGGGCGAACCGCTCGAACGAGACAGCTAGAGCAATGAAATGGACTCCCCCTCCTTACGGCGTCAGAGCGCCAGACTGAAGTTGCTGAAAACAGCAGCCACCGGAGGAGGAGTCACCATGAAACTCAAGCGGATAGGCGTCGGCTTGGCAAAGCAGGTGTTCCAGCTTCATGGTGTCGACAGCCACGAGCAGGCAGTCTGCCGCAAACAGCTCAAGCGTTCGCAAGCGCTGGGCTTCTTCCGTCGACTCGGACCCTGCGCGGTGGCGATGGAGGCGTGTGGCAGTGCCCATTACTGGGCCCGCGAGCTGAGCGCCTTGGGACATGAGGTGCGATTGATCGCGCCGCAGTTCGTCAAGCCCTACGTCAAGAGCGGCAAGAACGACGCCAACGATGCCGAAGCAATCTGCGAGGCCGCCAGCCGGCCGACGATGCGCCATGTCGAGGTGAAAAGCGCCGAGCAGCAGGCCAGCCAGGCCCTGCACCGAATCAGAAGTCGGTTGATCAGGGCACGGACGGCGCTGGTCAACAAAATCCGCGGCCTGTTGGGCGAGTTTGGCCTGGTCGAGATACGACACGGCGTCGCGGCTACACGTCGACTGGCGCAGACGGCCCTGGAGGATGCCGGGAACGGCCTGCCGGGCCCGATGCTTGAACTGCTGGCGGAGTTGCGCGGCGAGTTGGACGAGCATGAAGCACACCTGTGCCGTCTCGACGAGATGATCCAGTGCCAGGCTCGCGAGGACGAGCGGGTGAAGCGACTGATGCAGGTCGAGGGTATCGGTCCGGTCTCGGCCACCGCCCTGGTGGAGGCCGTAGGCAATGCCCGGCAGTTCCGCAGTGCTCGGCAGTTTGCCGCCTGGCTGGGGTTGGTTCCTCGCCAGCACTCCAGCGGCGGCAAGGAGCGCTTGGGAGCGATCACCAAGCGAGGCGATATCTATTTGCGCACCCTGCTGATCCATGGTGCTCGAGCGGTGCTCCAGCACTGCCGGGACAAGGCGGATAGGCGCAGTCAGTGGCTTCGACAACTCATCTGTCGACGCAACAGGAATATCGCCGCAGTCGCCCTGGCGAACAAGAATGCCCGAGTTGTCTGGGCCATCCTCAGCCGAGAGGAGTGTTATCAACTAGGATGATCGGCAGGCCAGGAAGCCTGGATGATGTTGAGCGGTAGATCCACCACGATTGCACAGTGACAGATAGTGAGGACGAACCGGTCGAACCGGCATGTGTGAAGCCTGCAAAAAATGCAGGCCCTCTGCAAGCAAGGCCGCTAGAGCCTGTTATTAACCTGTTCGTTTTTTGATCAGTCTGGTGCTGCCAAAGCCTTGATAGCCGTCGGCAGCATCAGACAGACAAAGGCTATGAAGTGAAAGCCCGCCAGCGTCGAAGCCAGGCGCTCATAGTCCCGGCTCAGCCTTCGAAAGCGGGCCATCCAACCGAAGCTGCGCTCGACCACCCAACGCCGCGGTAGCAGGATGAAGTCCTTCTTCGCTTCCGTGTGCTTGATCACTTCCAGCTGTATTCCATGCTCTTGTGCCTGCTCGGCGGCCGACTCGCCGCTGCAGGCCTGATCGACGAAGGCAATCGCCACCGCTTCACCGGTCACTTTCTGTTCCTGCTCGGCAAGCGTGGCCGACTCTGGGCACGCTTTTGCCCGCTGTTCGGCAGCGACGCAGGCTGGAAACGCGGTGAACGGGGACCAGCAAAGAGGCCTCGCAAATTTGCGTGCACACGTAGGCTTGCAGGCCCCTGTCCGATTGGGCATCCTTGAGCGACCGATAGGTGCGTTGGCTGTATGCTCTACAGCCTAAGAATCCTCGAACAACGCCCAGGCGTTGTTTCCAAATAACGCTCATTAGGGTTTGTCTGAAAAGTCGGCACGTAAGCATTTTTCGATGCAGGCCAGCGTGACCATGGCCTTGAAACTGCTGGCCAGCTTGTCATAACGGGTGCAAAGACGGCGCTTTTCCTTGAGCCAACTGAACAGTCGTTCAATGGCGTTGCGCTTTTGGTACTGCGGTCTGTCAAATAGGCGAGGCAAGCCCGGTCGAGGCTTACGGTGCATCTTGCGTAAGGGAATGATGGGCTTCATGCCATACCGGTCGCAGTATTGGCGCAGGCTTTCGCTGTCGTAGCCTTTGTCAGCCAGTACATACCGGCAGCGCTTGCGCGGACGACCCTGGCTGCCAGGCAGGCTGATCTGCTCAAGCAAGGGCATGAAATAGCGCGAGTCGGCGTCCTGCCCGGGTGAAAGCATCACTGCCAGCGGATACCCGTTGCTGTCACAGGCCAGATGAAGCTTGGTGGTCAGCCCACCACGGCTTCGGCCGAGACATTGGTGCTGCGGCTCTTGCAGGCCCCTTTTTTTCTCGCACCGCTGGCGGCTCTGGTGGCCCGAATCGACGTTGAGTCGACCATCCAGGTATCCAGGTCGATAAAGCCGTCCTCACGCAGACGCAGATGCAGATGCCGCAGCACCTGCTCGAAGGTGCCGTTGTCACGCCACAGCCTGAAGCGCTGATATACCGTCTTCCAGGGGCCATAACGCTCGGGAAGATCGCGCCACTTGGCCCCTGAGCACAGAATCCAGAAGATGCCGTTGAGCATCTGGCGGTCATCTCGCCGGGGGCGGCCCATGCGTTGAGGGGGAGAAACGATGGCTTCGATCATCGCCCAGCGCTGGGCAGAAATCTCGTAACGGCCTGACATGGCTGCGCTCGGAACAACGGAGGCGGCATTTTAGCCAAATCGACTTTTCAGACAAACCCTAATCAACTTCACAGCTTTATCGCGCTCAATATCGCTCCCAGACACATCCACTGTTAGTTGCCTATGAAAGCCGCTCAGGAAAATTGGGCCGTAATATTTCCCTTTGGGAGCGAAACTGGGGCCATCCACAGGTCCGCCAGAAGGAGGCGTGGGACGTTTTAGAAACGCTTCCTTATTAACGCGGCAATCAAATTCACGATATAAAGAGGCATGAAAAAGATCGATGCCCGAAAGCTCTCTCGAGAAACTCAGGACCAGATGCGGCGCCTGGCCATGAATCTGCGTGAGCAGCGCGAACTGACTTGGCAAGAGGTTGCCGACGCATTGGGCGTACATCTGAGTACCGTACTAGCCTGGTCCAAACGCTACAGCGAGCAAGGCAGCGAAGGTCTGAAATCCAGGACACGAGGTCGGCGCCAGGCAAGCGGACGGACCTTGACGCTCGCACAGGAGTGGCAGTTGCGCTCGATTCTGGTGGGCCAGACCCCGAACCAGTTGCAACTCGACTTTGCCCTGTGGAACCGCCGGGCCGTCATGCAGTTGATCAAGCACTTGTATGGCATCGAGATGCCGATCCGGACGGTGGGTCAGTACCTTCAGCGCTGGGGATATACCCCACAGCGGCCGACCCGGCAGGCGCTGGAACAGAACCCGGAGGCGGTCGAGCACTGGCTTGAAGAGACCTATCCGGCCATCGTGGCACGCGCCAAGGCCGAAAACGCGACGATCTACTGGGGCGATGAAACGGCCGTAGCTGAAGATGGGCATTGGATTCGAGGCTATGCGCCGGCAGGCGTCACGCCGGTGCTGGTGGCGCCGACTCGGCGTCATGGCCTGAGCATGGTCTCAGCGATCAGCAACCAGGGACTGGTACGGTTCGAGTTCCTGGAGGGGGCCATGAATACTGAGCGGATGATCGGTTTCATGTCGAGGCTGGTGGCGGACAGTGACAGGAAGATCTTTCTGATCCTGGACAACCTGCGTGTCCATCATGCGCGTCTGGTCAGGGAATGGCTCGAAGGGCACCAGGAAGAAATCGAAGCGTTCTACCTGCCACCCTATTCGCCTGAGTGTAATCCGGACGAGTATTTGAACCGCGACCTCAAGACACGCTTGCGCACCAGTGACCGGGCGCGAAACAAGTCGGAATTGCTGGAGAAGGCCGAGGCATTCATGAGCTGGTTGGCCAAAACCCCGGAGCGGGTAGTTGCCTATTTCCAGCATGCGTCGGTGCGTTATGCCACTTAGATTGGGTATTTGATTGCCGGGTTAATAAGACCAGCGTATTGCTCCGGCGAGTTGTCAGGTAGTGCGCTGGGCTTGACGTAGAGAGTTGTTGGGTCAGCGAAGGCTCGTGCTCTCGCCTTGTTCCAGACATCGATAGCAATCTGAATCGCTTCGACCATATTGCCGGCTTTTTCAACAGGAACCCAAGCCGAGGCTTGATCATGTTGGTTGGGACCCATCACCTGGCCGGTTGGAATCAGGAACAAGGCCGCCCCAACTCCACCAAAGGCAAGGTCACCCATCGAGCCCTGATTGCCTCTGACCGGCTCGCTCACCCCAGCAATCAGGCCGTACTGCCGGGCAGTTTCGACCGGCACGTCCTTCATGCCCTTGATGCCGAGGTCATCGTGCAGGATCTTCATCGCCTCCGACCACTTCTCACGAGGCGTTTGCTCCGGGTCCTGGAGCGTGATCTGTGGAGCTGACGGCTCTTTGCTGGCGCATCCAGCCAGGAGGACGGTGGCGAGGGCGGAGCAAAGCAGGCGGTTCATGTGTTTCAGTTCCAACATGTGAAATTCCCTTTAAAAACTATGGAAATGGTACTGGCTTGTGGCGCAGCTCCCAAGTTGAGGAGGAAAAATCCACTGGGATTGGCTGGTGCCGGCACCGTTCTGGCTGAAAAAAGCCCCCAGCGGGGGCTTCTCAGGTTATTGGCGCTTGGCCTGGGCTTCGGGAGCCGTGCTTGACGCTTCAGCCGGTGCCGGCGGATTGCCCTGGCTGGGAGGCGTGTCCCGCATGCTGATCGCTTGCTTCATCGCCTCGAGCAGCGTTTGTGGGGTTTGTGCGCCGCGCACCAGGACACGGTTGCCCGTCATGTTGTCGACGACGAAGGTGGCGGGAGTGCCGGTGACCCCCAGCTCGGTCCCCTTGGCGAGCTGCTGCTCGACTTTGGCCTTGTATTTCTCGCTGGCCAGGCACTGCTTGAACGGTTCGGCCGGGACACCGACCAGCCGGGCCAGCTGCTCCGCACTCTCCACGCCGGTGCCGTTCAACTGTGACCGCTTGAACCACTCGCCGGTGAAAGCCCAGAACGCCTGATTACCCGCCAGCTCTGCGACGCATTCGGCGGCCTGGGCGCCGAGCATGGCCCCTGGGCTGTGGAAAGCCAGCGGGTAATGCCACCATTCCCAGTTGAGTTTGCCGCCGGATTGGTCGACCAGCGTTTTCGGGGTCTCGTGGAAGCGCTTGCAGTACGGGCATTCGAGATCGCTGAACTCGACGAACGTGAACTGGGCATTGAGGCTGCCGTAGAGATGGCGGCCCTCGGGCACTTGAGCTGGGGCCGCGGCCCATACCGCCAGGACGCCTTCGCGCTCCGCTTTCAGGGCGGCCTCTTCCTGCTGAGCCTGGACTTGCTTGATAGCGTCGGGCAGGCGCTCGGCCAGTGCCTCGTCGATCTGGGACTGCGAGCGATAGGCAGCCAGTTCGAGCGTGGCCAGCACCACGGCGGCGGTGAGCAGGGCCTTTTTGGCATAGCAGCGCAGTTGGGGATTGTTCTTGATCACCATGGAAAGTTCTCACTCAGCCGGTCGAAAAGGGTTTTTGAGGCGCTGGGCGCCTGTTGCTGTGCCTGGGTGCGGGTGGGCGGCAAGGGCTGTATAGGTTGTGCGGAAACTCGGACGGGTGGCATGGGCTGTAGGGGCTGGGCAGGAATGCGCACCGGGGGCCGTGCCTGGAGTGCTACCGGCAGGTCCTTGGGCGTGCCGTTGACCAGCACCAGCCATTCGTCGTAGGTCAGCCGCGATTGGCCCTGGCATAGCTTGTTGCGCACGCGGACGTACTCGTCCACCGCCTCGCGGGCCGAGGCGTTCACCGCGTAGCCGGGCGCGGCGTAGGCCGCCGGGCGGCCGGCCTGCTGGCAGTTGCTGGCATAGGTGGAGGGCGGCACCGTGACCATGGCCACGGGGACTGTACTGGCGACCTGCAGTTCCGGGTGCAGGCGACCCGAACGGCTATCGAGCTGGTCCTGGGGGCTCACCGTGTGCTGGTAGGCGGGTTTGCGCAGGGCCGCTCCGCCGCGGCCCTGGTGCCCCCAGCTGGTGTGGTAGTCGCGTATGTCGGGCTCGTATTCGCTGACGGCGAACTTCGGCCCGGTGGGAACGGGAGGGGCCTCCGGCTTCTTGTCCTTGGCGCAGCCGGCGACGGCGAGCGCGCTGAGGGTCAGCGCCAGCAGAAAACGGGGATGTTTCATGGGGGTTCCTCATCGATGAAGTCGCCACCATTGTGAAAAGCCAATCGGCTCCTGTGTGGCCATTTCCCGCCACTTTTTGGCTTGAAATTGGGTTATTCGAACAGACCAAAGGGCGACCGCAAATTTGCGTGCGGCGGCTCGATTGCAATAGGCGGCGGACTGTTGCAGACTCCAGCCACGCCCTTTTGCGGCGCTAAATAGGCCTGCCGGAACTCCGGCAAGTGCCCTTCAAGCCCTGGTGGCTTAATCGGCTGAATAAAGCCGTCAAGAATTCCCCCAATTAAATTGGCCGACGTGCGTCTGCCGATTTAGTCGCGTAGTCATTACGCAGACGGGTGGTGCCGTCTCATAAATCACCTTAAGAAACGCTCTTAAAAAAACCAACCCATCGGGGTCGCAGACTCCCGCTTGGGGAAAATGCCGCCCCGTATTATCCCGAAAGGAGAATCTTATGGCGCGCGGTATCAATAAAGTCATTCTGCTCGGCAATGTCGGCGGTGATCCGGAAACTCTCTCCCTGCCCAACGGCAATGCGGTGACCAACATCACCTTGGCGACTTCCGACACTTGGAAAGACAAGCAATCTGGCCAGCAACAGGAGCGCACCGAATGGCACCGCGTGGTGTTCTTCGGCAAGCTCGCTGAAATCGCTGGAGAATATTTGAAGAAAGGCGCTCAGGTTTATATCGAGGGCAAACTGCAAACCCGCAAGTGGCAGGGACAGGACGGTCAGGACCGTTATACCACCGAGATCGTCGTCGACATGAACGGCACCCTGCAATTGCTCGGCGGGCGCAGAGAAGGAGGCGAGGGGCAATCCCCGCAGCCTCAGCCGCGTGAAAGCGGAAACTCGCGTAAATCCAAAAATCAAGGAGACAAGTCAACTCCGGCTCCTCAGCCGGCTTCCGATGACGACTATCCTTTTTAAATAAACGGCGGACATGAACTCATGCCCGCTTCCTGATCTGTAAAACAAAACCAGCGCCAGAAACAATCCCGGCACTATCCAAACCCTGAGGGGCGACTTGTCCCTTTGGGGGCCGTTCGCCCTGAAGGAATATTCTGAAAGGAGAACGGTTATGAGCGAAGTTCAAAAAGAGTTTCAAAATGCAGTGGCAATCATGGTCAAGCTTGAAGACAAGTTCATTGAGCTTGTGAAGACATCGAATACGGATGTCGCCTTCAAGAATGAGTTGCTATATGCCTCGCAGGCGATGCTGAATAACGACTATCTCTGCAAGGTGGCGCTCAGCAACTCGCTGAGTTTGCGCAATGCGTTCAGCCAGGTGGCCGCGTGCGGTCTCACGCTGAATCCCGCCCGGGGTTTCGCGTACCTGGTGCCTCGCGATGGGCAGGTCATCCTGGACGTGTCCTATCGGGGCATGATCAAGGCGGCCGTGAACGATGCCGCCATCAAGGACTGCATCGTCGAGCTGGTCTACGCGAACGACGAATTCGTCTATCGCGGCAAGCGGCAGAGCCCGACCCACACGTTCAACCCCTTCGACAAGAAGGCCGATCGTGGGGAGTTCGTCGGGGCCTTTGTCGAGGCCTTGCTGCCCGATGGGCGTGTCCATGTTGAGGCCGTCACCGCCGAGGAAATCTACGTGGCGCGCGAGGCTTCCGAGCTGTGGAAGCGGAAGAGGAAAGGCCCCTGGGTCGACTTCTTCGCCGCCATGGCGAAAAAGAGCGCCATCAAGATCGCCAGGAAATACTGGCCTCAGTCGGGACCCAAGCTGGATGAGCTGATCCAGTACCTCAACACCAACGGTGGCGAGGGGTTCGCTTCGCACGACGTGCCGCTGGCGGTCGTCGAGCGGGTGATCGGGGCCAACGATGAGGTCGAGCCGGTCGAGCCGCTGCCCACTTCCAACCAGGAGGAGGCTGCGAGCGAGCCGTCTCCTGCCGCTCAACCGGCGGAAGTCGATCCTGAACCCGAAAGGGCTGATCCGCCTGCTGCCGAACCTGCCGCCGATTCTGCACCTGCTGCCGATCCTGAACCGCAGGCCGTCGAAGGCGAGGTGATGCCCGCGAAAGAGCCGGAGCCCAAGCCTGCCGAACTGCCTGAGAAGGTGGTGAAGAAGGTGGCGGAGCTGGTTCGCCGCGCCAGTGCCCAGGGTTGCTGGGCTGCGGCCAAGGAGTACGTCTCCACCTGGCCGGAAGAGGCACGGCAATACGCGCTTCAACAGCTCAAGGCCGGCGAATACCTGGCGGCGAGCGAAGGGGAGTGAACCCATGGCCGATCTGATCGCGACCATCCTGTTGCTGCTGTTGCCGTAAGGCCTGCAGCCATTTGAAACCCACCCTGAGGGGGCATGTCCCTCTCCGGGGGTGTGCCTTTCTCGGGGACGAGAAAGGAATCACACCATGCGGACTTACCTGTTGAGCGTCACCGACATGAGCACCCGGCAGCGGGTTTCGTACCGGTGTCGGGCCAGAACCTTCGCGGCCGCGATGAAGATGGCCGAGAAGGAGCATCCCGGCTTTTTTGCGGCACTGCGGTCTGCGTTCAAGGAGGGGCACAACCATGCGCCCATCGACACCTGAGCGTCTGAAGGCTTCGCTGCGGCACTGACCGGAAATGAAATTGATGCCCGGTACGCGAGCGGCACTGCGCGTTAATACCGGCTGAGCGCTGGAATTCCAGCAAAAAAAATTCCCTGAGGGGCGAACCTGCCCCTTGGGGGACTCGTTCGCCTCGAGGGGACTGCTTGGGCTTTTGAGCCTGGGCGGTGCACTCGAAAAGGAGAACGAGATGGAAGCTTTTGAAATCTGCCAAGAGGCCTACCTCCTGGCGCGGCATGAACAGGAGTCGATGTTGCTGGGCAGGTCGTACATGAAGCCTTCGGCCTTCCGCGAGAAGACCGAGACGCTGCGTGAGGCGACCGATGCGCAACTGCTCAACGCCCTGCAGGTCCTCGGCGAACAGGCCGGCCGTGATTTCCTGAGTCTTCAGGGACCCATCGACCGGCGGCTCGCCGCGGTGCTCGACACGGCCAGCCGGACCCGCAAGAACAAGCTCGACGGCTTCGGGCTGGTCGGCGGCCTGCTGAAGAAGGGCAGCCGCTTCGCCAGGGGGTTCTACAAGACCTCTGGAGTGGAGCCAAGGGCGCTCTCGGAGGATCTGAGGCGGTGTCACCTGTACCGATCGGGTGGCCTCTGTCTCAGTCCAGAAGAAAAAGCTCGCCTGGGATTCGTCGAGCTGGAGGTGAACGATGAAGGTCGTTGATCTCGAGCAGCGGACTCCTGAGTGGCTGCAATGGCGTCAGGAAGGTGTCAGCGCAACCAGTTGCGCCGTCATCATGGGGCACAACCCCGACAAGACGCCTCTCGAGCTCTGGAAGGAGCTGGTCGGACTGACGACCCCGCCCGACCTGTCGGTTGTTCCGCAGGTAAGGCGTGGCCAGAAGTTCGAGCCGCTGGCCCTGCAGATGTTCGAGGAGAAATACGGCCAGCTGGGCCTGCCGATCTGCGCCGAGTCGCAGGAGCATCCGTTCATTCGGGCCTCCTTCGATGGCCTGCTGGGCGATGACTCCCCCGCCGAGATCAAGAACCTCGCGGAGGACAATCATCTGCAGGTGCTGGCGCTGCGGGAAAAGAGCCCGGCCTTCCAGCTCTATCGCTGGCAGGTCATGCACCAGCTGATCGTCTGCGGCGCGCGGCGCGGGTACCTGTGGTTCTGGTCGCCCAAGCACGAGCCGTGCTGCCTGGTGGTCGAGCGGGATGACCTGCTCATCCAGCGCATCATCGAGGCAGAAAAAATCTTCTGGAACACGGTGGAAGCCGGGACGCCCCCGGCAGCCGATCCCCTGCGGGATGTGCTGCCGATGGAGCAGACCGACGAAGCCGCCTGGAAGGCGTTGGCGGAAAAGCGTCGCGAGCAGGAGGCCAGGCTGGTCGCCCTCAAGGCGCAGCTGAACGCGCTGCAGAAGGAGGCCGGCGAGCTGGACACCCAGCTCAAGCTCCTCGTGAGAGGAGCCGGGTTCCGCCGGGCCGACGCCTACGGGGTGAAGATCACCGCCTACGACGTGGCAGGCTCTGTCGACTGGAAGGCGATTGCCGAGGAGATGGCCCAAGGGAAGGAAATTCCGGCGGACCTGATCCAGAAACACCAGGGCGACAGTGGCTGCCGGACGCGCATGACGGTAGATCCCCACTTCGACCCGAACCAGCCGGCACCGGTGCTTCGCATCCGCAAGCCGGCACAACCTGAACCGGAGGAGCAGCCGCCCTTTGCGGCCGGTTTCTGGTTCTGATGCACAATCCTTCAACCCGGCCTCGTGCCGGGTTTTTTGTTTTGTCGACGTAGATCTAAATTTAGTCTATAAATAGACTTCTTAAACGCAGGATCTGGCTGACATGAAAATCGAGACGATCAGCTTCTTGAAGAAGCACGCCGCATCGTTGGACCTAACCGAGCCCATGGTGATCACCCAGAACGGTCTGCCCGCCTATGTCATCGAGTCCTATGCCGAACGCAAGCAGCGCGATGAGACGATTGCGCTCGTCAAGCTCCTGGCATTGGGCTCCCGTGACAAAGAGCAAGGCAAGCTGGTGTCGGGCGACACGCTCCTGGATCGGTTGGCACAACGATGCCAGCAACCCAAAGGAACCCCATGAGCTTCGACGTTCAGTTTGCTACTACTGCTGAAACCAGCCTGTTTTCCCAGATCGCCCACCTGGAGCCGTACCACGGCTATGACGGGGCCTATGAAAAGCTCTCCACCTTGGTGGCAGAAGTTATACGCCGCCTGGCCGATCACCCGTTGGGCTACCCCATCAGCGCACAAGCCAGCGAGCTTGGGATCACCCATTACCGGGAGCTCAATCTCGACGGCTACCGCGTCTTCTATGAATGCGACGAGGAAAAGCGCCTCGTGGTGGTCCTGCTCATCCTGGGGCAGCGACAGAGCATCGAGCAGCAACTGATCCACTACTGCCTGATGTTCGCTCGTTGAGCCGTAACCGCCAGTACACCTGGCAAACCGCCGAACCCGCCCTTGGTGACGGTCGTTTATCGGTGCTGGTCTGGGGAAGTGGCCAAGAGCGTGGGAAAACTATCCGCCAGCCGGCCGATACCGGCACCGGAATCTACAACAAGCTAAAAAGAGAAACGGGCAATGAGCAATAAATACACTCTCGACCAGACCGAACTAGACGAACTCGCCGCCAATTGCCGCGCCCTCTCGGAGTTCATCAAGGATGAAGAAGACGATGGCCGCGCTGCTGAGCTGAGAGAAATTTATGGGACATTCGTGGACATTTTGACCGGCGTGCACAGTGGCGCCCCCGAGATGGCCGACACCCTCAAGGCCATCAATGTGCGCGGACAGGACAACCAGACGTTGAACGATCTGCACGGTGCCGCTTCTGCCTTGGTGGTAGTCATTGAGCGCGAGTGGGATCGGCGCAAGGTGTGACCCGCCGTCTGCACCACAAAGGCCTCGCATACCACCGGGACTACTGGCGCGGGCGCCTGGAGGAAATTCACTGGCCCAGTGAGCAGATCAATATCCCAACCCCCGTGCAGTCCTGCTGTCGGGGTTTTTTTCGTTTCGATCCGGTAATTTCAAGCCAAAAAGTGGCGGGAAATGGCCACACAGGCGCGATTTGATTTCCGATCATGGGGGCTCGACCCACTGCTACGAGAGTCCTCATGTTCCCGTCCTTCCTCAAACGCTGGTTGTTCGGCGACAACTACGCCTCGCTCTTCGCCGAGGCGCCCCATCCGGCCGAGCGGCTGATTCCCCCGGAGCTTCGCCCCTACCTGGAAAACCATAACTGGCGGAACCTGCGCTATCCCCCTTACCAGGAGGGCTATCCCGGCAAGGTGACGGGCGAGTGGTTCATGCGCCACTACCAGCGCAAGCTGATCGACCGCATCGCAGGCTCCATCGGCCTGCCGAAGGACGAGTACCAACGCTATGTCGAACCGATCCTGATCAATTTCGCGGAGCTGGCGCACCTGCTGCCGGCCTCGGAGAATCATCACCACGCGGGTCCCGGCGGGCTGCTGCGCCACAGCCTCGAAGTCGCCAACCTCACCCTGGATGGGTGCCTGACCACCGCCTTCGACACCGCCGAGACGCCGGCCCGGCGCAGCACTCGCCGCTGGCGCTGGAATGTGGCGGGCGTCGCGGCGGCCCTGCTGCACGACGCTGGCAAGGCCCTTACCGACCTGCGCGCCACCGACTTCGAGGGCAAGCTCGAGTGGAACCCCGGACGGGAAACCCTCCACCAGTGGGCGATGCACCACAAGCTCGATCGCTACTTCCTGCACTGGAATGCCCAGCGCCACGAAAAGCACATCCAGGTCTCGGTCGCCCTGGCACATAAACTCATCCCCGATGAGACTGTCGCTTGGCTTATGGAAGGCGGGCGGGACATCTACGAGGCCATATTCGATGCGATTGCGGGCAACGCGAACCCCGCGCCCCTGACCGAATGGGTACGCCGGTCGGACTCGGCCTCGGTCAAACGCGACCTGCTCAAGGGGCCGAGCCATGCCGGAGGCGGGGATACCGGCGTGCCGGTCATCCGCCTGGTCAGCGACGCCATGCTGCGCCTGCTCAGCACGGGACGCTGGACGGTCAACGCGCCGGGCAGCCGGGTATGGGTGGCCATCGATGGCGTCTATATCGCCTGGCACAGCGGTGCCGAGGAGATCGTCAGCCTGCTGGTGAAGGACGGGATCGTGGCCATCCCGCGCTCGCCGGAAACCCTCCTGGCCATCCTGGCGGATCATGGCCTGGCCCAGCGCCGGGACGATGGCGACCTCTACTGGCTCGTCACCCCGCACGTCCTGTGCAGGAACGGCAAGGGGCCGGCTCTGCGCTGCCTGAAACTCAGCTCCCCGGACGTGCTGTTTCCGCATGTGCCGGTCCCGCCGCCGACCTCCATTCTCCTCGGCAAGGAGGGCGAGCAGATCGAGCTGATCGCGCCCAACGAAAAAGGTCTTCTCGATCGCGAGAAGCCGGTTTCCGTGCCGACCGCGGTGGCCGCCCAGGGACCCGCGGCGGCGAAACCGCAGCCGCCGCGCCAGCCAGAGCCGGCTCCCGAGGCCGGGCAGAGCGACATTTCCGTTCCCCGGATGCCGACCGAGCCCAGTACCCCGTCGATGCCGGCCCCGGCGGCTGCCGAGGTGCCCTCAAGCGCCCCGCCGGCGCCCAAGACCGCCGAGGCCGCGCCGCCGGCCTCGAGTGCCGAGCCGTCCGACGAGCCCCCTGAAGAGGCAATGGAAGATCCGGATGCAGAGCTGGAGCGGATGCTGCTGGGCACAATCTCGCCGGAACAAAGGGCCCTCGCGACGTCCAACCTAGAGTCGGCCCCAGAGCCAGAGGCGCCGGAATTCCCCCGAAAAAGCGGCAAGGTTTCGCTGGCCGATCTGTTGGGCACGCCGGTCGATGGAGAGGCGTCCCCCGAGTCGAGCGCCGAGACGGCTCCCCGAAAAGCCGCACGCGGCAAGGTTCCGCTGGCCGAAATGCTGGGCACGCCCGCCGATGCCCCGTCGGCCCCTGAGCCAAGCCCCGAGCCCGAGGCCACCCGCGGCAAGGTCTCGTTGGCCGCACTGCTGGCCGAGCCCGAGCCTGCGCACTCCGACAGCCAGCCCCAGCCGGCCCCCGAGCCGCCCATGCCGCTCTCCGAGTCCCGGGCGGAGGCAGCCGTGCTGACGCCCGAGCAGGAAGCGCGACTGACGCCAGCGGAGATCGCCCTTCTCGAGGCCCAGCCCGCATTCGCCCGCAAGCTCCTCACCTGTCTGGGCACTCCGCAAGAATTGCGACCGGTCTATGGCCGGGCATTCATCCTGCTGGACGAGACCCATTTCACCCCAGACGACATCCAGCCGCTCTTCAGCGCTGGCTGGCTCTGGCAGGACTTCACCCAGGAAGGCGCCCCGCTCACGCGGGGTTTCTATAACCGAACCGGCTTCCTGTTCACTGCTCAGCTGAGTGTGATCCTCTGCAAGCTCGCCGGGCTGGACTGGGACATTCCGCATATCAGCCGTGTCCCGGAAGAAAAGATCTCCCGGTATCGCGACTACCTGGCGGCGGTGCTGGAACAGGCCCGGCCCGAGAAGGTAGGGGGCGTGGACACCCTGGTGGTCAACCCGACCCAGATCGGCACGCTCGCCCTGCAGTTGAATACCTCCGTCCTGGACGTCGAGAAGGCCATTTTCAGCTTGCGCGATGCGGCCAAGGTGCCCGTCCGCAAGAAGACCTATATCCGTGCTCTGCCCCAGGAGGTGGCCATCCATGAGTGAATGGAATTACACGAACCTCTGGCGCCCGAACTACGAGGCCGCGGAGACGGCCGCCTGGTGTGCCTCCATGGTGGCCAGCACGGCGGTGCACCTGTCGACCAGCATGCCGCTCACCCCCTACCTGATCACCCTGGGCGTGCAGGCCGGTTTTGCCCTGGCGGCGCTGCCCAAGGCCATCCGTATCCACCGGGCCAAGGCGTGCCTGTGCGGGGTCGAGATGAGCTTTGTCACCCTGGAGGCGCTGCTGAAGGAAACCCGCAAGATGCCCGAGCAGATCTATTACGGCACGGCCTTCGGCTGGGGGCAGAAGCACGGGCAGATGGCCTTCGAGCTGCTGTCGCGGGACATCGACAAGCTGGTGGCCAAGAAAGGCCGGCGCAAGGCGAGCGTCAAGGGGAGCCGCTGGATCCACGGCCTCGGCATGGCGGAAGAGGAGCCCTGTTTCCGGCCGGAAGACCAGCGTTCCATCCACCACCTGATCATCGGCACGACCGGCGCCGGCAAGACGCGCCTGTTCGATCTGCTGATCAGCCAGTGCATCGCCCGCGGGGAGGCCGTCATCGTCATCGACCCCAAAGGCGACAAGGGGCTGGCCGAAACCTGCCGGCTGACCTGCGAGGCGACCGGCGATCCCGACCGCTTCAAGTATTTCCACCCCGGCCACCCGGAGAAGTCGGTTCGCCTCTCGCTCACCAAGAACTATGGCCGGGCCACCGAGGTCGCCTCCCGCGTGGCGGTGCTGATGAAGAGCGAGGCGGGCGATCCCTTCCAGGCGTTCGCCCAGATGGCGCTCAACAACGTCATCCAGGCCATGCTGATCTGCAACATCCTGCCCACCCTGGTGGGGATGCGCCGCACGCTGGAGGGCGACATTCCCGGCCTGACGATCAAGGTCGTCACCGCCTACGGGCGCCAGGTGTTCGGTGCAGCCCAGTTCGACAGCATGGCCGACACCGCCGTGCGGGCGGCGAAGGCGCGCGACGTCGAGGCCCGCGCCAAGGTGCTGCGCAAGCTCTACTACAGCGACATCGCCGAGGCCGAGCCGAATCCCGACATCGAGGGCCTGCTCACCATGCTCGAGCACGAGCGCACCCACTTCGGCAAGATGATCGCCGGCCTCTTGCCGATCCTGGTCATGCTCACCTCGGGGCACATGGGGCCGTTGCTGTCGCCGGTGTGGGACGATGGCGACGAACGGCCGATCTGCGACCTGAACTCGGTCATCAATGCGGCCCAGGTGCTGTATCTGGGCCTCGATGCCCTGTCCGACCCCATGGTCGGCTCGACAATCGGCTCCCTGGCCCTGGCGGATCTGGCCTCGACGGCCGGCGAGATCTACAACCATCGCCAGCCCAAGCCGGTGAACATCTTCGTCGACGAAGCCGCGGAAGTGCTCAACGACCAGCTGATCCAGCTGCTCAACAAGGGCCGCGGCGCGGGGATCAACCTCTACATCGCGACCCAGACGATCGCCGACTTCAAGGCCCGGATGGGCGACGAAGCCAAGGCCCTGCAGGTGCTGGCCAACGCCAACCACATCGTCGCGATGCGCGTGCTGGATACCGACACGCAGGAGTTCATCGCCAGCAAGATGCCCATGAGCCGCTACCAGTACGTCATGCGCACGCAGGGCAACTCCAGCGGCGAGGCCGGCGTGCTGCAGTCGGGCAATGTCGGTGAGCGGCTGATGGAGGAGGAGGGGGAGCGCTTTCCCATGGCGCTGCTGGGCGAGCTGCCGGACCTGGAATACCTGGCGGTGTTCGCCGGCGGCGACATCCGCAAGGGACGCCTGCCCATCCTGCAACTCCCTCAATCCCCCTCGGCCCACTGATCCGGAATTCCTGCATGTCTACCTCCATTGCCCGCGATATCCAACGACTGGCCGGCCTCGACGAGCCGTCGACCACGCTGCTGCGCTCCTTCGATCTGGAGTGGCGCTGCGGCAGCCGTTTCATCAAGACCCTGCTGCTGGCCGGCTACAACCCGCCGATCGTCGGCACGGCGCTGACCGAGGCCCTGCCGCGCTATCGGCGCATGTGCCAGCTGGGCATCGCCGACTACGAGCGCCTGAAGTTCGTCCTGGGCCATCTCTATCGGCGCTCGAGCAGGTCGACCAGCGCCCCGGCGCCGAGCTGACGACCCGCTGGGGCCGTCACGCCTACGTCCCGTCCGAGGTCACCGAGTACCTGATCCAAACGCACGGAGCCGCCGAGCATGTCTGAGGTGATCGAGGAGAAGTGGCCGAAAGGACTGGTCGCCTCGCTGGCGTTCTTTTTCATCCTGGTCCTGATGCTCGCCACCGTGGTGCCGAACGCCCTGATCGACCGGGTGCTCACCCTGGAGCGACAGTGGGGCTACGGCCTGCTGACGAAGGAAGACATGAGCCAGGTGATTCGACGTACCGGCAGTGTGTACACCACGCTGGTGATCGACTCCGGCGCCAAGGCGGCGGTGTCGGATCTGCTCATGCCGCGGGGCGAGCGGCTGGTCGAGTCCTTCGAGGCGAAGGTCGATTGGTGGTTCGAGTACCTGGCCTCGCGGGGAGCGGCCCTGCAGAAGATCCTCTACCAGATGGTCTACCGGATCATGATGATGCTGTTCTGGTTGCCATTCCTGGCGGTGGTGCTGCTGCCGGCGGTGTTCGCCGGCTGGATGCGCTGGCATGCCAAGCGGCACAGCTTCGACTACGCCTCGCCGCTGCTGAACAACAACGCCGTGGCCATCCTGTCGTGGGGCGCCATCCTGTTGCTGTTGAGCGTCCTGCTGCCGGTGCCGATCCCGCCGCTGCTGGTCTGCACCTTCATCCTCATCCTGGTGCCGGTCGTTTTGTCGCTGTTGATCAGCAACTTGCCCAAGCGCATTTGAAGGGGGCCTTTCAAGCCAGAAAGTGGCGGGAAATGGCCGCACAGGCGCGAATCGGCTTTTCACAATGGGGCAACTCCATCCACACAGGTTGCCCCGCATGTCCTCCATGTCCATCCGCTCAACGCTGCTCACCACTGGGCTCGCCACTGCCCTGGTGGTGGGCGGCTTCTATCACTTCAAGCTCGTCGGCCAATGCCAGAGCGAAATGGCCGACCTGAAAAACCAGCTGGAAATGCTTACTCCGGCAGGCATCGACACCGCGGCGATGACGGAGCTCATCGGCAATCTGAAGCTCGTCCCATCCGGGGAGGCGGGGAATACGGGGGATGCCGTGCCCGACAACTGGATCTACGGGGCGGCCACGGCCCGCTACACGCTGGTCGAAATGACCGATACCGAATGCCCCTACTGCCGCGAGCACTTCCCCCTCCTCAAGGGCCTGATCGACAGCTCGGGCGGGCACATCAACGCGGCGCTGCTGCATGTGCCGGCCCACGGCGAGGCTTCGCGCAATCAGGCGCTGGCCATCGAATGCGCCGGCGAGCAGGGCGGCTCGGAGGCGGCGTGGAAGTACGCCGAAAGCGTATTCCAGAGCACCCCCTCCAACGGCAAGGGCGTGTCCGGGTCGCTCACCGGCCTGGCCACCGCCCTCGGCCTCGACGGCAAGCGCTTCGCCAGCTGCCTTGACTCCATCGAAGCCGTCGACCGCGTGAAGGCCGACCTGGACCAGGCCCTCAAGCTCGGCATCACGCAAACGCCGTCCACCCTGGTGGTGGACAACGAGTCCGGCCAGTCGCTGGTGCTGCAGGGCGCGCATGCCAGCCGCGACGGAATACTGCAGGCCCTGGAAGGGCTATCTGGCCAGAGCAAGGGGGCCGACCATGAGTAACGACGGCGTGAGAATTCCCGCATACATCGACGAGCCACCCTACGTGCTGTTCTGGCGCATCGACGAGGTGATGCCGATCGGCATCGCCATGGTCGCCGGCGTGCTGATCGCGCAGCTGATGGTCTGCCTGGTCGTCGGCTTCGCGCTGGCGCGTTTCTACCGGCGCTACTGCGACAACCGCCCGGACGGCTATCTGCTGCACGCCCTGTACTGGCACTTGGGCGCGATTTCCGGAAAGAACGCCAGGAGCATGCCCAATGCCTATGAAAGGGAGTTCATCTGATGCTCGCCAAGAATCTCAAGGACACCTTCGACACCCTGCGCGGCGAGGCCAAATTCCTGCGCATGGTCGTGCTGGGGCTGATCGTGGCCAACCTGTTCGTCTCCTGCGTGGCGATCAGCCGGGACCAGGTGGTCACCGTGGTGCCGCCGACGCTGGCCGAGCAGTCATGGGTCAGCAAGACCCGGGCCGGGGAGGAGTACACCGAGGCCTGGGCCATGTACATCGCCATGCTGCTGGGCAACGTCACCCCCTCGAACGCCACCGTGGTCAAGGAAGCGCTCGGCCCGATTCTCGACTCGGGCATCTATCAAGACGTGATGGAGGTGCTGGACTATCAGATCTTCCTGATCCGCCAGGACCGGGTCTCGCTGGGCTTCGAGCCTCAGAAGGTGCTGCGCGATAACGCCAATCCCAACAAGTTCTTCGTCGTCGGGCGCTCGGTCAGCGAGGGTCCGATCGGGGACAAGAAGCGCCAGGCCCGCACCTACGAGATGGAACTGCAGATCCGCAACTACCGGCCGTTGCTGAGCTGGCTCAACACCTATTCGGGGGATGCCCGCAGCCAGGATGTGATCGACCGGGAGACCAAGATGAACGAGCGCATGGAGAAGCTGCACAACAAGACGGAATAGGTCTGCGCCGTATCGGCGCGGAACGGCAGTGAGGGCCAGCCTTCCTTTGGAATGGCTGGCCCTCTTCGTTTTTTGAGGTCCTTTCAAGCCAGAAAATGGCCGGAAAAGGCCGCACAGAAACAGATCGACTTTTCAGAATGGAGGCATCCGAGCACAGAGGTTGCCCCCATGCGTCCTATCCCATCTGCCTTACCGTCCCGCTCCGCCCAACGCTTTCGGCCTGCCGCCCTCCTGCTGGCCATCGCAGCTGCCACCAGCCATGCCGCGGATGACGTCAGTATCCCCGGTCTGAACCTGCCGATGGCGGCCAGCGAGCTGGCGCCCGCCGTCGAGGCCCCGGCCGAACCGGCGCAAACCGAGCGGAAAAGCTCTGCCCGACTGGCCGCCGCCGAACTTCCCGCGGTTCCGGCGCAGGTCATGGCCAAGCCGCAGACGGCGCCCGTGCTGGTCGAGACCCGCCAGGAGGTCCTGGTGTCGCCCGGCTCCAACACCCTCATCCCGATCAGCAGAGGGCAGATCAACCGGCTGGTGACCCCCTTCGAGCGGCCGATCGTCCAGACGGTCAGCGAGGCGGCCATCACGTCGAGCGGCAATGCCCTCTACGTCACGCCGCACACCGACCAGCCCATCACCCTGTTCGTGACGCCGGAGGACGACGAGTCGATCGCCCTGTCCCTGACCCTGCTGCCGCAGCCGGTGCCGCCGATCCAGGCGAACCTGATCCTCGCGCAAAACGGGCCGGGCGGCTGGAAAGGCCAGGCGGTGCAGACCGGCGCCAACACGAGCACGGAACAGGCGAGCAAGTGGGAGCGCAGCCAGCCCTACATGGACTCCTTGCGCAGCATCCTGCGCGACATGGCGCTGGGCACCCTGCCGCCCGGCTACAGCTTCGGGGCGCTGCCCTCGGGCGCTTCGATCCCGGCCTGCGCCCAACCGGGGCTGAAGTTCGATTTCAGCAAATCGCAGCTGATCACCGGCCACGACTTCCGCATCTTCGTGGCCGTCGCGCAGAACATCTCGAGCCGGACCCTGGAGTTCGATCACGGCGCCTGCACCCATCCCTACCGGGCGGCGGTGAGCAGCTGGCCCCACGAGATTCTGGAGCCGGGTCAGAAGACGGAAGTGTTCCTGGTCACCCGGGTTCCCGCGGACGCCCCGGACCGTTCTTCCCGTCCGAGCCTGCTGCAGTAAGGAGCCCCCATGCAGAATCTCCAGAGCGTATTCGAAAACCTCACGCCAACGGCCAAACGGACCCTGGCCATCGGCGGCACGGTGGCGGTCGTCGGCACCCTCGTGGCCGTCGCCATGAGTGCCGCCAATCCGGACAGCAGCGCGCGCAGCGCCCCGAGCAAACCCAGGGTGGAGGCGATCCTGACCGACGACGATCCTCGTTCGATGGGCCTCGATGCCCTGGTCACCCAGATCCAGAACCTGCAGAAAAGCCAGTACCGGATGGAGCAGGCGATGGGGCTGCGCGAGAAAGAGAAGCAGGACGATCGAACCCAGCAACACGTCAACGAGCTGGAAAAGGAGCTGAAAGAACTGCGCAATTCGCTGGCGCAACTGGAACGGCGCAGCGAGGCGTCCGAGGCACGTAGCGAGGAGGCCCCGCCGGGCTCGTCCCTGGCAGACGAATCCTACGCGCCGGCCAGACGAACGCCCTTCGTTTCCCGGGCGACCAGCTCGCCGGCCGCGCTGAGCCAGGTGTACGCCGACATGCCGGCACCGACTGCCGTCGGCGTGCCCGGCCACTCCGGTTCGGGCGAAGCCGCCGCCCCGAAGATCCGCACCATCCGCAGCGGCTCGAACGCCAAGGACGCGGGCAAGGACAAGCTGCCCAAGGCGGTGACGGTCAGCCTGCCGGCCGGCGCCATCCTCTCGGGGGTGCTGGTCACCGGCATGGACGCCCCAACGGGCAGCAAGGCCCAGAAAGACCCCTATCCCAGCCTGGTGCGGATCAAGAGCGAGGCGATCCTGCCCAACCGCTTCCGCGCCGACTTCCGCGAGTGTTTCGTCATCGCCGCCGGCTGGGGCGAGCGCAGCTCGGAGCGCGCCTACATGCGCGCGGAGCGGTTGTCGTGCGTGCGCAACGACGGAGCCGTCCTCGAGACCACCCTGGATGCCTACGTGACCGGCGAGGACGGCAAGGCCGGCATCCGCGGGCGGCTGGTCAGCAAGCAGGGCCAGTTGCTGTCCCGTGCGCTGCTGGCCGGGTTCGCCGAAGGGATTTCTTCCGCCTTCGATGTCCGCCAGGTGCCCTCGATCAGTGTCACCCGCGGCGGCGATGGCGACTCGGGCAAGGTCTCCAGTCCCGTCTACGAGCAGGCGCTCGATGCCAATGCGATGCAGGGGGCCGCGGTGCGCGGTGTCGGCAGCGCCCTGGAGCGTCTGGCCGATTACTACATGGACATGGCCGAGGAGATGTTCCCGGTGATCGAGATCGATGCCATGCGCGAAGTCAACTTCATCATCAAGAAAGGCCTGTCGGCCCAGTTCGACGAAAGCACCCTGAAACTCAGCTCTGCCAAGTGAGGAAGACTCAAATGACCCAGAAGATTGTTGTCCTGCTGGCGCTGGTCGGCGCGATTACCGGCTGTTCCAGCCTCAAGATCGGCGAGGAGGAATACAGCTGCAAGGGCATGCCCGAAGGCGCCACCTGCATGTCCGCCCGGGAGGTGTATGCGGCCACCGACGGCGGCGCCTACAAGACGGTGCTGCGCCAGGAGCAGGACAAGGGCACTGCGAAGAAAGGCAAGGACAAGGAGAAGGAGGGCAAGGAGGGCGAGCCGGAAACCCGTGTGCTGTTCGCCGAGGGCGCCGACAACACGCCGCTGCCCATGCGCGTGCGCAGCCCGTTGCCGATCCGCAGCCAGGCGGTGGTCATGCGCATCGCCGTCGACCCATGGGAGGACGACAACGGGGATCTGTACGTGCCGGGGTTCGTCTACACCGAGATCGAGGCGCGGCGCTGGGAAATCGGTACCCGCAATCCCCAGGTGATCCCGTCACTGCGCCCTCTGTCGGTCCAGAAGTGAACCTGAGAGCCGTGGAGTCCGAGTACAGCACTTCGCTGTCTCGGTCACGCTCGAGTTCGGTGATGCGTGCGATCACGCCCATGGTCATTTTGCCTGCCAAGCTGACGAGATTCATACCGCCGAAGGCCAGGCAGTGGACCCGGCTGCCAGCGGCAGGCAAACGCTCGACCGTAGCTCGGACATCCCTGGCTTTGCGGTCGGAGCCAACTATCACATTCACATCGATCTGCCTGAGTCACCCTGCCACAGTGACGGCATGCCACAGTGACGTAGTACGCCATCTGGGTACACTGCAGATGGTCATCACTGTGAGCTTTCTGCTTCCATAGCACGCTTTGCCGGCATGTTGTCCTCCAGCAGCATCGCCGGCTTCTTCTTTTTTCATCTGCTACTGCCCACGGTAGCGTTTCCCCCATCCCTCTGCTCTGTGCTGACCAGCATTGAGGATTGTCCTACAAGTTATGCGAATTTCTAACTCAGGACACTCGGAGATAGTCTCGTATACTCGGCTCAATCCACCCCCAACGCCTTGAACACCGCATCCACCGGGTCAGCATAGAAGCTGGTCTGGAACTTGGTGAACAGCTCTGGCGGGATGGTCGGGATGTCCATGGCGCTGTTCATCGGCAGGGCTACGCGCTTGCCGCCGGCGTCGAAGGTGACCTGAAGGCATTCGGCGATGCTTTCAACCGGGGTGATGTTGCCGCCCAAGCTCATATCGCCCAGCACCACCATCTGGCTCTGAACCGGCCGCCCCAAGAGGCCGGAGGCGAAGGCCACCAAGCTGGGTAGGGCCATGTGAGTCAGCGGGCCGGTGTTCTGCAGCTCGACCACGTGCAGGTGGAAGTCGTGATCTAGGACCTTGGCTGAGGCGCTGATGCGCGTCGCGTTGGCCTTGAAGTAGTCGAAGGCGATCTTTACCTGCTCCTTGGTGGTGCTGGAATTCCACAGGCCGGAAGTGGCCAGCTTGCCGGTACCTTTGGTGACCTGCAGCTCCAGGCGGTACAGCCCGGGCATGCCCTTGCCGCTCAGGCCGATGGTGTGAATGAAACCGGGCTTGCTCTGACCTTCAGAGATAAGCGCACCGCCGCCTTGCTCCTTCACGGTGACGAAGTGCTCTTCCAGGGATTCGTTGTCGATGTAGCTGAAGTGCACATCGTAGAACTCCATGCCGCCGATCTTCTTCAACTGCTCCTTCACCCGACGGCGCACCTGCAGGGCGTACTCCAGGCACTGGCGCACATCCTCCTTGGTGAACTGGTCATGCGGGTACAGCAACTTGAGCAGTCCGGACACCGTCTTGCGCACGGCGATCACATCACGCTGGTTGAGGTTGTTACCCAGCTTGAAATGCTTGTCGATAGCGTCGGCGAAGCTGCGCTTGCGCATCTCGCGAAAGAACTCCGCCAGGTAGTCGACGATCAGCCCGTACTTGTTGGTGAAGTACTCCGGACGCATCTTCGGAATCTCCCAGCCAGGGATGTAAGCGTGGAAGCGATCGAAGAAGGCCGAATCGATCATCTGCTCGGGGAAAGGGGCCAGGAGATGGCTGGTTTTTACCAGGGACTCGATGCTCTGATTGATGTTGCCGACAAAGACCATGGAGGCTGAGGCCTCCATCTGCTCACGGCCGCGCCCGAAAGATCCGGAGGCCATATAGTCCTTCATGATCTGCACGCCGTCCTTGTCCTTGAAGTTGATGCCTGCGACTTCGTCGAAGGCAACCACATCCCAAAGCCCCACCAGGCCAATGCGCCGGCTGCTCATGTTGTAGAACAGGTTGGCCACCGTGGTCTGCCCGCCGGAGACCAGCATGCTGTTGGGCGAGCATTCCTTGTAGATATGGCTCTTGCCGGTACCGCGCGGTCCCAGCTCGCAGACGTTGTAGTTGTTCTCGACGAAGGGAATCATGCGGGCCAGCAGGTGCCACTGCACGGATTCGTCCAGGGTCGAGGGTTCCATGCCGATCGAGCGGATCAGGGCCTCGCGCCATTGCACGGTGCTGAAATGGGCGCGGCCGTCGAACAGCTCCTGCAGGTTCATATTTGGCATCTGGATCGGCTTTAGGAGGGTCACGCCGAACGGCGATCCGCTTTGGCCTTCCTCGTGGTAGTAGCTCAGGGTCGCGATGACCCAGATGCCACCCACCAGCAGTTTTTCGTACTCTTTGACGATGCTGGCCGAGATCTCCGCATCCTTGATGCCGAGGTTGCTGAATGAAGCTTCATAGCGGTCCTTCTTTTCGTTGAGGCGCACGGTCACCCGGTCGATCACCTTGTAGGTGCCACGCTCGCGCACCAGGGATTTGACCTTCTCGGCCTCGTCTGGGCGCACATAGTTTTCGGCCAGCACAGTCTTGACGTTGCGCAGCCCCTGCTCGATGACCCCGGGATCGTCCGAGGCGCAGTACATGCCCAGCAGGTATTCAAGCACGTAGACCGGGACGTTGGCGCCTTCCTTGATCAGCTTGGTCAGATCCTTGCGCACCACGCGCCCGGCGAAGTGCTCGTTGAGCAACTGGTCGAGGTCTTTATCCAGTTCGATATCCATCTAGTCTCGTGCTCTCAAAAGAAGTCGTCAGTGAAGGCCAGGTCGATGGTGACGCGGTAGCGCTCCAGCTCGGTGTTCAGATCCTTGTCGCGAAGGATCAGGAAGTAATCCTTCTTGCGGTCGAAATCGCTGCCCAGCAGCGACAGGCGCACCTGCTTGAGCCGTTCGGTCATCGAGTCGGTCGCGCAGTCGAAGGTCACCAGCTCCTCGCTGGATACCGCCTGGTCGCCCTCGTAAATGGCAACGGCGACGGTGACCGGCAGCACCTGCTCGCTGATTGCCTCGGTCTGGATCAGGTCGAAACGCTGGATATTGGTGACCATCTTCAGCGCCGACTTCGGCGAGATGACGCCGACCTTGCGCTTGGTGCGCTTCTCGGCCTTCGCGCCGCGGAGCTGGTTGACAGTCAACACCGGAACCACGATCTCCTGGGGCATTGCACCACCGTGCACGAAGCGCGAGCCTCCGACGAAGTGGAGCCGATTGGCTCCCTTGGGGATCCAGAATTGCGTGTCGGATGTCGTCCCCGCCGTCTGCTTCGTCGAGCCCTGCCAAACGTCCTTGGTCGTCGGCAGACTATGGCCGAGCACGTAGCGCTTCTTGCTCTTGAACGCCGTCTCCGGTTTATCCACTAATGCGGTACGGTCGGCCTCCTCCAGCTTGCTCTGCTGGAACAGGAAGCCGTGATCGGCGGTGATCAGCACCGTGCTGGTGTTGAAGTGCATGAGGATCTTGCGGGTCAACTCGGTGAGTTCCTCGATGGCAAATTCGACGTGGTGGAAGGTGTCCGACTCGGAGCCGCCGCCCTTGTCGCTGCGGTCGTCGATCACGTTGTGGTAGACGTAGACCAGTTGCTGATCCTTGAGCACTTCGCGCCCGGCCTCTCGCGACCACTCCTTGACCTGCTGGGCGGTTACCGCAATGCCGTGATACCGAGCCAAAATCTTGTCGCGCAGCGCCGTCCCGTTGGTGGCCTGATCATCCACGAACAGCGTGTCGCCGCTGCCCTCGCGGTACTCCAGGTTCTTGTGCGGCAGCAGCGCGGCCATGCCAAGCGATGTGTAGCTGGGCAGAACGCCGAGCTGGCTGGCCAGGGTCGCCTCGCTGTAGCGCTTCTCGTTGATCCGGTCGCGCAACTCCACCGCCGCCTCGTAGCGGAAGGCATCGCTGATGATCACCACCAGGCGCTTGCTGCGCTGCTTTTCGAACTGCGGGCGCACCCAGCGTTCGTAAAAGTCCTGCTGGTTGGGAATGCCGGCGATCTTCCAGTGCTTCAGCCGCTGCTCCGCCTCGATGCGGTTGCCCCAGCTGCGGCCCAGTTGGTCGAGATACCAGTAGGCGTAGCACTGCTCGACCGCCTCATCGAGCTTCTTGAGCAACTCCACATGGGCGCGCTGCGAGGCCGCGAAGTAGTGCCGGTAAGCGGTGTCGAAGTGATACAGCTCGCTCTCGTAGGCTTTATACAGCGCCTCGCTGCTGTGAAAGTGGAAGCCGGCCGCATGGCTATGGCGCAGGGAGAACAGCTCGATGGCGGCCGACAGCGCGCTATACAGCAAGCGGTACTTGCGGCGGACCTCGTCATCCTTGTGGCGCGACGCCCAGTAGTTGTCCAGACGCTCGGCGATGATGCGCGAGAACAGCGTCAGATCCCGAGGATCGGCTTCCGGAGTCGCCTGGGTCAGATCGACAATGATCTGTCGCTCCACTGCCTCGAAGGTGGCGACGTTGGCCAGCGTTTCCAGTGGCATCTCGCCGATCTTCTCACGGATACGCAGCGCTTCGCCGACCCAGTCCGAGACTTCGTCATAGGCTTTGTAGAATCGCGAGCTGTCCCGCCATCGTGAGAGCAGGGCGCGTGATGTGGCACGGGCGTTGGCCGAAGGAATCGCAATCGCTGTGGCCCAGCCGGGAATATCGGAAATGCTCTCACAGAAGCCGGTTGCCAGCAGGCGGATCAGGAAGTGGCCGAAGCTGAACGGTTTTTCTCCATTCAGCTCCTCCACACTGGCCGGATAGCCCACCTCATCGCGCAACGCTTGGAGCAGCGCCGGTATCAGGCCGAACTTGTACAGATCTTCGATTGCGGCCGGGTTGTTCTCAAGGCCCAGTTCGTCGCGCACAGCCGTCTCGGCCAAGGTGCAGAGCAGGGTAATGAGATCGGAACTGCCCGCCCCAAGCACCACGGCAATCATCGCCAGATCCAGCGCCTCTTCGTCGGCATCTGCCTGGACGAGCCGTTTCAGCGCAGCCAGTCGCGCTTTGCTGCCGAGAAACAACTCGCGCCGAGCCAGGTGCTTGCGCAGGCTCATCTGCTGCAGGCCCAGCTCATTGAGGATCAGCGACACCTTATCGGCATAGAAGCTGCGCGAGTACAGCTTGATGTCTAGCAGCCAGTCATCCTCGGCATCCGGCTCGGCGCAGGGGAAGTACAGCAGGTACTTGCCCTGGGTATCCTCGAGTTCCAGCTTCAGCTTGAGGCCGAAGGTGGATTCGCCCTGCATGTTCAGCACCTGCACATCGGGCAGATCCAGCTGAGACAGCTCATCGGCAAAGCTCTGCTCCGGGTCGTACCAGAACACGATGCGGTGGTTTTCCCCGAAGAATGCCAGCTGCAGGCCTTGGGTCAGTTGTTGCGTGTCCATCAAATCAATCCTTGGCCAGCGTTTTCATGGCGGCTGCTCCGTAATGTCACCTTTTTCTTTTTTCTCACATGGCCTTGGTGATGGCATCTTGAAGGGGCTCGTAAAAGCGGGCGAAACTCGGCATGCTTAAGGCCCGATCTTTGTCGAACACCACACTGTTGAGCCATTCGCTCAGCCCCGCAGCGCTTTTCTCTTCTCCAAGTGCTTCAGCTAACTGATTTTTGAGGGGATTAGCAGCGCTGGGGTTGCCTGACTCTTCTTCCAGTGCTGCGCAATTGACCGCACCGTTGCGAGAGGCGCACAGCAACCACGCTTCAGAAATCGGCTTGGGCAACATGGCAACACCCCTGTCGTAACCCGCACGCAAAAAACCGTCATGCATAGATTTGAACTTGCTTGCCCATTCAGCACTTTTCGAGGAGGTAGTGGGATCGCTATCGCGATGTAAGACAGCAATGCCGCGGTCATTTCGAGCAGATTCTTGTTCAAGGGCAATGCAGCCTAATGTCCAAGCGTTGTGAAAGAAATGGCCTGTCTCTTGATCGCGTTTTTTGCCTACGAGGGAAACACGGCGCCCCTGCTTCCTCTCATTCTGTCGGCGCAACAACTCCGCCTTGGGCACAAAACACACACAACCTCGGTCCAGCTCTACAGGCCGATAACCCAAAAATACTTCAAGCAACTGATCCAGCATGACTGTTAAGGGCCCTGGCATGAAATCGGTGCCACTGCACATGCCGTTTGCATGTTGACATTGCCCCAAATCAGATGGGCCTTCCCCACTGAGCACCAGCATCATGTTGCAGTGCCCTCTTGGGCATCCATCGCCACACATTCATCGGTCAGAGCATTCAGGTCAGTGTCCACGAAGGCCTCACCTGGGCCCATGGCTTCCAGTTTTCGGTCAATTCTCTCGATCGCAAAGAAGTGACGACGCTTGGTATCGCCATCGGGGCTCTTGTAAATCAAATGCACCGCGCCACGCGCCACATCGTCCTCAAGGTAGTTGAGAATCATAGGGCTGTGTGTGGTGACCAGCACCTGCTGGGCTGAGCTTTGCAAGGCCTCGACCAATGGTTCAATAATCTCTGGGTTGATCCCATTTTCAATCTCGTCGAGCAGAATTAAATAACGATCGGAATGCACCTGTGAAAGCACCGCCAAGATGCGCAATAACCCATCACTGAGGTGTGTGGCCTCGGTCTCTTGATGACGGTCACCAAACTGCTCCACCACCGTCAGCTTCTTCCATCCTGCCTGCACGTTACTAACTTTGAAGTCGATGATTTGCGGGTAAAAAACCTTGAGCAAATCTATCAAGCGGCTACGCTGCTCACCTTTGAGTATTCCTAGGTAGGCTGAAAGCTTTTCGCCCCCTGACCCAATATCAAAGCTCTCTCCAACCGCCACTCGCGAGCGCTTTCGCAGCAGCTGTGGTGACAACAGCTCTAGCGACCGGATGTTACGCACCGCGTTTCGCATGTCGAGCACTACCTGTGGCAACTCCTTGTCCTTGAGCGCGGACAAAAGTGACCCCTCGTAGTTAAAACTGACCTCTTGCCAGCCCTTGCCCTCAATATGAAAGCGTTGCCCATCCAGCAATGTTAGCTTCGCAGCGTTGCTGTTCGCGAACTCATGAACCGTCCAATCGCGGGTACAACGCTTCAAGCTCGTATTGAACACACCTGTCCACTTGAGGGTGGAGTCTGGTGACACCCTCCACACCACCGAGACGGTGATGTTGCGCTCATTCAACCGTTTGCAGCGCAGGTCCGCAGACTTCCAACTGCGTGCCTTGAGCCAATCAGCCACATCCCCCGTCATCAGATGGCTGATAAAGTCCAGTGCTTGCAGCACAGTGCTTTTACCGACGCCGTTCATACCGATCAAGATATTGAATTGCCCCAAGGGCAGAGTGAAATCCGCCAAGGACTTGAAGTTTTGAATATGGATGGACTCAATCATTACTGGCACCTCCAGTCACGATTTTCACGCTGTCGAGCAAATCCCCAAACTCCCCGTAGTTCACCTTCACCCCGTCATCCAGATCTAGGCTTATGCGCTGGTCGGCGTAGTGGCGGAGTTTTTCGTCGAAGGTGGCGAGTTCGGCTTGTTGGTTGTGCAGGGTAGTGAGTTCTTTTTCCAGGCGTTTTTTCTCGGCGGTGCTGGTACTGGCGTCGATGTCCTGTTCGAGCTTGTTGGCGTAGGTGTTGAGCTTGGCGGTAAGGGGGATGACGTACTCGGTACGCATGCGCGCCAGGGTGCCTTCGTTGTAGCGGTGCAGGTAGACCAGGCACTCGAAGGCCTTGTGCTTACCGGAGCTGAACAGCCAGTAGATGGGACGCTTCTTGTAGGTTTTGAGGTGATCCTTGAAGAACTGGGTACTCAGGTAGCGGCGGATGGTGTCCAACGCTGACTCGCCGCGCTTGGGCTTGATGGCGTACAGGCACAGGCTCTCGGCGACGAAGTCGAGGTTTTCCTGCAGGTGCTCTTCACCCCAGACGGTGCGGACGAACTCGCGGAAGCGGTTGGTGGCATCGTTGGCGAACCATTCCTGGTCGGTCAGCGGCAAGATGGCGTCGCCATCGGGTGCGAAGCGCGGTGCGGGAATCTGGCTGAGGTAGTCCTGCAGGGTTTCGCCTTGGCTAGCGAGGATCAGGCCGGGCTTGTCCAGCGAGTAGCGGCCCATCATGCAGCCGATGGCGTAGGACACCAGCTCTCCCATGGTGTCGCACTGGAGCATGATTTCCAGCTCGGCTTCGCTCTTGTTACCGCCATAGCGGTAGTGCGGGTTGCAGGTCAGAGTGATTTCTTCCAATGGAGCTTCCGGTGTCAGCTCATCCTGCAAGCCGTAGGCGTCGATAAAGAGGCGGTTGTTCTTTTCTTCAAGGCGCCGTACTTCCTGCGTCATTTCCTGCCAATAGGAACCGAGCCTCAGGTAAGAGCCAGGCAGGCTTGACCGGTTGTGGTCAGTATTGATTATTGGATGACTGGAGAAGCCCCAAGAGATTTCATAGAAATCCCAATCTAGCTTAGAAAGCTCTGTTAGCCTCTTAACCACACCGTCAACATCTACCCTTCTATATGGAATTCTTGAAATGTCTCCAACCTGAAAGGTTACAGTCGGATTCAAGATTCCCATATAAGCTGTCGTAAGAGTGCTTGACAGCAAGCCGAGAACGGACAGTCTATTCTCTTCACTGGGGAATCCGGATGATCCTTTGATATCAAAAATAAATCCTTTCGGGCTTAGCCTTGCACCAAATCCGCCCGTCTTTATATCAGACCATGTAATGCCTTCCTTGAAATAATACTCACGATTAATAACACGCCCATTGGAGCCAACCCGAGCTCCTGGCGTGCTGTCAATATAGCTACATATTTCTTTTCCGTTATTTTCGAAATTTACAATGTGGGAGAAATTTCCATACCACTTTCTATACGGTCCTCCCTTGTTGTAAGGAAACCACTTTGCACCACGCTCCTGCGCATCAATTTCAGAGTCAGCATCAAAGCAAATTCGAGAGTACTTAACTTCGCTCCACATGCGGAGGAATAATTCATTATTTGTTGTTGCCATCCCCTGACGTGGCTTCGCAATTTCACCTATGCTCTTATATAAAGAGAATGAACTCTTTAATTTTTTACCAGCCCAGTATGCAATTGGCTGACCGGGAATAGATGAGAAATCTGATGTGGATACTCTGTAGAACCAGTCATGGTCATTTTTGACAATGGCCTGACGCGTATAAGTCGACATTTCCTCATCCCCGCCTTTGAAATTGACGAGCCTGATGAAACTCGCAAGAAGATCAGGGAAATATTTCTTCTCAAATGTATATGCGCATATCTGTACTGTTGCCCCTTTAAATCCTGTTAACGGCAATTCTACTAGGTTTGTCAAGGTGTTTTTCTGGGTAAGGAATTGACGGAGCTTTTCATGTGAAGATAAAGACATCCACACATTTGGACTCATAATCCCAACACTTCCACGCACACGAGAAAGCTCGGAACACTTCACAACGAACGCAGAAAATAGGTCGCTTTTTACATTTTTATAATTTTCCTTAAGCCAGTCGCTTAACTTTTCATTCATTGCTTTTGTGCCCATATAGGGCGGGTTGGCAATCACCGCGTCGTAGCGCTGTGCCAGGATCCAGGCCTGTTGCACATAGGGCAGCAGTTGCTGGGCCGCCGGCTTCTGCATGGAGTCGCCGTCTTTGGCCAGTTGCCGCAACTGCTTCAGTAGTTCGCCCAGCGGTTCGGCATTCTCGGCAGGCACTTCGATCAGCGAGCCGAAGGTCTTGGCCTGGGTAAAGCGGGCCAAGGTAGTTTTCAGCAGCTGGTAGCGGTTGTCCGCTTGGGCGGCGCTGAGATCACTCTGCTCGCTGTCGAACAGGCCTTGCGATTGGCCGCGCTGCCAGTCGCTGGTCAAGTTGAGTGCCTTCCACAAGGTGTTCATGTTGAGGTGGCTGCTTTCCTGCAGGGCCAGCACATTGAGCTTGAGTTCACGGCCGAAGATGCGCCGGTCATCCTCGCGGGCCAGCATCATCAGGGCGAAGCCGGCGAGCTGGCCGGCTCGGTCGTCGATGTCGAGACCGAACAGGTTGTTTTCGAGGATCAGCTGCGGGATGTCTCGCGCACGGAAGCCGCGCTCGGTGTAGATCTCCTTCAGCACCTTGTAGGCCTCGACCAAGATATGGCCGGAACCGCAGGCAGGGTCGAGCACCTTGATGGTCAGCGGGTCGATGCTGTCCGGGGTGCTGGCGGCAAGCTGTGCCTGCACCTCGGGTGTCTGCTCGCCGGGGGCGACGTAGTAATCCCATTTAGCCTTGAGCGGCGAGTCAGGGTAGGTCTGCAGCCACTGGCGGCCCACGGAGTTCTGCACCAGGTACTGGACGATCCAGTTCGGGGTGAACAGCTGGGTGGCAGCGGGGATGTCCTCGCTCTTCACCACCTTGCCGATGACCTGATCCTTCTTCTCGCTGATGTAGAACTGGTAGAGCCAGCCGATGATCTCGACGTTGTGCCAGTCCCCTTCGGGAATGGCAGCGACCAGCTCGCGGATCAGCGAGTCGGTCTTGGTCAGGTTGTCGGGCAGCAGCAGCTCCAGGGCATCGTCCAGCATCTCGAACAGAAAGGGCATGGCCTGGTGCAGGGCGTGGCACTGGGCGAGCAGCAGCTCGCGGTACAACTCCTCGTCCTTGGTGCCATCGAGCTTCAGCTCGGTGATACGGGCCTTATCGAGGCCTTCCAGCTCGATATCCAGGCACTCGTCAAGGATCTGCGGCACGCCGACCGAACCATCGGCAGCACTGAGCACCCGGCGGCCATGATCCAGATAGCCCTTGATCTCCATGTAGCGCAGGGCGCACAGACGGTTGAACCAGCTGTAGGCGGCCTGCTCCATGGCCTGGGCAAAGCCCAACTGCTCGACACGTCTAGCCAGCGCGGCGCGCGGGCGGGCGATGCTGGCCGGGAAGGCGCGCTCACCGATCAGGGCCAGGTCGCCTTTCTGCTCCAGCGGCTCGATGCCCTTGACGGTAATGCCGTACCTGGCCGCCTGCTTGGTCATGGCGGCGATAAAGGCGATACGCGCCTTTGGGGCATAGCGTTTGATAGCGTTGGTGTTCATGTATTGTCCTTGAGGTACTGCTGGCCCTTGGCGGTCAGGCGGTATTTCTGCAGGCGGCTGTTGGGTTTGTCGGGCAGGGTCATTTCGATCACGGCTTCTTCCAGCAGGCGCCTGATCTGTTTGTGCAGCTCGCCGGATACGCTCTTGTGACCAAGCCTCCCGGCCATGGCGGCCTTGCCCAGCGGCTGCTCACGCAGCAGCAAGACGATGCGTGCGGCCAGTTTCGACTCTAGCCGCGACTCTAGCCGCGACTCTAGCCGCGACTCCTGCTGTGGCGGGGCAAGGGATTCGGTACTGGGCACAGAAACGCTGACGGGCGTCGCCAGCGGAATGATGAAGCGCAGCCGGTTGGCGATTTCCTCGATGCGTGGCTCGGGCAGGCCCTGGGCGGCGGCTTCGGCGAAGATGCGTTTGACGCCGCTGCCCCACTGCTCGATCAGCTTGAGTTCGCGGAACACGCGGGCGATGACCGGATTGCGGATCATCGATACGCCGCGCTTCATGTCCTCCACGGTCAGGCCGGGCAGCAGCATGCCGGGGCTTTCGATCTCGATGCGGTCGTCGAAGAAGGCGATGCGGATCGGCGAGCCGCGCTGGGAATAGTCGCTGTGCATCAGGGCGTTGATGATCGCCTCGCGCAGCATGGTCAGCGGGATGCTCCAGACGTCCGTGCGGCGCATGGCGGAAAACTCGGCGCGCCTGAAGGCGTGCTTCTTGAGGAAAAGCTCGATGCTGGCCACCGCCTGCGGCAGCGGGTCGTGGATCTCGGTCTGGTCGAATATCTCGACCTTGTCGGTGCCACGAAAGCGTCCGCACTGGATCCAGGCGTCGTCGAAGTACTGCAGGCGGTGTCTGCCGAACAGCAGCACGGCGCCCTGGGTGGGTACCAGACGGCCCTGATGGCGAGTGAGCAGCTTGAGGGTCAGCAGCTTCTGCTCGTCGAGCCGCACATCGGTCCCGAACTGCTGCTGCATGGCCTGCAGGTCTAGGTCGTCCAGGCTCAACTCGGGCATGGGCAGGGCATCGAAGGTCACGCCCAGGGCGGTGCGCTGCAGCTCGGCGATCAGCTGGGGATCAGCTTGGCGGTTGCTGGAGCCCAGGCGTACCAGCACACCTTGCTCCGGGCCGAGCGCCTTGAGGTAGTGCGGGCGTGAATTGCTGAGAAACACTTCGACGCGCAGCAGGGTTTTCCCTTCCACGGTGAACAGTTCGATAGTGGGCAGCAAGCGCGGGGCAATGCTGTCGGCGATCAAGCTGGTCAGGCGCTCCTCGTCGGCCAGCGGGTCGTCCACGCCGACGATCGCGCCGTCATCGGCCACGCCGATGATCAGTTGGCCGCCGGCGGTGTTGGCGAAGGCGACCAGCGCCTTGAGCAGCGATCTGGGCGAGGACAGGTCGCGCTTGAATTCGAGCTGCTTGCCCTCGGGCTGGGCAAGCAGCTGTTCGATGGGTTGCATCATGGGCGCCCCCGTCAGCGAATCCTGATCCGCTTATCCTGCTGGATCGCCGCTTCGAGTTCGGCCTTGAGGGCGTCGATGAAGCGCTCAACGTCGCTCTGGTTTTCCAGGTACAGGCTATTGCCCAGCTTGTTGAACACGCTGGTGGCGACGACATCCACCACCGGTTTGGGCTGCACCACCGGCTTGGTGGGCACCGGTAGCGGAGCGCGGTCCTCCTTCACTCCGCTGCCCTGGTCGGCAGTTTTGGCGGCCTTTTCCTGCTCCTGCCTGAGCTTCTGCTGGCGTTCCAGCTCGGCATGAATGGCGCGCTCCAGTTCGAGGGCGCCGTCTTGCAGACGCTCTTCGGCGGTTTCCTTCTGCAGCAGGTAGATATTGGCGATGCTGGTCTCGTTTTCCAGCTCGGCCTTGATCAGTTGCAGCGGACGCAGCAGGCGGTTGCTCAGCTCCGGGGTATCGATGCCGCTCTTGGCGATTTCCGCCTGCAGCTGGGCGATCTTTTCATCGACCCGAGCCTGGGCATGGCGGCGTTTCTCGGTAAGGATCGCCGCGTTGATCGCTTCCACCGTTTCCACCAAACCGGCGACCTTGTGCAGCTGGTTGTAAGGGGCGGCGCTGGTCTCGATGCCGTGCAGTTCGGCCAGGGCCTTGCGGGCCTTGTCGTCCTTGTCCAGCGCCTGCTTGTTCTTCTCGAAGCGGCGCAGCGCCTGCTGCAGCTGCTGCCAGGTGTGCAGCTGGTTGCCGAAGAATTCGTGCAGGTCGCGGTAGTCCTCTTCGAGGTCGAGGTAGTCGTCCTTGTTGTCGACCACCTCCTTGAAGAAGTCGACGCTATCGCGGTTTCCCAGTAGGCGCTGCAGGCCGAGGATCGATTGCTCGATGCTGTCCTTGCCGGGAAAGTGGCCGACATCGGTCTTGCTCTTGTAGCTCTTGAGGTTGGCCAGCCAGCTGTCGAGCTGGCTGCGGTAGAACTCGTAGAGTTCCTTTTCTCCGGCCGGGCCGAGGGCGTTGAACAGATCCTGGGTCAAGTTGCGCGCCTGCTTGAGCAGGGCTTCGTCAGTCTGGCGCTTCTTCTGCACCGAGACGTCGCGGCGCTTGCGGCTGTTGGTCAGCGGCTCGAAGGCATCCGGCAGCGGCAGGCTGGGGCCGGTGCCCATGTGGAAGGAGATGCGCCCGGTGGCAGCGAGCCGACCCAGAATGAGCAGGATCTCGCCATCCGGCCAGCCGAACGGGCGCTTGCCGAAGCGCTCGATGATGTCGGAGACCAGCAGCCGGTCGTTGCCGGAGGCGCGCAGGCCGATGTATTGCTCGACTTCCTTGACGGCCTGGGGGTTGCCTTCCTCGCCATCGAGGGACAGGCCGAGCTGGCCAATGTCGTCGGCATGGAGCACGGCCCGCAGTTCGCGCTCGGGCTCGTCCTGCAGCACGCGCAGGTAGCCGAGCTTGGTATAGGTGTTTTCCAGCAGATATTGGCAAGCTTCGTCGAAGCGGCTCTGAATGTTGCTGCTGGCCAGCTTGGGGTGCTGGCCAAGGGCATAGACCTGGGCGCGTTCCAGCAAGGCTTCGAGCATCAGGTGCAGGCGTTTCTTGCGCTCCTGGTTCTCGCGGCCGCGGTCGGCGAAGATGCGGCCCAGCTCGGGCTGGCTGCCGTCGTTGTTGAGCCGGATGAACTTGTTGGTTTGCAGCCAGGTGCGCAGCTCGCGGAAGAAGTCCTTGTCGGTATCCGCGAGCTTGAACAGCGCCATGCCCGCCGGGGCTTCGTTGCTCTTGTTAAGGCAGCCGGCCTCGCCGTACAGGGGGTAGTCGAGATCCAGCGGCGAGACCACCTCCACTCGCAGGTCGTGCTCGTAGCGGCCTTCCAGGCTGTGGCCATCGAGATAACGACCGATGCTGTAGTCGGCCTTGTTGACGCTGTAGCGGTACTTGTTCTTGCCCTTGAGCAAGTCCCCGTAGATCAGCTCGGACAGCGCCTTGTTCTCTTCGGAGGCGGAGATTTCGGTGGCCTTGATCTTGCGGGTGATATCGCGCTCTTCGTTGGTGAGGAAGACGAATTCGTCGCCATTGCGGGTGATCAGGCTTTCCTTCTCCAGACGCTGGAGAGTGGCCTCGATGCGTTGGCGCAGGGCGAGCTTGTCCTCGTCGACCTTCTCGATGGAGAGGGTGACCAGGTTGTCCAGGGTTCCCTTGACCAGGTCGACGTAGCGGATCATGAACAGGGTGCGCAAGATCTGCACGTCGAAGCCGTCGAACACGCTGTTTTCGCTGGCTTGGTCGATGGTGCGCTTGACCGCGGTGTCGAGGAAGCCTTCGACGGCACGGTAGAAGCTGTGCATGGGCACCAGGGCGCCGATGTCCTTGGCCTTGATCGACAAGGCCGCCATCTGGAAGGCATCGAGCATGGAGCGCTCGCCATAGGCCAGGTGCGCGCCGGTGGCGCCGACCTTACGGATTTCCTCGAAGACCTTCTGCACCAGTTGGAAGTGGTAGGGTGCGAAGGGGTAGTTGCCGATGAAGGATTCGGCGCTGTCGAAGTTTCTCAGCGTCGGGCCGGAACGGTCGAAGCTGATCTGGTTGCGAAGGATGTCACCCTTTTGCTGCCAGAGGGCGCGCAGCTCGACCTCGGCTTCGGGGGTTTTGCGCAGCAGGCGCTTCTGGATGACCTCGTCGGTGTTGGAGCTGGAGAGCGACAAGCGCGTCTTGAAGCGCCCAGCGATCTTGGAGAAGTCGTTGGCCTTGGAGGCGGACAGCTCGCCTACCACTGCATCCATGTCGGCCTGCGAGGTGACGATGATCCAGGCGCGGCCCTTGCAGATAACGCCAAGCTCTTCAGTAATGCTCTGAAGCTTGAGCATCAGCTGACTGTCACTACCAATAAATTGACCAACCTCGTCGACCAGAAACAGCACGCGGTGTCTAGCCGGCTGATTGTCCAGGTATTCCTTGACCCAGTTGCAGAAATTTTCCACTGAGACGCTGAAGGTTTCCTCGGACTGCTCGAACCACTTGTGCGCGGCTTCGGCGGAGAGCTCAAGGGCACTGGCCAGGGCCTGCTCGATGTCGTCCTGATAGAATTGGTAGCCGTCGCGCTCTTCGGTCCATTCCAGGCCGGTGGCTTCGCTGAAGGCCTGCTTGAAGCGCTCGTAGACGCCGCGTTGGGTCAGGTGGCGCTCCATATGGGCGATGTGCGGGTGATCGCCGCTGAAGCCCTGGTGCTCGTTGAACACGCGCAGGAACACGTTGAGGATCGGGTTGCCGGCATCGTTGGAGCTGGCCTTGCTGTCGATGTTGAACAGGATGACATCGGCGCTGTTGGCCACGGCCTTGCCGATGTCGGCGCGGATCATGGCGTCGCGCAGCTTGTTCTGGTCGAAGAAGGCAACAGCCCTTTTGCTGTGACCCTCGGCGTCGTGAGCTTCGATATTGGCCAGCAGGTAGGACAGGGTCTTCAGGAAGTGCGACTTGCCCGAGCCGAAGAAGCCGCTGATCCACACGCCGACCCGGTTGGCGATCGAGGGATCATTGAGGTCGGTGCTGTAGGACTCGAAGAAGCTGCGGAAGTGCTTTTCCAGCTCATTGGTAACGACGTATTCATCCAGCTCCTGGTACACAGTGGCGTCGTCGGCCTGATCCGCCTTGACCACACCGTTGATCGGGCGGTCGAGTTCCTTGAAGAAAATATCTTTGATGCTCACGGCAAATCATCCTTTAAATCAGGGCACCAGCTTGAACGCTCGGTAGTAGTTGTTGCTGGGAATCCGGTTGAACAGGGCCAGCGACTGGCCCGAGTAGTAGCCGGGATAGAACAGCACCAGGGGCTTGTGGCCGAGCAGGGCATGCAGCTTGTTGAGCAGGTTGTGGGCACGCAGTACCGGCCACACCGAACCGACGCCGGTAATCAGCACGATGTCGTACTCGTCGGCACGGCAGTGCTCCAGCAAGAAGGGTGCGAACTTGTCCATGTGCAGCGGGCCGGACAGTGCCTTGAGCAGCGCCTGGTCACCCTTGGCTTTCTGCATCTGGATGGCCTTGTCGGTGAAATTGCGCTGGTCCAGGTAGTCGCGCATGGCTTGCAGCAGATTGATATTCACCACCTTGAGGTGGCTGTGCTTCTTGGCCAGGAAGTTTTCCAGAAAGCGAAGATGGTCCCGCACCTGCAGTTCGTCCTCGGGGGCGTAGTCAAAGATCCAGAAGCCGATCTCGTTGCCCAGCCCCTGGCTCTTGAGGAATTCCTCAGTGAGGATCTTGTCGGGGATCTGGTTCAGGCGATCCTGTAGCTGCTGGTTCATTCATACACTCCTTATTCCGTGCCTACTGCACAGCGGCGCCGGATACTTCCAGACAGGCTTTGATGCGCTGGCGGTGACTGTCGTCCAGCAGGGTTCTGACTTCGGGTCGTACCAGCAGGGGCTGGAGTTTCATGCTGCGGGTGCTGCGTAAAAGGCCGGCCTCGGCGAGCATGCGAAAGACAACCTGGCCCATCTTCTTGCGGCTGGATTCGGTCCAATTGCCGATGGCTGGGTCACGATGGCTGCAGTCGTCGAGAAAATCGCTCCACTGCCACGGCTCCAGGGTTTCTGCCCGGGTGATAAAGGCGTCTGCCAGTACAGTCTCGATGAACTCCACCAGCAACAAATTGCGCTCCAATGCCGTGCAGAAGGCCACCTGGGTAGCCAGCTCATCATCGCCGTCGCGAATGGCCCGCCAGAAGGGCTCATCCAGCCGTTCCAAGCGCTTGCGCAGCGCCTGGGCCACACGTCTGGCCGATGCCGGGCTGCGCTTTTGCAGCAGGTTCTGTTGCTGGATTGCGTCATGCCACTGCTCGGGGCTGGCATGACGTAGCAACAGGTCGGCGATGACACGGCATTCGCGCACCTGCAGTGAGCCGCCGGTCAGGTCCGAGTCATAGCTGAATACTTGCACGGTCACTCGCCCTCGCTGCCGAACAGATAGGGCTCCAGTTTGGCCCGGTCTGCTGGGAGCAGTTGCAGGAGGTGTTCGCGTACCCGTTCGGTCTCTTCCTCGCTGATCGCGGCCTGATAGCGCTGCAAGGTGTAGTGGGCGAGCGCTTTTCTGACGTTTATCTGCATGCGGCCTTCAGGCATGGCGAAGTCCCGCTCGACCAAGGCCTTCTGCGCATCACTGAGACGCAGGTTGGGAATCAGCGTCAAAGTAATCTGCTCGTTCCAGAGGCTGTCGTTTTTCATCGACGGAGCGCTTTCCGCACAGGCCCTGGGAGTGCGGTCGATACGTGACAGCAGGAAGTCCCGGAAGGCCTGCCGCTTGTGGCACCAGGCGCGCACATGCCAGCGGAAGCCGGTGTAGACCAGGGTATGCGGTGAGATAACCCGCTCATGGGGTTGCGGGTTGCTCATGGAGGCATAGAGGATTTTCAGACTGCCGGCGTTACGGCTGGCCTTGATGACTTCGCGTACCACCTCGGGGCGCACGGTGCGGTCGGGCAGCTGGACGGTGGCCACACCGGGATGGGATTCCAGGATCTGAGCCATGGGCTCGCTACCCTGGCTGGCGAGCAGACCTAGATAGTCGTTGATATGCCCAGAGGTGAACACCGGCTGGAAGCCGGCAGCGGGTATATAGCCCTTAACTGCAGGGTCATGGACCAGCGCCTCGGGATTGAACTCGCTGTTGTAGCGATTGATGTCCGAAGACGCCTGCTGGCGGGTGATGCCGAACCAGTCCATCAGCTGGGTGGTGATCAGACGGCCTTCCCAGAACGCAATCAGCTCGATGGCGCGCAGGCGGAGGAGGACTTCGTGCTTGAGGGAAAGCATCAAGAGGCACTAGATATAATGGCGCCTTGATTCTGCCTTGCCTTCCTCTGTTCGTAAATAAGTTTACGGTAAGATTTTTTCAAGCTGGTCTTCTGACGGTGGATCAACATCGACTGATTTCACCCTGCAGCCGTGAACACGAGTTCAAGCGCTCACCCGAGTTTCTGGCTTCCGGGCTGATGGCCCCAGCGTGGGCAGGACACGGCTGGCCTGTCAGAGCAGGCCTGGCGGCAGGAGGTCCACCGGCAAGCGCAGGAGCTGCGGTGATTTTGTGGGTATCACTCGGGGTCTGAGTCGACTGCTGCTGGTCACGACAGGCCGGTTCAGCGGTGCGGTGGATTGAGGCGGGTGTCGAGGGCAAAACGCTCTTGCAGGACTTGCTCGTACAGCCCTTTCGCCAGCGCGGGATTCATGACGATGTTCCAGCTGTGGCGGGATACGGTCGACGGGATCAGGACGAAGGGGTGTTGCGCCAGCAACTCATCGCCAAACCGCTGCTGATCAAGGCTGGGCGTGCCGGGGATCAGCCAGTTGGGGTTGGGCACCTCCTCGGGGTCGACGCGATAGATCCGGGATGGGGCCAGTAGGCGCGCGGCCGTGAGCACATGCGGCACCGTGTCCAGCGCCCGGAAGCCCTTGTGCACTGCCACCTCGAGGATCGCCGTCGAAGGATCGGCAGACGCATAGACCGCCCGGACGCCTTTCGAGTTCCAGCGGCCACCCCCCAATTCGGCTCCGATGCCGCTATTCCAGCTGTCCGCATGCTCTTTTCTGTCCAGGCGCCAGAGATAGGCCTCCCCGCTCCAGGGTACTGCCGCCATCAGGAGTAGACCCCGTACTGCAGACGGGTCAGAAAGTCCTCGACCAGCTCGAAGCCCACCTGGGTCGTAAGCAGGTCGATGGGCGCGCGTCCCTCGAGGCCCATGGCCGGCGTCACCATCCACTTCGCCGCCTCCTGGCGATCGCCCAACACCTCTTCCGCCTTGCTCAGCACTTCGGCAAAGCACCAGGCGCGGCTGCTTTGCTCGGCCGACAGCGGCTCGGGGTGCTTGATGCGCCGCTGGAAGGTTCGCTCCGACATGCCGATCACCTTGGCGAAGACCTGCCGGTCCTTGAGCAGGCCGACGCTCTGCACGAGGGCGATCACCGTCTCCGAGGGAAAACCCTTCTCAATCAGCTCGTGGAGCTCGAATGCCGTGCGGGCCTTCGGCGGCTTGCTGCCGAACAACAGCTGCAGCGGCCTGGTCGGGTCCTGGGCCTGGCGGGGCCGGATTGCTTCGGGGGTAGCCATCGTTGTGTTGCTCCACGTTATGCCATTTGGCAAAAGTATACCGCCAAATGGCGAAAGACGTGATGCCAAGAGGACAGCTCAATACCGCTGCCGGCCGAGGCACTAAAAAAAGTTTGGAAAAAACCCCATTTTTCCTAATTTCCGGCAAAAAAGTGGCTCGATAGCGCCGCACAAGCCCCCTCGAAATCTGAAAAATCACTCCCCAGCGCAGTCACGCGCTTCCCACCCCAGGAGTGAAAAACCATGCAAGCCATCAACAAATCGCACGTTCAAACCCTCGCTCTCGTCGCCCTGATGATCGGCGCCGGCGTCGCCATGGCCGGTACCGGATCGACCACCTTCGACAGCGTCTGGACCACCATCACCGACTGGATGCAAGGTACCCTCGGCCGCGTACTGGTCGGCATGATGATCCTCACCGGCATCGGTGCCGGCGTTCTGCGTCAGTCCCTGATGTCCTTCGTTGTCGGCGTGGGCGGCGGTGTCGGCCTGTACGCCGCGCCGGACATCATCGAGTCGATCATGACCGCCACCGTCCCGGCTTCCGTCAAGGCTGCCGAAGCCCTCCTGGCGCTGCCCATCACCCTGTAAGCCAGCGCTTTTTTTCGCCCCCCTTTCAGGCCATGAAATCGCCGGAAAAGGGGGCTTTTTTTTGTCCCGACTTTATAGCCTGAGGGGACTTCCTCAGGAGATAACCCCCATGCGTCAACCTCTCTACGCCGCCGCTTTTCTTTCCCTCTGCTCCCTCGCCGGAGCCGCTTTCGCCCAGCCTTCCCAGCCCTCGTGGATCGACTCCGACAGCCTCGTCCTGTTGCCCGCCACGGCCGTCTTCGCCATCGAGAAGAACGGCAAGTTCGCCGTCATGACCGACACCGGCCGCTTCATCATCCAGGGCTCCGTCTATGACGTGTGGGCGCAGAAGGAGCTGAAGACCCTGGCGGACGTTCGTCATGCGGTTCAGTACGTGCCCGTCGACAAGACCCACCTGGGCTTCGGCGATCTGGCGCCGCTGCGCATCGGGCACGGCGACAAGGCCGTCACCCTGTTCGCCGATCCGGCCTGCACCTACTGCAAGGAGCTCATGCAGGAGGCGCGTACTGGCCTGCCCGAGGGCTACCGCCTGGATGTGCTGATGCTGCCGATCCTCACGCCGCGCAGCGCCAGCCGCACGAAGGAGCTGCACTGCGCCGAGGACCCGGCAGCGGCCTGGCAGGCAACGGTCGCCGGCGACCTCGACACCCCCCTGGCACAAAAGCCCGATGGGGCGTGCGATCTGGAGGTGATCGGCAAGCGCCGTCTCACCGCCCAGTTTCTCGGCGCCCGCAACGTCCCCTATCTGATCCGCGACGACGGCCTGACCCACGAGGGCAAGCCGGCCGAGGGCCTGCGCGCCTGGATCGAAGCCCGGCAATCGAACTGAAGGAGTTCCCCCATGCTGTCCAAACTGATGACCCATATTCCGCGCCTGTCCAAGCTGATCGGCGCCCTGGCCTATGACCCCGACCAGGCGTTGTTCCAGCTCGAAGGCAAGCGGATCGGCTTCGGCTTCCTGTGCGCCCCCCTGGCCGGGAGCAACGGCGACGAGGGCGATCGCCTGAAGGCGGGCCTGGCCCTGGAATGGCCGGAAGGCTCCACCATCCAGTTCAGCCTGATCTGCACCGAGAACATCAACCGGGTCAGGACCGGCTACCTGAAGCTGCGCCAGGTCGCCCGCGAGTCCGGTCGCTTCGCCGTGGACCAGGACACCCTGGAGCTGCTGGCCACGGCGACCCAGGCCCGCGCCGAGTATTTCGCCGAGCGCACCCTGCGCCCGGTGGATAGCGTCTCCGGGGTGAAGATCCGCGACCAGAAGCTGGTCATCGCGATCACCCTGCCGATCAAGGAGGCCCTGCCCAGCGACAGCGAAGGCGCCGTGGCCCGCGAGCTGTCCGATGGACTGGGGGCCGCGCTGGAGAGCTGCGGCCTGGCGCCGGTCCCCTTGACCAACCACGCCTACAAGGAAATTTTCTCCTCGGTGCTCAACCAGGGCCCCGACGCCTCCTGGCGCCTGGACCCCGACATCAAGGCCGACCTGGACAAGCCGATCAACGAGCAGCTGCTGGACTACAACCGCAGCCTCGACGTGCGCAAGGACCACCTCCAGCTCGGCGACGACTGCTTCGCCAAGACCCTGTCGGTCAAACGCTACCCGGACATCATGTGGCAGGGCGATGCCACCCAGTATCTGGCCGACCTCCTCTCGCAGCGGGGCGGGGTCCGCGGCAACTGCGTGATCACCATGACCCTCTACTTTCCGCCGCAGCTGGAGACCAAGGACAAGCTCACCAAGCGCCGGCAGTGGGCGATCAACCAGTGCAGCGGCCCGATGGTCAAGTTCGTCCCCATGCTGCTCAAGCGCAAGGAGGCCTACGATGTCCTGTTCGAGGATCTGGACCGGGGCGCCCACAACGTCCAGGCCAACATGACGGTCGTGGTGTTCGGCAAGAACCGCGAGGAGCTGGTCCAGGCGACCTCGAATGCCCGGACCCATTTCGCCACGCAGAACTTCACCCTCATGGAGGACAAGTTCTGCCTGCTGCCCGTGTTCATCAACGCCCTGCCCCTGTGTGCGGACGCGGACGCCATCCGCGATCTGTTCCGCTTCCGGACCATGAGCCTGAACCAGGCCCTGCCGATCCTGCCGATCTATGGCGACTGGAAGGGCACCGGCACCCCGGTCGCGCCGTTCATCTCCCGCAACGGCCAGCCGGTGACCTTCGACCTGTACGACTCCGACACCAACTACAACGGCACGATTGCCGCGCAGTCCGGCTCGGGCAAGTCCTTCCTGACCAACTACCTGATCACCTCCTACCTGAGCATCGGCGCCAAGGTGTGGGTGATCGACGTGGGCCTGTCCTACCTCAAGCTCGCCGAAGCCTTCCAGGGCGATTTCGCCCGCTTCGACCACGACTCCAAGATCTGCCTCAACCCCTTCGAGCTGGTGAAGGACTTCAGCGACGAGGAGGACGTGCTGATCGGCCTGCTGACGGCCATGGCCGCGCCGACCGTCCCGCTGGTCGACTTCCAGACCTCGGGCCTGAAGCGGATTCTGACCGCCTGCTGGGAGCAGAAGGGGCACGAACTGACCGTGGACGACATCGCCAATGCCCTGCTGGCGGATGACGAAGACCAGCGCATCAAGGACATCGGCCACCAGCTGTACCCGTTCACCCGCAAGGGCCAATACGGGCGCTACTTCAACGGCAAGAACAACCTCGACTTCCAGAATCCCTTCACCGTGCTGGAGCTGGAAGAGCTCAAGGGCCGCCAGCATTTGCAACAGGTGGTGCTGCTGCAGCTGATCTACCAGATCCAGCAGGACATGTACCTGGGCGAGCGCGACCGGCCGAAGATCGTGATCATCGACGAGGCCTGGAGCCTGCTGGCGCAGGGCAACGTCGGCGAGTTCATCGAACACGGTTACAGACGTTTCCGCAAATACGGCGGCTCGGCCATCGTCATCACCCAGGGGGTGAACGACCTGTACCAGAACAAGGTCGGCCAGGCCATTGCCGAGAACTCGGCCTTCACCCTGCTGCTGGGCCAGAAGCCCGAGGCGATCAACGTCATCCAGGAGAACAAGCGGCTGCCGCTGGGGGAAGGGGGCTACCGCATCCTCAAGACGGTGCACTCGAGCAAGGGGCACTACTCCGAGATCTTCATGATCACGCCGCGGGGCATCGGGATCGCCCGGCTGACCGTGGACCCCTATTCCCTGCTGCTGTACTCCACCGCGCCGGAAGACGTGCAGGCGGTGCGCAACTACACGCTCGCCGGCATGCCGCAACGGCAGGCGATCCTGCAGGTGCTCGAGGACCGGGGGATCACGCTGTCGCCCGCCGAGGAGGTCGCCTGATGAAGCTGCGCAACCCCTTCTCCATTCAGGCCAAGATCGACCGGGCCATGGCCGAGGTCGAGCGGGCGCGTCAGCCACGTCGGATCGGCGTCAGCACCGGCTTCCTCGCCAAGGGCGCCCTGTTCTCGGCGCTGGTCGCCGCCGGCGTGGTCGCCCTGGCCAGCCGCTACTCCGTGGCCATCGCCGTGCAGGAGAACCTGTGCCTGCCGCCGTACCGCGTCTGGATCATCGACAAGTACGAAACCGAACCGGCCCGAGGCGCTATTTTCGCCTTCAAATCCCAGGGGCTCGGCCCGCTGTTCGAGGACGGCACCACCATCGTCAAGGTGCTGGACGGCCTGCCGGGCGACCAGGTGGCGGTCACGGAGGAAAGCACCCGCATCAATGGCCAGGTGATCGTCACCGGCCTGCAGGTCGCACGCCAGTATGGCTTCGATCCGCAGCGCTACGTGCGCCAGGGGGTGATCGAGCCGGACCGCTACTGGTTCTTCGGCCGCACGGCGGATTCGTTCGACTCCCGCTACTGGGGATCGGTCGCCTCCCATCAGATCATCGGCAGGGCCTACCCGCTATGGTGAAAACACTGAGGATGAGCGCCCTGGCGGCGGCGCTGGCGGGTGTTTCTTTCCAGGGGATTTCTTTCGCCTCGGATCATTCCGCCCCGGCCAATCCGCTGGGGACCAATCCGCTCGGCTCCCAGGCCTACAAGCCAAGCGATCTTCCCGCTCAGCTGCTGGAACAGGCCCGGGACATCTCCCGGCAGGGACGGGCGGGTGCCCAGGCCCTGACTGACCAAGGCGAACTGGAGTGGGTGCAGAGCCTGTCGCGCAACACGGTGGTGCAGGCGGCGCAGGCCCAGCGGGAGGCGCTGGATCTGCCTGTGCGCGATACGGCCCCCGCCGAGCGGCCGCATCCGCTGGGCGAGGGCTTCCGGACGCTGATCTTCGTCTCGTGGTCGCTGGGCGAGGCGGCGCTCGAGGACATCCTGCGCCGCTACGACGGCCAGCCCGGGGTCGGGGTGGTGTTCCGCGGCATCCCCGCCGGCGTGCGCATGGTCGATGCCATGACCCGGATGCACCGGCTCACGCAGGCGACCGAGAGCCAGGTGTCGGTGCTGCTCGATCCGCTGGCGTTCCGGCGCCATGGCATCCAGCTGGTGCCCGCGGTGGTGGTCGAGCGCCCGGACGAGGCGCTGGCGGCGAAGGTCGTGGGCATCGACGCGGTGACCTATGTCGAGGAGGCCCTGCAGCAGGGGCGCTCCGGCGACCTGGGCACGCTGGGGACGCCCCGCGACATCCTCGAGCCCGACCTCATGGAGGTCGCCAAGGCGCGCATCGAAGGCCTGGACTTCGCGGTCATGAAGCAGCGCGCCCTCGACCGCTTCTGGCACGTCCACACCGGCCATGCCCTGCCGACCGCCACCGAGAACGCCACTCGCCAGGTCGATCCCTCGGTGGTGATACCGCAGGACATTCTCGACGCCGAGGGCAAGGTCGTGACCCGGGCCGGGAGAATAAATCCCCTGCATTTGCGGCCCTTCGATCAGAAGCTGGTGGTGATCGACCCGACCCAGCCCTGGCAGGTGGCTCTGGCCCAGCGCGAGCGGGCCGAGCATGGCCGCGGCCTGACCGTCACCGTCATGGCCACGCAGATCCCGCCCGACGCCGGTTGGCCGCTGTTCGAGCGCACCCAGCAGGCCATCGACGCCCCGCTGTACCTGCTGCCGGGCGACCTGGCCCGCCGCTTCCAGATCCAGAAAGCGCCCTCGGTCGTCACGGCCGAGGGGGAGGTTTTCGTGGTGCGCGAGTTCGCCCGCGAATCGGTCCAAGCCAAGGAGGAAAGCCATGCTCACGCTCAACTCTAAGTGGCTCGGTGCTTCGCTGCTGGCGGCCCTGGCCGGCGCCGTATCCCTGCCTGCCGCGGCGGACGACCCGCTGTGCGAGGACTCCTCCCTGCTGGGCCCGAAGCTGTTCACCGACATCTGCTGGGCCTGCCTCTTTCCCATCCGGGTGGCCGGCGTGCCGTTCACGCCCGGCGCGGTGCCCGACAAGGCGACCGACAAGGTGTTTTGCCTGTGCGAGGAAGGTAGCTCCGGCATCTACAAGCCGGGCATCACCACCTCGATGTGGGAGCCGGCGCGGATCGTCGAGACGGTCAAGACGCCGGGCTGCTCGCCCACCCTGGGGGGCGCGCGGCTGCCGCTGGGCAACAAGCGCAGCCATGGCCGGCTGAATACCGACAACCACTCGCTGACCGGCCAGCACGACGGGTCGTTCTACCACACCCACTACTACGCCTTCCCGCTGCTGCAGATCCTGGACCTGTACACCCCGACCAAGTGCAATGCCGACGGCTACATGGACCTGGACATCATCAGTTTCACCGAGATAGACCCGACCTGGAACAACGCGACGCTGGCCTTCTTCCAGCACCCGGAGTCCGCGGCGGTGGCCAACCCGGTGGCTCAGGCGGCCTGCGCCGCCGAGTCGGCCCTGGTGACCGCCCGGGAAGAGCCGCTGGAGTCGCTGTGGTGGTGCACCGGCACCTGGGGAAGCATTTATCCGCTGGCCGGCAGCGTCTTCAGCCAGGACCAGAACCGCACGACGGCATTGCTCAGCGCGCGGTTGCTGGCACAGCAGCACCGGCGGGGGCTGGCCCGGCGCACGATGGGCGACGAGAACCTGTGCCGGGCCTCGATCTATCCGACCATTCCCAAGAGCCAGTACAAGCTCACACAGTTCTGGCCCAAGTCGCAGACCCAGCGCTCCCTGTGGCTGGGAGAGCCCCCGCAGACCTGGGAGGGCGGCCCCGGCCGGCACGTTCCCGGCACGGGCAACGACGCGATGTACCTGATCTGGCGGTGGACCGACTGCTGCTCGAAAATTTGAAGGAGAAATGTTCTATGTCTGATTTCCTGGCGCTGTATTTGCCGCTGGTGGTGTTCTTTCTGGGGTTGGGGGCGATCGCTCATGCTCGCCTGCTGGAAAGGCCGGCCTATCGCGGCTGGTGGGGCGAGTACCAGGTGAACCTCCTGCTGAGGGCCTGCCTGAGTGCGGAATACCGGGTGTTCACCCACGCCCTGTATCCGGGAAAGGACGAGGCCAAACCGACGCAGGTCGATCATGTCGTGGTGTCGCGCTATGGCCTCTTCGTGATCGAGAACCGCTGCCTGAAAGGGGCGATCGTGGTCGATCCCACCGAGCCGAATACCTGGTGGCAGACCATCGGTCGGCGGAAGAACCGGGTGCGTAACCCGCTGGTGCAGAACTACGCCGCGATCAAGGCCGTGCGGCAGGCGATCGGGGGGCATGCCTCGAAGATCTCCAACTACGCGGTGATGAGCGGTTCGGCGACCTTTCCGCAAGGCTGGCCCCCGCGGGTATTCGGTCCCTGGGCCTTGCTGCGCAAGATCCAGAGCAAGAAGACGCCCATCTTGACGGAGAGCCAGGTGGCGTCGATCTGCCGTGCCCTGGAGCGGGGGCGGATCAAGGATGGGTATTGGGCGGCACGCAAGCATAGCGGGCGGGCCAGCGCCATGAGCCATGAAGCGCGGGCGAAAGAAGGATAGGCTTCGGGTCTGGTCGACATGAAAAACGCCCCTCAGCAGGGGCGTTTTCTATGGCGGGGCCATGTCTCACGCTGCCGATTCGGCTGCCTCCACTACCTCGGCCACGTCCTCGCCCACCGCGGCCGGCTCCACGAAACCGGCGGCTTCGCGCTCCTGCTTGTCGGCAGCCACCTGGGCTTCCACCTTTTCGATGTCCTTCTGCACCTCCACCTCGTTGTTGGCATAGGCCATGGCGCGCGCCGCTGCCCCATGCTTGATGAGCGCCTTGACCATCTTGCTCATGTCGTTGGTCTTGCGCTCGCGGAAATCCGAGGCCTCGTCGCTGTCGAGCTTCTGCGCCAGCCAGGCGGTATCGATGAGCGAGATCAGCGTGTCGAACGCCTGGAGCAGATGGGTGAGGCGCATCACCTCGGGGCTGGAGATGTTGAATTTGCGCTCGAGCGGATTGCTGTAGTTCGGACGCTGGCTGATGCCTTCCTTCTTGAGGAAGGTCTCCATGCGTTGGATCTCGTTGTTGACCTCCGTCTGCATTTTCTCGATGGTCTTGGATACGGCATCGGCCACCACCTGGTGGTTGAAGTTCTTTCGGCGCCGCGCCAGCTTGCGCGCCATCACGTCGATGACGAACAGGGCCGAGGTCACGTTATCGAACTCGGTGCCGCCAAAGCGCTTGGCTTGCTCGGAATTCAGGTGCAGCAGGCCGGGAAAGGAAGGGGTCGAATAGGCGTACTTCCTGGGAGGGGTTTTCGGGTCAGCCATGTTGGAAACTCCATAGGTGGATGGTGCCCCTATTGCATCAGGTTGAATCCGTCCTGTGCGGCCAATTCAGGCCATAAAATCGCCGGAAATTAGGGCCGAAATTGAATTGACGCTGGGAAAACGGGCCGAGAGAATGGCCGCAAACATCGGCATGCTGTCGATCCAGCCCCGAGAGGGGGCCGAAGAAAACTCAGTCCCTTGCGTGTGCAAGGTGCTAGTTGCCAAGTGCTCTGTGCTTGGTGAATGCCTGGTCGAGCATATCGACTTAAAACGTGAGTAGCCGTCGGCTGCTCATGTCTTGAAAAAAGGAGGCTTTTGAGCCTCCTTTTTGTTTATCAAAACCCTGACGGGGAATATCCCTGTCAGGGGAGTTCTCCGTCCTCATGAATGGAGAACTCGAAATGACCACTCAAAAAATCCTGAAGGCAAAAGTCCTGTTCACCCTGGGACTGATGCTCTCGGTAATTGTCGGGATCACGCTTTCCGACGATCAAAGGCCCCTCTTTCTGTTTGCCTTGTGCGTGCTGGCCTCCGTGCTGGCGCTTTACGCACCGCAGTACCTGAGGGGCGTTCTGCTGGGCATGAAGGCCCGCCGTCGTCTGGCTCGCCTCCAAGCGACCAGGGCGCCGCAAAGCGGCTGCCTCCAAGCCGTCTGGTGTTCTTCGGACATCGATTACGAGCGCTACCTCGCTCCGACCTTCCTGCGCCAGCGCAAGGAGGAGACGGCTGCGCAGGACGTTCAGCAACAGGCTGATCAAGGGGTGGTTCTGGGCGAGTTCATTGCCCGGGACGAATCCTTCGAGCAGCCGGCAGCCTGCGCCACGGAGGCTGTCGAGACGCGGGAGAAGGCGCTGGAGAAGGTCTTTGACGCGCCGGAGGAATCCGTCACCGGCATCTATTGCGGTTCGGGTTTCGCTCCCTACCGGTTCCACAAGAAAAACCCCAAGTCGTTTTTCCTGCGGATCGGCAAACACCTGGTCTGGGGCATCGAGTTGCACGCCGCGCTGCGGCAGAGCGGTGTTCAGCAGGGCCAGGAAATCACCCTGACCTTCCACGGGAAAACCCCGGTGAAAGTGCTCAGGCAAAAGCGAGTGAACTGCGTGGTTGAACAGGACTGGGCAGACGCCCTGCGCAACGCCTGGTCGATCGAAACCGTGCAGTAGCCAGCTATGAGCGCCCCTCCGGGCGCTCTTTCATCCACAGGAGGTCACGATGTCTTGCTCGACAGGCGTTTACGCGCCAGAGAAAAAAGATGTGCTCGCTGCCGCCGAAGGTCGCTGGCTACACATCTACCAACTGTTGGCCCCTGAACTGGTCGACGCGCAAAAAAGACCCGGCACCTCCGGCCCTTGTCCCGTTCACGGTGGCAAGGACGGCTTCCGGGTGTTCAAGAAAACCGCCGGCACGTCCGGGGGTGGGGTGTGCCAGACCTGCGGCATCAAGCCGGACGGTCTGGCCTTGCTGATGTGGGTGCGCGATTGGCGCTTCCATGAGGTGCTGCAGGAGGTCGGTTCGCTGCTGGGGGTCAAGGACCCTCACGGTCGCTACGGCAACGAGCAGCCGCCGAAGGAGGTGATTCCGCGCCAGCCAATGCTCGCGTCTACGCCCAGCGACAGCTGGCTGCGCGAAGCCTTGCGCAAGGTGTGGAGCGAATCCGTACCGCTCACGCACCCGGCGGCAGAACCCGCACGGCTGTACCTGCGGTCGAGGGGAATCCTGGCCTGGGATCGTCCGGGCCTGGCGCGCAGCGTGCGCTTTCATCCGTGTCTGACCCATCGCGGGAAGGACCGGGAACGCACGCGGCACCCGGCGATCGTGGCCCTGGTCTCGGATGTCGAGGGCAGGGCAGTCACGATCCAGCGGATCTACCTGACGGCCAAAGGCGAGAAAGCGCCGCTGGAGCACCCCAAGAAAATGTTCCCGATCCCGAGCGATCGCTCCCTGCCAGGGGGCGGCATTCGGACTTCCCAGCCGGGAGAGATCGTGGACGTGTGCGAAGGGCTGGAAACCGCTCTTGCAGTGGAAACCGCCACGGGCCTGCCGGTTTGGCCCCTGGTGAACGCCTATCTGCTCGAGCACTTCATGCCGCCGCCGGCGGTCACTGCCGTCCGTATCTGGGCGGACAAGGACCGCAGGGAGGGTGGCCAGAAGGCAGCGCTTGCACTGAAAAAACGCCTCTGGGAGATGGGCATCAAGGCGCAGATCCTGCTGCCCTGGCTGCCGATCCCGGACGGCGCCAAGGGAGTCGACTGGAACGACGTTCTTCTGGAACGGGGTCCGTTCGGCTTTTCGAAACACCAGGCTGAGGCTTACCGCACCTTGCGGTAGGCCTCGCGCCTCCCCTTTTTTCGATGAATTCAAGCCATAAAATCGCCGGAAAAGCCCACACAACCCCCCTTGCCAGTCAACACAATCGGGGCTCCTGTCACCGACTGCTGGTTGATTGCATGCCCCACCTCAGACACCTCTGCCCCATCGCCCTGGCCATGGCGATGACGGGCCAAGCCCTGGCCGAAGACTCCGCACCGCCCTCTGCGAATGCGGCCAAACCCGGCCACTCGCCCGCGCTCGCCGGCGAGTCCTTCTACCAGGACAAGGAGCGCGGCTGGTTCTGGTACGAGGAGCCGCCCGAGCCCCTGCCGGATCCTGTTGCCACTCCCACCCCCATGCCGGAGAAACCCGAGCCGCCGCCCCCCGAGGCCGCGCCGGCGCCACCGGCCGGGCCGGCACCGGGCTCGGTGGCCTGGGTTCGCGAGGTGCTGCCCAAGCTGCGCGAGGCCGCCATCGACAACCCCAGCGACGAGAACATCCAGGCGTACTACTACGCCCAGCGTCTGATGATGGACAAATCCGAGCGCTTCTCCCGGCGCTCCATGGAAGTGATCCGCAACGATCCGTTCCTCGACGAGGACCTGCGCTATCCCGCCTCCAATGCCGCCTCCGATGCCCTGGCCAGCGCCGCCGGCCGGCAGAAGGAGGCGCTGCTGAAGATGATCGCCGCAAATGCAGGAATCGTTTTCTTCTTTAAGGGCGAGCAGTGCCCGCTGTGCGAGCAGGCCGTCACCGCGCTCGCCGCCCTGGAGCATCGCTACGGCTTCACCGTCATCCCGGTCTCCCTGGATGGGAAGCCCCTGCCCAGCGGGGCTTATCCCACCTACCAGACCGACACCGGGCTGGCCGACCGGCTCGGGGTCGTCACTGCGCCGGCCATGGCGCTGGCGGTCCCGCCCCACGGCTCCCAGATCATCAGCTACAGCACCGTTTCCATGGAGACGGCCACCAGCCGAATCCTCAACGTGGCCCGCCAGACCGGCCTCATCAGTGCCGAGGAATACAACGCCACCTCGCGCCTGGCCTCCATCGGCCTGATCGACAGCCAGGCAATGGAAACCGCTCCGCCCGATATCACCGAAGACCGCAAGGCCTTCGTCAAGCGCATGCGCGAGGCGGCACGCCGCGCATATCTCAACGAAAAAAACGGAGGTGGGCAGTGAAGCTCAAACTCAACCCCAAACCCCTGGTCCTGGTTGTCGCCGTGCTTGCCCCGATAGGGGCGATCGCCAACATCCAGCAGCAGATCCACGCCATGTACGACGGCCTGATCAATACCACGGCACCCGGGTCGTACCAGACCGCCACCCGCGGTGTGGTCACCGGGGGAGCCGTCACCCTGCGCAACCGGATCTCGACCGCCAACCTGGTCTCGATCACTCCACCCTCGGCCAAGGGCGGCTGCGGGGGAATCAACCTCTACACCGGCTCGTTCTCCTTCATCAATGGCGAGGAGTTCGTGGCGCTGATGCGCAACGTCGCCTCCAACGCCGTGGGGGTGGTGTCCGGCTTCGCCTTCGAGCTGGCGATGGAAGCCATGGATTCGGCCACCAACGGCGTGCTGCGCAACCTGACCAACAAGATCCAGTCGCTCAACCAGATGTTCTCCAACAGCTGCCAGCTGGCGCAGGGCGTCGTATCCGGTGCCGCCGATGCCTTCGCGGAAAAGCGCGACCTGAAGTCGGCCCTCGGCGGCGTGCTGGAAAACGTGGCCTCCGACCTGTTCGCCTCCAAGTCGACCAAGGAGGAGTCGCCGGCCAAGCGCCTGGCGAGCAGCGGCAAGGCCAAGGCCTGCACCGATACCGGCAACATCCTCTGGTGCGCCATGCTCAAGACCGGCCTGAGCAGCCAGGTCCTGTATGGCAGCGAGGAAAACGCCGAATTCATCCTGTCGATGGTCGGCAGCTACAACGTGGTGCTGAGCGCGGACGACGAGGGGGGCGAGACCTTCGTGGCCCAGCCAATCCCGCGGCTGATCGACAAGGACGCTCTGCGCCTTTTCGTCGAGGGCAACGACGACACCGCCACCAAGGTCTACGACTGCGCCTCCGACGACCTCGACCAGTGCCTGGAGCCCGGCACGCGCAGTCTGGGCACCTTCAAGGGCCTGGCCGCCAAGATCGTCGATGACTTGCAGCAGAACCAGGTGCTCGAGCGATTCGCCCGGAACAATGCCACCCCGTCGGACGGCACCCGTCTGGACTGGCTGACCCGCAGCCGCATCGGCGGTCATCTGCTGAGAATCGTCCAGAAGAACGGCGCGCAGGCCGGCTACGACTACCTGGGCAACTACTCCCGGCTGCTGGCGGCGGACGCGATCACCTCCTTCGTCATCCAGCTGCTCGATGTCACCGAACAGGGCCTGTCGAGCATGACCATGGCCGACTCGGTGAACGCCCTCGAGAACCTGCGCGACACCCGCCACCGGGTGATGGGCGAGTACCGGGACCTGCTGCTGAGCTACGGGGGCTACAAGGACGCCGACCAGCAAGCGCTGGACCTGCTCGAGACGGCGCCGAACTCGGACCCGGGCAAGCTGCCGCAAGGCACTACCGCTTCGCACGCCGGCTGATCGGAGGAACACATCATGGATCTACCCATCTACACAGTCGGCAGCGCCGAGTTTCTGGAGATGATGCTCAACGCCTCGGCGATGATCACCGGCAGCGGTCATGCCGAGGATCTGGCGAAGATCGGCGCCATCCTGGGGCTGGTGCTGATCGCCTTCCAGGCCGTGTTCAACGGCCAGGCGATCCCGTTTCAGAAAGTCGGGGTCATGCTGGTGCTCTACATGGTGTTCTACGGACCGACGACCACCGTGACCATCGAGGACACGGTGACCGGGCAGGTGCGGGTCGTCGACAACGTGTCCCTGGGGCCGGCTTTCGTGGGCTCGGTGCTGTCGACGATTTCCTACGACATCAGCAAGGTGTCCGAGCAGGCCTTTTCCACGCCCGGCATGACCCAGTACGGGCTGTTCTCCAGCCTGAATACGCTGACCCGTGTCCGCGATGCCCTGCGCAATCCGCTGGCGCTGGAGCAGTTCCAGACCTACAAGGCCAGCGAGGGGCACAGCCTGCCGAAGACCCTCGACGAATACCTGACCTTCTGCACCCTCAACCCGGTCTCCCTGCGCAACGAGCAGGGCATCGACCAGCTCTACCGGGCCGGCAGCCTGGCGCAACTGATGTCCAACGCCTCCACCTCCCAATACGTCTACGTTTATGACGGATCGGGGGCCCAGCCCCTGAAGAGCTGCGCGCAGGCCAAGAGCTACCTGAGCAGCGCCTTGCCGGACGCCTACGAGGCCGTGCTGGGGGACATCCTCAACAAGGGGTTCGCCGAAGACCGGGCCGCCGGGCGCATGGTTGACGGCGGCGATGTGGATGGGTCGGCCGAGCAAGCCCTGCAGAGCTTTTCCATGAGCGGCAAGTCGGCCCAGGAATATGTGATGACCGCCCTGGTGATGCCGATCTTCAACGACTCGCGGGTGAAGGCCCTCGAGCACTGGCATGAGAAACGCGCCGCCATGGCACTGCGGGAGTCCCTGAACCAGCAGGAGATCCAGTGGGCCGGCAAGGGCGACTCCTTCAAAAACTACATGCGTCCAATGATTTCCTTCTTCGAGGGGCTGCTGTACGCGATGACGCCCTTCATGGCGTTCGCCCTCATGCTGGGGCGGCCCGGCCTGTCGGTGCTGGGCAAATACCTGATCCTGCCGCTGGCGGTGGGCCTGTGGATGCCGCTGCTGACCATCGTCAACGCCTTCACCATCTGGTACGCCGGCGCGCAGATGGAGTCCATCCTGATGGGCTACGACGCCACCGGCGAGGGCTTTGCCATGCTGCAGGTGCTCGACATGGACCAGGCGATCACCAAGGCGCTGGGCGTCGGGGGGCTGCTCGCCGCGTCGGTGCCGCCGCTGGCGCTGTTCCTCGTGTCGGGCTCGAGCTTCGTGCTCAACTCGGTGATGGGGCAGGCGGCCTCGGCGGAAAAATTCCGCTCGGAGGATGTGCTGCCGCGGGTGAGTCAACCGGCCCCCGTCCTGAACACCTCGCCGATGTATACCGGCGATCATGTGACCCAGGGCGTGGCGCGGACCGGGGTACGCGAAACCGGGCCGCAGATTTCCGCGCAGCAGGCGGCAGACGCGGTCGTGGAGAGCAGCCGCACCGCGGCGGAAACGCAAACGGCCCAGCTGCAGCAGAACCTGCAGGCGGGCTTCACGCAGATGTCGTCCACCGCGGAGGGGCGTCAGACCCTGGCGAGCCTGGGCGAGCAGATGCAGTCCAGCATGGGGCTGTCCACGAATGCGGCCTACCAGCAAGCGGCTCGCCGGCTGAACTCGCTGGGCATCAGTCAGGATCAGGTCGCTCAGGGCACCTACGGCATGTCGGTGGGCGCAGCAATACCGTACGGCGTGGCTGGTGTGAGGTTGGAAGACAGCGAGCAGTTCCGAAATATGTCCTCGACACAGCAGCAGGAGGCCCGTGAGGCAATGAGCCAGCTTCAGCAGGCGGTGCAGGCCAGTATGAGCGAAGGCACGGTGTTCCAAGCCGCCGATGCCTTCACCCACAACAGCCAGGCGATGTCGCAGAGCTCGAGCGGCGAGACCGTCTCGAAGTCGCTGGCGTCGGCCAGGTCGGCACAGAGTGCCTACCGGGAAGCGCAGGCCCAGCGCGAAGGCTGGGGCGCCGGGCAGAACCTCAACCTGGGCACCGCCGCGGCGCTCTCCATCCAGAACAGCGGCCAGTCCCGGGAGGATGCGGCACGGGGGATGCTCGATATGGCGGGGCGCAGCCTGGACGACCGGGACAGCATCCGCTCGCTCATGAAGACAGCCACGGTCCAGGGGGTGTCTTCCGACCTGCACGAACGGCAGATCGCCGCGGCAACCCTGCACATGATCCAGACGGGACGGATGGGCGAGCTGGTCAGCTCGGACTACTCGCCGTTCAACTTCAATGTGGATGCGGGGGATGCCAGGGAGAATGCCGGCCTCGACAAGCCGATCGCTGGCGCGGACGGGCTGCAACAGCGGTTCGACAGCCTGCGGGGAGCTGCCGGCGGCGCCTACGCTTCCGAGAAGGACATGGCCAGCTCGGGGTATCAGAGTACCAAGGAGGCGGGAGCCCAGGTCACCCAGGACAACTACGACAACAGCACGGCGGTCGTGCAGGACTCGGCAGAAACCCATTCGACGCTGGTGAAGGCCGCGCCGGATCAGGGGCTTACCGGGCCGGAGATCAAGGTCAAATCTACGACGCCAATGGAGGATACGGCCCAGAATCTTCTGGAGATCAGTACAAACAACACACTTATTGTGGGAGCTAAACAAGTTGTAAGTGGTGTGGTCGCAGGAGTTGAAAAAGCAGTTGAGACCGGAATGGAGTCTTATGAGCAGCTAAAAGAAATGGACCGGGAGTACCGAGCACGGTATGCGGCTCAAAACAAACAGGACAGGCAGGAGGAAATAGAAAGTAAGGATTAGAGAAGAGGGGGGCGTTAAGCCCCTTTCTTTTTGATTGGATTCTAGAATGGTAGCTTTGTTGTATTTACCAGCCACTTATAAGTTCGGTATCCGAGGTAAATAGAGCCAAGGATGGTCTGAAGTAGTCATGTATTTCTGGCTGACTTCAGCCCCCCGCCGACTTTGAAAGCGGAGAATCGATCAAAAACGATCAGATCACCCGCTCGTTTCTGCGTTTTTTAGCTGCCGCGAGCACGTCGCAGCAACCGTTTCCCGCATTACAGGCGCACCTCTCCTGCATTCGCCAGTAAATATCGGCGCGCCATCCACAGATTCGACAAGGCGAACAGCGTCACCAACTGTGACGTGTTTTTGGCCAATCCCCGGAAGCGCACCTTGGTGTAGCCAAACTGGCGCTTGATCACGCGGAACGGATGTTCGACCTTGGCTCGTACCTGGGCCTTGGCCTTCTCGATCTTGTGGATCGCTTTGTATAAGGCGCTACGCTTGCCATGCTTCTTGTAGGTACTGCGCCGGGCCGCGACCTGCCAGATGACCTGCCGACCTTCATGCTCGGGGCGCTTCTCTACGCCGGTATAGCCCGCATCGGCACTCACTACGTTTTCCTCGCCATGCAGCAGTTGGTCGACTTGGGTGACATCTGCCACGTTGGCTGCCGTGACCACCACGCTGTGCACCAGACCCGACTCAGCGTCGGCACCAATGTGAGCTTTTGCGCCGAAGTAGTACTGGTTGCCCTTCTTCGTCGAGTGCATTTCCGGGTCGCGCTTGCCGTCCTTGTTCTTCGTCGAGCTCGGCGCATGGATCAGGGTGGCGTCGACAATGGTGCCCTGGCGCAGCGACAGTCCGCGCTCGCCCAGATAGCCGTTGATCACCTCCAGTATTCCCCCGGCCAGTTCGTGCTTCTCCAGCAGGCGACGGAAGTTGAGGAGGGTCGTTTCGTCCGGGATGCGCTCCAGGCTCAGGCCGGCGAACTGGCGCAGGAGAGTGGTTTCGTACAGCGCTTCCTCCATCGCCGGATCGCTGTAGCCGAACCAGTTCTGCATCAGGTGCACGCGCAGCATGGCTGCCAGCGGGTAGGCGGGCCGACCGCCTTCGCCCTTGGGATAGTAGGGCTCGATCAGGGCGATCAGCCCCTGCCACGGCACCACCTGGTCCATCTCGAGCAGGAAGCGCTCGCGGCGGGTCTGCTTGCGCTTGCCGGCATACTCGGCATCGGCGAAGGACAGTTGCTTCATCGGGAAACTCGGACAAGGGAGCGGGTGTATTTCACCAGAATCGGGAAGTCTTTTTCAGGATTTCCCCAAAGATAAGAGCGGCCGCCAGCCAAGTTGTATATTCTTTGATCGATGGTTGATGATCGAAGTAGTCGTTGATTATGTGTACTGGAATTAGGCTAAGGATGGTCTGAAGTAGTCATGTATTTCTGGCTGACTTCAGCCCCCCGCCGACTTTGAAAGCGGAGAATCGATCAAAAACGATCAGATCACCCGCTCGTTTCTGCGTTTTTTAGCTGCCGCGAGCACGTCGCAGCAACCGTTTCCCGCATTACAGGCGCACCTCTCCTGCATTCGCCAGTAAATATCGGCGCGCCATCCACAGATTCGACAAGGCGAACAGCGTCACCAACTGTGACGTGTTTTTGGCCAATCCCCGGAAGCGCACCTTGGTGTAGCCAAACTGGCGCTTGATCACGCGGAACGGATGTTCGACCTTGGCTCGTACCTGGGCCTTGGCCTTCTCGATCTTGCGGATCGCTTTGTATAAGGCGCTACGCTTGCCATGCTTCTTGTAGGTACTGCGCCGGGCCGCGACCTGCCAGATGACCTGCCGACCTTCATGCTCGGGGCGCTTCTCTACGCCGGTATAGCCCGCATCGGCACTCACTACGTTTTCCTCGCCATGCAGCAGTTGGTCGACTTGGGTGACATCTGCCACGTTGGCTGCCGTGACCACCACGCTGTGCACCAGACCCGACTCAGCGTCGGCACCAATGTGAGCTTTTGCGCCGAAGTAGTACTGGTTGCCCTTCTTCGTCGAGTGCATTTCCGGGTCGCGCTTGCCGTCCTTGTTCTTCGTCGAGCTCGGCGCATGGATCAGGGTGGCGTCGACAATGGTGCCCTGGCGCAGCGACAGTCCGCGCTCGCCCAGATAGCCGTTGATCACCTCCAGTATTCCCCCGGCCAGTTCGTGCTTCTCCAGCAGGCGACGGAAGTTGAGGAGGGTCGTTTCGTCCGGGATGCGCTCCAGGCTCAGGCCGGCGAACTGGCGCAGGAGAGTGGTTTCGTACAGCGCTTCCTCCATCGCCGGATCGCTGTAGCCGAACCAGTTCTGCATCAGGTGCACGCGCAGCATGGCTGCCAGCGGGTAGGCGGGCCGACCGCCTTCGCCCTTGGGATAGTAGGGCTCGATCAGGGCGATCAGCCCCTGCCACGGCACCACCTGGTCCATCTCGAGCAGGAAGCGCTCGCGGCGGGTCTGCTTGCGCTTGCCGGCATACTCGGCATCGGCGAAGGACAGTTGCTTCATCGGGAAACTCGGACAAGGGAGCGGGTGTATTTCACCAGAATCGGGAAGTCTTTTTCAGGATTTCCCTAACGAAAACATAAACGTAACCAAGAAAAACGGATATTGCCAAGGCCAGTGTCTTAAACAGCACACCGCGATGCACCCGCTCGACCCCATCCCAGTCCTCATTCAGGCAGAAGGGGCAAATGCTACCGATGACCCGACCGCCACCAACCCGCCAGCCATTGCTCCATATCCCCCGGCTGAAGATCGGCCGCGGCACCATCCACTTGCCACAGCATTGGCATTGAACCTTGTCGTCTCGCATTTGAAATCTCTCCTTGTTCGACACTTCCATCTTCCCCGCTGAGGGCAAAAACCCAAGAAAACTTTTCTCCTGGATCAGGGGCCAGCCCATGTCCGGCCCTGGCGAGTGCTGGGCGGAACCCTACCAGAGATGGGAGATGGCGTTGGGATGGCATCGCCTGGCTGGGACTACGAGCCGCACCAGGAGCACTTGTGCGGGCGGACGATGGTTTGCACATCCAGCCTTTTGCAGTGCTTGCACTCCCACAGCCCGGCCTCCTGGGTCTTGATCGCGTTGCTGAGTCGGAAGGCATTCGAGGCCAGGAGCAGGTCGTCGTAGTCGATACCGAGGTTTGAACACAGCTTGCAATACTCCTCGTGGGCCTTGATCACTGCCCTGGCGTTCAAGGTCTTCTCCCAATCCGCCGCCAGCAGCAAGTAGCAGGCGAGATAGAGCAGTGCGTGAAACGGCTGCTCGGCGATCGTCCGCTCGGCGGAGCGGATACGGCCACTCTTGGAGTTGTAGATTTTGCCGGAGCGTACCTTCGCCCGCTTCTTGCCATCGATCCACTGCTCATCATGCCCCGTGTGCGCGGCGACCAGCTTCGGCTGGATCTGGGCCTTGAGCATCTGGTCGGCAATCTCTTCCAGCGACATCAGGCCGCGGTTGAAGTCGGCCACCGGCCCGAGGTGTTCCGGCTTGTTCGCTTTCAGGTAGCGAAACTCGGCAAGCAGGATCGCGCAGGTATCCTGCAGCAGAGCGATCTTGTCCGTCGGGTCGAGGTTGAGCTTCTTGATGCGCACCCGCGATTGGATGGTGAATTCGCCCCGGTACACATACGCCTGCCGTTGCTGGAAGTCACCATTCGAAAACCGGCTGTAGCCGTCCTCGTCGAATCCGATGGCCACCAGCGGGTGAAGCTGGTTGCGGAGTGCGAAGTTCTGGATCTCGGTCAACATGGAAATGCGGTACACGGCCTCCCTGAACGCTTCGTTCTCCAACTTGCCGCAGCCGGTATCTTTTGCATCCAGGCTCTTGTAATTGACTCGGAACAGGGAAACCGGAAGCATGTCCAGCGCCTCGAGTCGCTCGGGAGATATCGTGGAAAGATACGCCAGGTCCTCGGAGTGTATCCGTTGCGACTGATGCACCATGTTGTAGTCGGTGCCTTCAATAATCCAGCGCAAGCACATCTGTGCCATTCCCTTGTTGATCTTCAGCATTGTCACGCTCCTGCGTTCAACCGTTTCAGAGACCGCCAGATCTTCAACACACTTTGCGCGTAGGCCCTCGCTTGAACATTACGCCTGGGGTTCATGGTGTGGTATCCGCCTATTGCAAGTTGCAGGTCAACCGGATTGCTCCTGATCGACTCACAGAGAATGTCGGCGGCCACGCGGATATTGACTTCCATATTCAGCAGCTCATGCGGGTCCTTGACGCGATGAGCATTCCAGCGGTAGTTGATCTGCATGATCCCAATATCGGTCAGCCGGTCTTCCGCAATATATCGCTGTAAGGCCGATTTGGCGTCGTCCAGTGTTTCTGGATAATGTGCCCCACTGGGCGCGTTGCGCAGTGCATAGGGGTGGGGTGCAACGAATCCTCTTTTCACGGCATGCCCGGACTCTTGCAGCGCCAGCGAATAGAGCAACAAGGGATCGGGCTTGCAGGCGGCAGAGGCGGCTGCACGTTCCCATGTCGTACCTTTCAGGCTGAACCCACCCGAATAGGCAGAAGTCGCACTCAGGATGGAAATAGCCAACAGGATGATCGAGCTCGCTTTATTCCTTTTCATGTTCTTGGCCTGTTATCCATTTGGGGGCTGTGCGTTGCTGAGCCCTGGGCTTCGAATTGTCGTCCGACTCGGTTGCCGGCGGATGCTCTTGAATGGGTTGCTCTCGAATAGCCGGCGTTTGAATCGTGTGCTCCCGAATGGAGGAAGTAGTTTTCATCTCTTGCAGTTGCATGGCTGCCAGGGCGACCAGACGCTTGCCGCGATACTCCTTGTCGATGCTCTCCAGATGCTCCAGCAATTCCTGATGAACCGGCGTCACTCTGACCTGCAGTCTCATATGTTTTCCTCGGTAAACTTCGGTGTTCAGGAATGGGCGATATGCCAGAAACCCTGTGCGTTACTCCGGATGATGTCGGAGGAACGGAGGATCAGCGCCGAGGGAAACTCCTGGTGGACATACGCCTCATACAGGGAAGCGCCGCCACCGCCGAGAATCACACAGTCGACCACCTGGTTTTCCAGCTTGCGAAGTTCCTGTTTGATTTCGCGCATGACGGTCGGAATGACCCGATCCGAGGCACGTTTCAGATACTCGGGCAGATCGACTTTCCGCCCAAACAGCATGATGCTGTTCTTGCCGTTCTGCAGTGCCCATTCGATCTTGTCGGTGCCCGGGTTTCCGCCATAGTCCCGGGCAACTTCTTCGGCACAGGTCTCCAGCAATACCGACATGGCCTTGAGGCTGGAGTTGCTGGTTTTGGTGGCCAGTTCGCGCTGTATGAATACCACCCAGTCCACGCTGAAGAAACCGGGGTCGATGACCAGCACCACGGATTCCTCAATAACTTCGGCGTGCTCGCTCGTGCAGTAAACATCGGTCAGTGTGCCTACCGGTTGGGGAACGACTTCAACTTTCCCGACTTCGATTTCAACTTTCGGACTGATCCGGTGACGCCCGGTCATGCGCTCTTTAAGGGCTCGAACATAACTTTTGTCGTGGAATTGGGAGACCGGAAGTCCGGTCACCAGCGTGTCGATGACCTCGCTGTCGCCGGCGGCATTGAGTAGCGCCCCTTTGAACAGGGCCTGGTACGACTCGGAAGCGGAGTAGTCCTTGTGCAGCTCCCGATCGCCCGCCCGACCCGGGCCGGCAAAGGCGACCCACGGCTGCCCGTCCACCTCCACGATGACTTCGCCGGCGCGCAGGCCGCTATCCCTGGGCAGGGCGCCCAGCGGCGTGGCGCGGGCCGGCCTCACCAGGGATTCCGGGGTGCCGGAATCACCGCTGTGGACGGCGATCACGTTGCTGTAGCCAATATCCAGTCCGACTTTCTTGCTCATGGAACACTCCTCGATTCGGTAAGGTGCAACGCCTGCACACCAGGCGGCGGTCAAATGACGACGGGTTCATGCTAAGGGGGCCTTCGCCAATCCCAAGTCGCCTTGCCGGCATCAAACGGTTGCTAAACGGTCGTCAAATGACGACGGGTTCATGCTAAGGGGGCCTTCGCCAATCCCAAGTCGCCTTGCCGGCATCAAACGGTTGCCAAACGGTCGTCAAATGACGACGGGCTCATGCTAAGGGGGGCCTCGCCAATCCCAAGTCCGCCCTGACGGCATCAAACGGTTGCCAAACGGCCGTCAAATGACGACGAGGGGCACGGCAAGCAGACTCCTTCCATTGCCCGGGCGAGCTCGAGCACCAGACGGTTGCCAAATGGCCTTGGAATGACGACGCACTTGCGATGATCCACATCGGAGCGGGGCTTGTGTGGCCCTTTCAAGCCAAAAAGTGGCTTGAAAGGGCCACACAAAATCGCCAGCCCTTCCGACAATGCCTCCCAGCCATATGGGAGATGACCAATGATCGATATCGAGTGCATGACCGAGCCGTCCGTTGAATTCCTGGACGCGGCCTACCAGGAGCTCGTGGAGCGGGCCAAGCGCCTGGCCGAGCAGTATTTCGAGCAGGCCCAGCAGTTCCTTGGCGAGGAAGGGAAAAGCCATGTGCCGGCCTTGATCTCGGTCCAGCAGATCAGCCCCAACGCCTGGGGCTTCTACTGGGTTCGGGTGCACTACGTCCGCGAGGATGGAAAGGGAAATGCCGTGACGCGGAAGATCCCGAAAGGGCCACGCCACAAATACCCCCAGGGGGCGTTCAGCTTCGTGAAGGGCACGCTCGGCCGGCTCGTAAGGAACTACGAAAACCGGCTGGCGGAGCTGCGTCAGCTGGCTGCGGAGAACCGAGCCCTGCGCAAGACCACCCTGGCGTGGGCTGGGCGTCACCAGAAAGCCCTAGCCCTCGAGACCCCATTCGAAGGCGAGCTGGCCTGAGCCTTTCAGCATATTTTCCGGCGAGAGACCGATTGGGGGCCGGTCGAGGGCATCGAAAAATGTGCTGAGCCCAGAGCCTGCGCGGCTTTCAGCACATTTGCGGGTGGCTTTCAGCACATTTTGGGCGCCCTTTCAGCACATTTTCCGGCGAGAGACCGATTGGGGGCCGGTCGAGGGCATCGAAAAATGTGCTGAGCCCAGAGCCTGCGCGGCTTTCAGCACATTTGCGGGTGGCTTTCAGCACATTTTGGGCGCCCTTTCAGCACATTTTCCGGCGAGAGGCCGATTAGGGGCTGGCCGAGGGCATCGAAAAATGTGCTGAGCCCAGAGCCTGCGCGGCTTTCAGCACATTTGCGGGTGGCTTTCAGCACATTTCGAAGGAGTGAGGGAGAATCTGCTGAAAACGCTAAGTTTGTTATGTCAGTGAGCTAGTTGACTGAAATAAATAGTTATAGGCCTGTCAGGTGTTTTCCCCGATTTTGTGTCGCGAAGCGGGTCGGAGACCACTGTGTCGCGCAGCGGAGGTTTGCGAGGCGTCGGGGTACTCCGAAGGGGACATTCCCAAGGGCAGAACGATGGTCTGGCAGCGGGATTGTGGTGGGGCGGAAGGGGCCGGATTCGGCAGGAGAAAATCTGCTGGGCCGATCAGGTTGAGCTGCGGGTGGAAGTCCACCGGATCGAATGGGGAAGGTGAACGGGTCAGTGGGCGCTGATCGTTTGGCGGGCATCAGGGGTAGCCGAGGGATGTGCCGGCAGGCTGGTGGCAGTTCGAGGGGGAGATCGAGTGGATGGGGTCGAGTCCACCACCTCCAGCGAGGCGAATGGTTCAGGTGCAGGGGCACCGATCAGCAGGTGGTGCCCAGGTGAGCACGATGGGCAATGGGGGGCGAGGGACGCCCAGGCAGGCTGTTCGGAGGCGGGCCAGGGAGGTTGATCTTGCGGGGCCTTTGCGGACTGGTTGGCTCTGCTATCGTGCGTGGCGGTGCTTGGCATGTTGCCAAGTGAAGCAGGGACGGCACGGCCCATGTACAGCGGGCTGGCCGGCCCAACTCCAGACTTATCGAAGGAGAGCTCCAACATGGAATTCCGCGAAGTAGCCCCCGGCAGACTCTGGCCCCCGATACTTCCCGAGGGAACCGCATACGGTTGTTCTGAAGTTGCGCCACGAAAAATAGTGGAGTTGTTCAAAGTGAAGCCGGAGGGAATCTTTTGCGCTGGCATTAATTACGCTTGGGGAGACTTGGGTGCCATATCCACTATCAATGACACGATCTGGATTCACAGCGAAAAATATTCGTCTGGGGGTTTGCGCTTCAAGGAGCATCCCTTTTATCTGATCGATCCTTTTGGCGAGCGCTTCGAGTATATACATGGCTACCGGGCGGCCTGGTGTTTGGTGAACCGGGTAATGTATGAGCAGCAGCTTGCTGAGGGTGGCAAGAATGTTTTGGCGTGAAACTGTTTCGCAAGGCAGAGGACTGTCTAGCAGGAGTTAAAAACTACCTAGGCCTGATTTTATTAAATGTGCCGGCTGATTTCGTACTATAAATTTTTATATTTATCGAGAGCTTTTTAGGCTTGGGCTGGCTTTTAAATGAGTTCATGTATGGAAGATATTTGTGAGGTAACAGAAAGCCAGTTTGAAAGGCTTGCGGATGTATGGGAAGCATCTGTTAAAGCAACTCATGATTTTTTAACTGAGCAGGATGTTTTATCTCTTCGGTCGAAGGTTTTAAATGACTATCTTGCAGCAGTTACTCTGCGTGCATACAAAGATGAGCAAGGGGCACTTCAAGGGTTTGTGGGTGTCTCGAATGGTAAAGTCGAAATGCTTTTTATATCTCCAGAATATCGATGGCTAGGCATTGGAAAACTATTGCTGAACTACGCTATCAATCATTTGGGTGCTACAGAGCTTGATGTGAACGAGCAAAATCCCTTGGCGATTGCTTTTTACAAGCATATGGGATTCAAAGTTATTGGTAGGTCCTTGTTTGACAGCCTGGGCAACCCTTTTCCATTGCTTCACATGAAGCTGAAGATCTCTTATAAATAAAGGCGGCAGGACTAAAATTTTCTGACTGATTAGCTATCGAAAGGGAGATGCTTGTGGCTGAGTTGATTCAGATTGAGACTAGCCGTCTATTTCTTAGGCAATGGAGACCTTCGGATCGCCTGCCGTTTGCAGAGCTCAATGCAGATCAGGAAGTAATGAGATATTTTCCGTCCACGCTTAGTCGACAGGAAAGCGACGCAATGGCTGATCTATGCGAGTCACTTATTGAGCAACGTGGTTGGGGCTTCTGGGCTGTTGAAGCGAAAGCAGATAAGTGCTTCATTGGCTTTGTGGGTTTGCATATTCCAACTGCTGAGTTGCCTTTTTCGCCATGTGTTGAGATCGGTTGGCGGCTTTCATCGCTCTACTGGGGAAAGGGCTATGCCACTGAAGCGGCAAATGCCGCGCTTCAAGTTGGATTCGAAATGCTGAAACTGCCAGAAATAGTAGCCTTCACAGCCGTCGGCAATTTTAGATCGCGTGCTGTAATGAAACGTCTCGGTATGATTGAGAGTGCTTCGACTTTTAAGCACCCAGCAGTTCCAATTGATAGTTGGCTCCAAGAGCATTGCCTTTATCGAATTGCTCGTGAGCAATGGATAGCCAGAAATTCATAATAAGCTTCTTGGACTCGAGTACTTTTAATCTTTGCAAGGTTTGGCAATAAACAGTTGGATTGATTGTTTTTCACCCACCCGCTCGATGAGGCTTTATCCCCAGACGTGGTGAATAAGGCTGTGGAAAACACGGCCGGCCTCACGTGGGATGCGCGCCAGCATGGGGCGATCAAAAACTGACCAGAGAACAGGGGGATCGCAAATTTGCGAGGGAGGTCCGGCGAGTTCTGCCTTGAGCGGTGCTATGGCACTCTGGCAGAGGCGTTTGCCAACGCGCTGGGACTTGCGCTGCGGCTGCTCTGCCGCGCGTGGCACCGTCTATGCGAAGCGGTGACGGCAGGGGCGATGGGAGGGCATGCTATCAGTCGTCGTTTTGCACTCACCCTTGCAATCGCCCCCAACGAGAAACTTCCATGCAGCCCACCATTCTCCTCGCCTCACGTGTTTCCAAGCCATTTCATGAACACCTGAAAGCCCGCTTCAGGGTGATCGAGGCGGAGACCGCCGACTTCGACGCGGCGATCGCCGCGCTGCCGCCAGAGCTGGCCGGGGACATCCGCATCGTCGTCGCCTTCGGCTCGACGCGCATGCCGGCGGCGGCGCTGGCCCGGCTCCCGCGACTGGGACTGATCTGCTGCCTGGGCAGCGGCTATGACGGCATCGACTTGGATCACGCCAGGGAGCGCGGGATCGTCGTGACCAACAGTCCCGCGGCCAATGCCAGAAGCGTGGCCGATCTGGCGATGGGCCTGCTGATCTCGAGCATCAGGAATCTTTCCTCTGCCCGCGCATACCTGGAGGCCGGACGCTGGCAAGGCAATGCCGGTGAGCGCATGCAACCTGTGCTGGGACTGACCGGCCGCAAGCTGGGTATCTGCGGCCTGGGCGCCATCGGCCTGAATGTCGCCAAGCGCGCTGCAGCCTTCGACATGGAGGTTGGTTATCACGCCAGAAATATCCGCCTGGATGCTCCCTATCCGTATTTCGACTCCATCATGCAACTAGCCACCTGGGCGGACGTGCTGGTCGTGTCCATGCGGGCAGACGCCAGTACCTACCATGCGATCGACACCACAGTGCTGCAGGCACTGGGCCCGCAAGGATTTCTGATCAACGTTTCCCGCGGGACCACCGTGGACGAGAGGGCCTTGGTGCATGCCTTGAAAACCGGCCAGATCGCCGGCGCGGGACTGGATGTCTACGAGCATGAGCCCTCGATACCCAGCGAACTCTTCGAGCTCCCCCACGTGGCCCTGACGCCGCATATCGGCGGCAGCACCCTCGAGGCGGCGCAGGAGCAGGAGGCCTGTGTCCTGGCCAATATCGAGGCGTTTACGGCAGGGCAACCGCCGCATACGCCTGTGCCCCTGTAGGCATTCTCAGCCGGCCCAGGGCTGCAGCTTGAGACATACCGGACTTACCTCCGGCAAGGGCCGTAGCCGGCCTACAGGGCCGCACAGGAGGCGCGACAGGCAGCTCGAGCACTCTCCTTCTAATGGAGCGCAAATCGTCGAGGTTTGAAAGCGCTCCATGAACCCCATCTTCAACCGAGGTAAAGGCCCGCTGATGCTGTGCTCCCGATTTCCTTCTGGAGCCAGCCACCATGATGCGACCCGACGCCAAGGTCGAAAAGGTCTACCTCTATCCCAAGCCTGTCGATTTCCGAAAATCCATCGACGGCCTCGCCGCCCTGGTCGAGCTGGACATCCAGGTGGCGGTGTTCGATCCGGTGCTGTTCGTGTTTCTCAACCGGGCGCGCAATCGGGTGAAGATCCTGTACTGGGAGCGCAACGGCTTCTGCCTCTGGCTCAAGCGCCTGGAGGCCGAGCGCTTCAAGGTGCCGCCAGAGCCCGGCGACGAGGCCATCGTCCTCAGCGCCGAGGAGTTGAACTGGCTGCTGGATGGCTTCGACCTCTGGCGCAACCGCCCGCACCGGGTGTTGAGGCCGCGCTATGTGGCCTGAGCCGGTATAATCCGGCTCCATGACTTTTATGCCCGACACCCTTCCCGACGATCCGCTTTTGCTCAAGCAGTTATTGCTGTCGGCGAACGAGCAGATGTCGGCAAAGGATGCCCGCATAGAACAGCTTCAGGAACAGGTCGCCCTGCTGCGTCAACGCCTGTTCGGCCCGAAATCCGAGCGCAGTATCGATCCGGACTCACCGCAACTGGCGATGTTCAACGAAGCCGAGCAGCTGGCCGAAGAGCCGGCGCCTGCCGTTGAAGCCGAAGCACAAGAGATCGCCGAGGCCGAAGAAGGCGTCGCCCCGATCAAGCGCCGTGGCAAACGCCAACCGCTGCCGGCCGAACTGCCGCGGGTCGAGGTCGTCCACGAACTGCCCGAGCACGAACTGAGCTGCGCCTGCGGCTGCCGCAAGCAGGCCATCGGCGAGGAAGTCAGCGAGCAGCTCGACATCGTGCCGATGCAGATCCGGGTGATCCGGCACATCCGCAAGGTCTACGCCTGCCGGGGCTGCGAGACGGCTCCGGCCACCACCGACAAGCCGGCGCAACCGATCGAGAAAAGCCTGGCCAGTCCCGGCGTGCTGGCGATGCTGCTGACCACCAAGTACGTCGACGGCCTGCCGCTGCACCGCTTCGAGAAGGTGCTCGCCCGCCACGGCGTCGGGATTCCCCGGCAGACCCTGGCGCGCTGGGCGATCCAGTGCGCCGGGCAGCTGCAGCCGCTGCTCAACCTGATGCGCGACCGGCTGCTGGAAAGCCCGGTGATCCACTGCGACGAGACGCGGGTGCAGGTGCTCAAGGAGCCGGACCGGGATCCCTCCAGCCAGTCCTGGATGTGGGTGCAGACCGGCGGCCTGCCGGAGCAGCCGGTCGTCCTCTTCGACTACAGCCCCAGCCGGGCACAGGAGGTGCCCTTGCGCCTGCTCGCAGGCTATCGCGGCTACCTGATGACCGACGACTACGCCGGCTACAACGCCCTGGCCGCGCAACCGGGCATCGAGCGCCAGGGCTGCTGGGCCCATGCGCGGCGCAAGTTCGTCGAGGCGCAGCAGGTGCAGCCCAAAGGCAAGACCGGGCGCGCCGACCAGGCGTTGGCCTGGATCAACCGGCTCTACGCCATCGAGCGCGACCTCAAGCAGGCCAGCGATGCCGAACGCCTGGAGGGACGCCGGCAACACAGCCTGCCGGTCCTCGTCCAGCTCAAGACCTGGCTGGAAAAGACCCAGCCGCAGGTCACGGCGCAGAATGCGCTGGGCAAGGCGGTGAACTACCTGGCCAGCAACTGGAGCCGGCTCATCCGCTATACCGAGGCGGGCTACCTGCCGATCGGTAGAGTAGAGATGTGGCGCGGTGGCGGTAGGTTCGGCATATCCGTTGACCGCCTCTTTCGATTGGCGGTGCCTTACTGTCCGGACCCTGACTCCGTTTCCACATCCCCCTCGTCGAACCGGACGTGCGGATTTCCCGCATCCGGCTCTCTTGCAACACATCAAGCCTTCGCGTTCGAGCGGTCGCGTGCAGGCGGCACCAGGCGTATCAGTCCCAACTTCTCGTACAGGTACTGGTCGGAGTATTGGCGGTACCCCGTTCCCCGCTTGCCACTGCGCCGTCGCAACCAGATCCTGACTCGCCGCGCCGCATAGTTGTCGATGTCACGGTAGACCCGTTGCACCGGCCCCTGGTTGAAATAGCCTGCCCAGCCTCTGATCACGGGGTTGAGTTCCTCAATCCGCCTCGAGACCGGCAAGTTGTTCCAGCGCGATGTCGTCTCGGCGTGTATGCGCTCCTTCAGCCGCTTGATCGACTTCTTCGAGGGCGCTGTGCCCCAGTAGGGCTTGCCCTGGTGACCGTAGAAATGTCCCACGGTATAGCCCAGGAAGTCGAAGCGCTCCTCCGGCAGCTTGACCAGTCGAGTCTTCTGTTCGTTGACCGTCAGGCCCAGCTTGGCCATCAGGCGCCGCATTGTCGCCATCGCCTGCTCTCCCGTGCCGGGTCGGCACAGGATGACAAAGTCGTCGGCGTAGTTGACCACCTCGGCTCGCAAGCGCCGGGCATACCCACCCTGGTACCACGCCAGCATGAAGCGGCGGAAGTACAGGTTGGCCAGCAGCGGCGAGATGACGCCCCCTTGCGGTGTGCCCCGGTTGGTGTCGCGCGCGACCGTCGTGCGGACTTCTCCGCCCTCGGCCGTGCGCTCGACCACCGGAGCATCGAGCCACTGGCGCAGTACCGCCAGCACCGTCCCGTCGGAGATCCTGCGTGCCACACAGCGCAGCAGGTGCCCATGGGGAATCGTGTTGAAGTAGTCGGAGAGATCCGCATCCACCACTTCGCGGGCGCCGCGCTCGGCGATGCCGAAATGGATGCGCCGCAGCGCCATCTTGGCGTCCATGCCTTCGCGGAAGCCATACTGCCAGGGAAACAGGTCTGGGTCGAAGATCGGCCCCAGTACCAGCAGCATGGCCATCTGGACAACCCGGTCACGGATGATCGGGATGCCCAGCGGGCGTTGCCCGCCGTTGGCCTTGGGAATCCATACACGCAACAGGGGCGCGCACCGATACTGTCCGGTACGCAGCTCCTGTCTCAGTCTTTGCAGCCAGTTGGCCAATCCCTGGTCTTCGATGTCCTTGAACGTCGCGCCGTCCACCCCGGCCGTACCGCGGTTGGCGCGGCACCTCCGATAGGCTTCCAGCAGGACGTCTATCCGGTACAGCTTGTCCCACAGGCTGTAGAACCTCGTGGCCGCTTCGCTCTTGGCTTTCGCCCGTAACACGCTCTGCAGGGTCCGAACCGAATCGAGCGGGGTTGATAGGCTGATGCCAATCCCTGGGCTCTTCCCGCTTTGCGCATTGGTATTGCAACAGGGGGCCTTCGCTCCACCAGCGTTACCCGATTTCATCACTACTACGCCCCCATCCGCCATCCGCAGCAGCCGACTCCACCCCTCACGGGGTCGCCGTTGCCCGGTTACCCGCCGGGCACCGCCACGGACTTCCCTTGTTGCACGATCGATCATTCGCCATGCGTGCTGCCACCACTACCCCGGTGGATGCGGTACGCGCTCATCACGCTCGCTTGCGTACCGCCGCCGGCCTTCCTCGTTATTGTGGCGAGTCGGCATCCACGACGGCATTTCGAGGCCTGCTCGGTGTTCACTCGCGTTGCGGCCCGCATGACCCGCTGGCTTCCTATCGAAGCCTTTTCAAGCAGTGCTTCAGCCCATTCGTTACCTCCTGAGCCGCTCCTTGTGCTTCCGGCCGGAGCGCGAGTTGGCCGGGTCGGACTTTCACCGACGGATCAACCGTGCCTTGGCAAGGCACACACAACAACCGTGCCGAACGGGCCATTCGGCCGTTCGTCATCGGTCGCAAGAACTGGCTGTGTGTGTCACGAAGGAGGCGTCATGACGACGACATGAAAACGGCGGCATGACAATCCATGCTCCAAAGTGGATGGAGGTCGGCCCTCCGGTCAGGGCGTGCAGGCGCACTGATCAAACGGCCCGAAGCTGCGAGCATGTTCAGCATGCTGGTGGTGAGCGTTTCGGGAAAAGGCAGAGAAACTACTGTCACGTAAGGCTCAGGTAGTTGAACGCAAGTGAACTGACTGATGAAGCGACGAAATCTCAGCTGGTGTCAAAACGGGCTTGTATAGCCGGGCCCCGAGAAGTGCAGAGGACACCTGTCTACCGACTGCACGGCACCCGTTGTTAAGGCAGCAAGAACCTGAGCCAGGCCATTTTGGGGAACGTGAGAACCTATTCTCGGCACGTATCGAGAGGATAGGGACGGACTCACCCGTAGTAGTGACGAAAGGCCTGTAATGGGGCTGGAGCGAAGGGGTGGGGATCACTTTCGTTGCGCGGGACACAACTCGAACGAGGATGACGTTTTAGTGCAGCGAAAAGCATTCGAAATACCGAAATCGCTGGTGTGGATGGCGTATCAGGATGTACGCCGCAACCGTGGCGCGCCGGGCTGTGATGGTCAGACGCTCGCGGATTTTGATCGGCAACGCGATCATAACCTCTACCGCATCTGGAACCGGTTGTGCTCGGGGACGTATTTCCCACCGCCTGTACGGGAAAAGCGCATCCCAAAGGACAACGGCAAGGAACGCATCCTTGGCATCCCGACGGTATCCGATCGGGTAGCACAAGGGGCGGTGAAACGTTATGTGGAGGCTGTGATCGATCCGATTTTCCATGCCGACTCGTATGGGTACAGGCCAGGAAGATCGGCCCACGACGCCTTGCGTCAGTGTTCCATTCGGTGCCGACGAAAGAACTGGGTACTGGAAGTGGACATCAGTGCGTTCTTCGACCACGTTGGGCATGACCTGATCATCAGGGCTTTGGAACATCACCAAATGCCATCATGGGTGATTCTGTACTGCCGACGCTGGCTGCAGGCGCCGATGCAGAGTGAGGCGGGGTTGCTTCAGGAGCGTGGGCGGGGAACACCTCAAGGAGGTGTGATCTCTCCGTTACTGGCAAATCTATTTCTGCATTACGCCTTCGATCGGTGGATGGATAGGACGCATCGCGGCGTGCCGTTCGAACGGTATGCCGACGATATTGTCATCCACTGTTCAAGGATGAGCGAGGCTGTCCGAATCAGGCAGAGCCTGACGGAACGGATGACCGAAGTGGGCCTGGCCATCAACGAGGACAAGTCGAAGGTTGTCTACATCGACATATTCGAGCGACACAATGTCGCTACGAGCTTCACCTTTCTCGGGTATGACTTCAAGGTGCGAACCCTTAGAAACTCCAAGGGCGAGCTCTTTCGCAAGTGCATGCCGGGAGCGTCGATGAAGGCTATGCGCAGGATGGTAAAGACGATCAAACACTGGCGCATCCATCGATCCACGGCGGATGACCTGAGGGATATTTCCCGGAGGTACAACGCCGTGGTTCGAGGGTGGATCGAATACTACGGTAAATTCTGGTACAGGAACTTCAGCTATCGGTTGTGGAGTGCATTGCAATCGCGACTGCTCAAGTGGATGAGGAACAAGTACCGAATCTCGACACGACAAGCGGAGCATCGGCTGCGTCTTGTTCGAAGAAAGAACCCGGAGTTATTCGCGCATTGGTATCTACTACGTGCATCGAATGTGTGATCAAGAGCCGTATGACGGGAGACTGTCACGTACGGTTCTATGAGCAGCCAAGGGGTGAAATTCCCCTCGGTTGACTCGACTCAGCGACACGCCCAAAGGCGCGACGGCCAGCGCGCAGCTCTACAGCCTGGTGGAAACCGCCAAGGCCAACGGGCAGGAGCCCTACGCCTGGCTGCGCCACGTCCTCGAACGTCTGCCGGCAGCGCAAGGCGTCGAAGACTACGAGGCGCTGCTGCCGTGGAACTGCACTCCGACGGCGGCACTGTAAACGACCGGCTCGGCCGTCAACAGATGGGGTTTATGGATCGCTTTCCGAGGTTTGCGTTTCCAGTGCGCATGAGAGAATGAACTAAGAGCAAAAAATTCAAGGCTGGTGAAGATGAGTAGTATCGTGCCCGAACATGGGATAGTACGAAACGAAGTGAATGATGGCTGGTATGTTTTGCCGACCAAGAGTGGTCACTCTCCCAAGCCTTTTTTCGACGTGAGCTACCGCGGTGATTCTTCTGCCAGCTATGCAGCGGCAAAGGAGTTCAATGCGATGCTCAGACCCTATAAGAGCAGAATCAATAACTACTGTAGGCCACGCCGCAATAAGTCGCATCCTGACCTGCCAATTGGCATTACACTTGCGATCAGGGCAAGGCAGGGCAAAAATGCAGACGGCGTTGTCTATAACTTCAAGGTCAGCATATTCAACGGCAAGTCTACAACCGTATATATTGGGACCGAAAAAACCTGGCTGCAGAATTACGATAGTAAGCTCAAGAAAGCCATTGATGTGCGAAGACGATTCCGTGAGCCATTGTTGAAAGCTGAGTGCAACTGACCTTGATGAATCAATAGCTGGACTGCACACGACAATTATTTTTTGAATTTTTCGTGCAAGCAGTCCTTTCCACACGATCATTCGATTAGCCCAAACAACAAGGATTCTCTGTGAAAAAGAGCAGCCTGGCTCTCGCCTTCATTCTCTCCATGGTCGGTCAGCATGTTCTGGCTGGCGCCCCCGAGTCGTTCGAGAAAGCCAAGATCGCCCTGCGCGAGAAGGTCTACTTCGACCGGCAAACATCCGACGTTGGGGACCTGTATTGCGGTTGCCGCTGGACATGGATGGGGCGCTCCGGCGGCCGGCTCGACCTGAAGTCCTGCGGCTACGAAGTCCGGTCCGACAGCAACCGCGCCCAACGCATCGAGTGGGAGCACATCGTTCCGGCCTGGGTGCTTGGCCACCAGCGGCAGTGTTGGCAGAAGGGCGGCCGGGAGAACTGCAAGACCAGCGATCCGGTATTCCGCGTCATGGAGGCGGACATGCACAACCTGTCGCCCACGATTGGGGAGGTGAACGCGGACCGCAGCAACTACAGCTACGGCATGCTGCCTTCGACGCCGGCGCAGTATGGGGCCTGCCCAACCAGGACGGATTTCAAGCAGCGGGTGACTGAGCCCCGAGACGCGGTGAAGGGCCTGGTTGCCCGCGTGCAGTTCTACATGCACGACCGCTACGGGCTGTCGATGTCGCGCCAGCAGCAGCAACTGTTCATTGCCTGGAACCGGATGTACCCGGCCAGCGCCTGGGAGCGCGAGCGTGATCAGCGGATTGCGCAGGCCATGGGGCACCACAACCCGTTCGTGACCGGCGAACGCACCTGGACGCTGGGGCACAAGCCGAGCCGGGAAGGCCTGGCTGGGCAGGGTACGGCCACGCCCGCCCGCCGGCCGGTAGAGCCGCCAGTGCAGGTTGCCGAACAGGGCGGCACCGCCCCGGTGATCGGCAACAGCGCCAGCAAGATCTACCACCTGCCGGTCGGCTGCCCGAGCTACGAGCAAGTGCAGGAAAAAAATCGTGTCTCGTTTGGCTCGGCGGCTGATGCCGAGGCCGCGGGGTTCCGCCGGGCGGGGAACTGCCGGTAGGTCGCAGGGCGGCACGCTGAGCGGATGCAATGCAGAGCTTCGTAGCTATCGACTTGGGATTTTGCGTGTTGCCGTTATCCTGGCCACAAATAACCGAGGAAAAGCCGCCCAGGCACCCAAATCGCCCCCCTTTGTCGGGGCTGAGCCCGCAGGAGAGGCGCGAGTTGCGGTGCGGCTAGTCCTTGAGCCGGTGCGCGGCAAGCCTCGCCCTTCAGGGCGGGGAAGGAGTGACGTGGAATGGCAAAACCGGAGTTCGTCGTTGTCTTTCCCCTAGGGTTAAGCAATCCTGAAACGAAGTTACCCAAGCTTCATTATGGAGAGGAATGGCATGAAACCGTCAGTAGCTCTTGACGCCAATCGGGAGGCTATCCGTCGTGTGGTGGAGTCCCACCGCGCCTGCAACGCTCGCGTGTTCGGCTCCGTCGTCCATGGTGACGATGGGGAGGGCAGCGACCTGGATATTCTCATCGACCCGACGCAGGAAACGACCCTCTTCGACATTGGGGCGATCCGGCATGAGCTGCTGCAACTGCTCGGCGTGCCAGTGGACGTGCTGACTCCGAAGGCGCTGCCCGAGAAGTTCCGGACGAAGGTTCTTGCCGAAGCAGTGCCGATATGAGTCGAGACATGCAACGCCTGGCCGACTACCTGGCGCATATCCTCGAAGCCATCGAGCGTATCGATCGCTACACCGAGGACATGAGCGAAGTAGCGTTTCTGGAGAGCGAGATGGCTCAGGATGCCGTGATTCGTAACTTCGAGATTATCGGCGAGGCCAGCCACAACATCGAAACGCACTACCCGGAGTTCGCCGCCGCTCACCCAGAGTTACCCTTGGCTGCCGCTTACCAGATGCGCAACGCCGTAGCGCACGGCTACTTCAAGGTGGATCTGGAAATCGTCTGGAAGACGATTCACCGCAATCTTCCAGGGTTGTATCGACAGGTGCAGGCGGTCGCACGGGAGCTACCTGCCGATGACTGATACTGATTACGCCGCTGCTGGCGCTTTCTTCTGGAAGGCCAGCGGCACGTCCGGTTTCCTGCCGTCGCGTCGATCGACAAACTCCTGCATGATCTCCAGTACGGTCGAGTTGACGACCAGGTGCTGCTTGGCCCGGGTGGCGGCCACATAGAGCAGGTTCATCTCGTCCACCCAGGCCTCCGGGTCGTTGTCTGGCTTGAATGGCTCGAAGGAGAAGTCCTCGGCCAGTTGTACCGCTTCCCACTCCAGCCCTTTGGCCCGGTGCGCCGTGCTCAGGGTGACGCTGGCCTCCAGCTCGTCGGTGACGGCATTGCGCCGTAGCTTGGCGAACAGTTCCGGCAGATTCTTGCTGTACTGCTCGACGATCTTCACCGAGCGGGTCATCTCCGGGTCCTGGCTCTCGAAGGCGACATCCTTGTAGTGGTCGTAGTCGGGATAATCCTGGAGAAGTTTTTTTCCCTTGATCTTGTCGGGTTTGCCCTTCGACAGGGCGTGCAGGTCTTCGAGGTCCTGCAGGTTGTAGCCCTCGATACCGCCCACCCAGAAGATCTTCGCCCCGGCTTCGACCTCGGCCAGTGCCGCTTCGATGACGCCGACCACAGTGCGGCAGAGGATCGCCCGGTGCTCCAGATCGGTGGGCAGGGTCTTGGCAATCCGCGTCGGCTGCCCAAGCCCCGCCAGTTGCCGGCGCTCGCCCTTGAAGTGCAGCAGCATGTTGGCGACGTGGGCCGCTGCCGGGCCGAAGCGGAAGGACTGGGTGAGATAGTGCACCTCGGCGTTGGCCAGCCAGGGGGCATCGAGGGCGTCGACGGCGCCCCGGAAGCGGTACAGCATCTGGTGTCCATCGCCGCAGACGACCACACCCATGCCGCAGGCGGCCTGCTGCGCCAGGAGGCCAGCGATCACCGGGTTGATGTCCTGGGCCTCGTCGCCCAGCACGATGTCGAAGCGGGTGCTCAGGTCCGGCTTCGACAGCGCCCATAGCTTCAAGTAGCCATCATGGGGGATGGGCGTGGCGTGGTTGTTCGGGTCGCACATCTGCGCCCAGAGCCGGCGGGTGGCTTCGACGATACTGTCGGCGGCCCGTCGCATGCGCTCGTTCTGCAGTTTTTCCGCGGGGAAGTGGAACAGCGTGATTTTCTCGTCCGCGCTGGCGAGGTAGTTGCCCAGCGTTTCCTGGACACTGCGCACCATTTCCCAGTTCTGGGAGTTGATGGCCCGGGCGATGTCGGTGAGGCGCAGGTTTCCGAGCTTGCGCTTGTACTGCTTGCCGATGGCACCGTAGGCCAGGCCGTGGGCGGTCTTGCAGGTCACATTGAGGGGAAATTTCTGCTTGGCGGCGACCTCGACGCTCTTGTTGTAGCAGAGGTACAGAATCCGGGCCTCCGGGCGGGCCTGGGCGTAGCCGACCAGGGTCGTGGTCTTGCCGGTGCCGGCAAAGGCGACGAGCTTGAGGATTCTGGCCTGCGATCTGATCGCCGGCTCCTGTTCATGGGTGAATTGCATGTGTCTGGCCTCGCGCATGCGCTGCAATGGTGGTTGCAGGCCATGCTACCTGCCAGCCGGAAAATCCCAAGGCGCTGGCCGGGCGGCGCCTTGGGCGCGTGTTGCGGTGCGGCTAGTCCTTGACGGGCAGCACCAGAGGCCCGGCTTCCTGCGGCGCATCGTCCTGCCAATCACCCTCGGCCACCCCACGCCACCACGGCTCGACCGCCTCGACCCGGGCCGGCTCGACCGGCTCGCCGAGGCGGGGCATCACCAGTCCCTCCGAGGCGTGCGCCAGCAGCACATCCGCCGGCTGGGACCAGGGGTGCATGGCCAGGTTGAAGGTCCCCCAGTGGACCGGCAGGAGACGCCCGCTGCCCAACTGCTCCCAGGCCCGCAGGGCATTGTCCGGCCCCAAGTGAATATTGCCCCAGGCCGGATGGCAGGCGCCGACCTCGAGCATCACCAGATCGAACGGCCCGAGCCGCCGGCCGATCTCGGCGAAGGCCGGCGAGAGCCCGGTGTCGCCGCTGAAGAACACCGCATGCCGGTCGCCGCGCAGGGCGAAGGACGACCACAGCGTCAAGTTGCGATCGCGCAGCCCGCGTCCGGAATAGTGGTGCGCTGGCGCGGCGGTGATCGCCAGGCCGCCCGGCAGCACGGTACGCTCCCACCAGTCGAGCTCGACGATACGCTCGGCCGGCACGCCCCAGGCCTCCAGGTGCAGGCCGACGCCGAGCGAGGTGACGAAGGGCACCCGCAACCGGGCCAGCGCCCGGATGCTGGGATAGTCCAGGTGGTCGTAATGGTCGTGGGAGATCAGCACCGCATCGAGCGGCGGCAGGGCCGCGATGTCGACCGGCACCGGATGGAAGCGCTTGGGGCCGAGGAAGGGCAGCGGTGAGACGCGCGCGCCCCACACCGGGTCGGTCAGCACCCGGTGGCCGTCGATTTCCAGCAGCACGGTCGAATGGCCGAGCCAGGTGGCCCGCAGCCCGGTTTCGACGGGCCGGGCCCAGGTGGCGCGCGGGTCGATGACGGGGAGTAGCTGTGCCGGCGTGCGGCCCTCACCACGGAACAGGAAGTCGGCCAGCGTCGGCCGCCCCTCGGGCACGCGCTGCACGCTGGCCGGGTAGGTGTTCACGAAGCCTTCGCCGGCATACTGCCGGGAGGCCTGCATGCGTTCGAGCCTCAGCCCATTGGCACGTCGAGTAGAAAACGTCATCTCATTCTCCTGTTCCTAAAAGAGGCTCATTTGGCCTTGAGCTTTGCCGTGTAGCCGCTCTACCAGGGCATGCGGATCGTGGAGGATCGGCTGCAACTGAAGCCGATATATCTGGTTCGACACCCGCAACATGCGATCCCATTCGCCTTGGGTGCCCCTGAACAGTTGCACCGTACCGAGAGTCAAGAAGTAATGGAGGTGGAGCGAAGGGGCGGCGTTATCCTGCCGGCGAGCGCTGCCAACCTCCGGGGATGAACGGCGTGAGCTCGGCGAAACCTTATGACATAGCGAAGCGCACGGTATGGGAAGCCTACCGGCAGGTCAGGGCCAACCGCGGTGCTGCCGGCATCAACGATGAAACCCTCGACGATTTCAAGCGGGACCTGTCAAAGAATCTCTACAAGCTGTGGAATCGGATGTCGTCGGGGTCGTACTTCCCGCCACCGGTCAAGCAGGTAGAGATTCCCAAGGCATCGGGAGGCACGCGCAAGCTGGGAGTGCCCACGGTCGGTGACCGTGTTGCGCAAACCGTGGTCAAGTTTCTCATCGAGCCGGGGCTGGACTCGATCTTCCATCCGGACTCCTATGGGTACCGGCCAGGACGATCGGCGAAGCAGGCGGTGGCGATCACGCGTGAACGCTGCTGGCGATACGACTGGGTGGTGGAGTTTGATATCAAGGCAGCTTTCGATCACATCGATCATGGACTGCTGATGAAGGCGGTGCGCGCGCACATCAAGGAGGACTGGATTCTTCTGTACATCGAGCGGTGGCTGGTTGCGCCGTTCGAAACGGCAGATGGCGCGCGCGTTCCACGCGAGCGTGGTACCCCGCAAGGAGGGGTGATCAGTCCGATCTTGATGAACTTGTTCATGCATTACACTTTCGATACCTGGATGCAACGCACCAGCCCTAACTGCCCGTTTGCCCGCTACGCCGATGATGCGGTGGTGCATTGCCGCAGTCGGAAACAAGCGGAGTACGTGATGCGCTCCATTGCCTCACGGCTGGCTGCCTGTGGCTTGATGATGCACCCAGGGAAATCGAAGGTTGTGTACTGCAAGGACAGTAACCGTGGCGCAGACTATCCGCATGTGAGCTTTACCTTCCTCGGTTTCACCTTCAGGCCGAGGAAGGCACTCAGCAAACAAGACAGGCGCTTCACGAGCTTCCTTCCGGGAGCGAGCGCGGATGCCTTGAAGCGGATGCGGCAAGCGGTGCGCAGGTGGCGACTCAATCGCCAAACCCACGTGACGCTAGCCGACGTGGCTCGGCTCTACAATCCGGTGATACAGGGGTGGTGGCACTACTATGGCTCGTTCTATCGAACGGCCATGCTTGGCATCTTCCAACACATTGACCGCGCACTTGAGCGCTGGGCCCGACGAAAGTACAAGGCCCTTCACAGGAGCAAGCGGCGCATTAGCCAATGGCTGGACAAGATGCGGACGGTGGCACCCCGGCTGTTCCATCACTGGCGAGTGGCCGGGCAGCAAGGTTGGATAACAGGAGCCGTATGACGCGAGAGTGTCACGTACGGTTCTGCGAGCGGCTGTGGGGGCAGATCCTGCGGTCGACTCACCACTTCGGCGCGAAAGCCCACATCGGTGCCGACGAAGACTCGGGCCTGGTGCATAGCGTGGTGGTGACCGCCGCCAATGTTGCGGACATCACCCAGGTCGACAAACTGCTGCACGGCGAGGAAAACGAATGCCGCGCAGATGGTGACGCTGTTTGCCCTATCGAATCTGTGGATGGCCCGCCGACATTTGCTGGCCAGCGCAGGAGAGGTGCGCCTGTGATGCGGAAAGTGGCCGCCGCGGGGTGCTCGCGACGGCTGAAAACACCGAAATGAGCGAGTGATCCGATCATTTTTGATCGGCTCGCCTCTTTCAAAATCGGCGGTGGATGAAGTCAGCCCAAAATACATGGCTACTTCAGACCATCCTTAGCGGCGGACTGATTAGGCGCAAAAAAACGTACGCAAAAACCTTCCTTTATACCAAATGCCTTTGCTTTTTAGAATGTTAATTCGGAAGCGGAATTTGCATCGCTTTTTCGGCAGGCTAGAGTCTAATCTAACAAGCACATTGATGTGCCTCTTGCACGGAGACTGGCGGCCTCCCCCCCGTCACAGGCAGTCCGCCTTGAAACAAGGAAGTGTCATGAACAACCCGATCAAGAATATCGTCATCGTGGGCGGCGGCACTGCGGGCTGGATGGCCGCCTCGTACCTCGTCCGGGCGCTCCAACAGCAGGCGAACATTACGCTCATCGAGTCTGCGGCGATCCCCCGGATCGGCGTGGGCGAGGCGACCATCCCGAGTTTGCAGAAGGTGTTCTTCGACTTCCTCGGGATACCGGAGCGGGAGTGGATGCCCCAAGTGAACGGCGCGTTCAAGGCCGCGATCAAGTTCGTGAATTGGAGAAAGTCTCCCGACCACTCGCGCGACGATTACTTCTACCATTTGTTCGGCAGCGTGCCGAACTGCGACGGCGTGCCGCTTACCCACTACTGGCTGCGCAAGCGCGAACAGGGCTTCCAGCAGCCGATGGAGTACGCCTGCTACCCACAGCCCGGGGCGCTCGACGGCAAGCTAGCACCGTGCCTGCCCGACGGCACCCGTCAGATGTCCCACGCGTGGCACTTCGACGCGCACTTGGTGGCCGATTTCTTGAAGCGCTGGGCCGTCGAGCGCGGGGTGAACCGCGTGGTCGACGAGGTCGTGGAGGTTCACCTGAACGACCGCGGCTACATCTCCAACCTGTTCACCAAGGAGGGTCGGACGCTGGAGGCGGACCTGTTCATCGACTGCTCCGGCATGCGGGGGCTCTTGATCAACCAGGCCCTGAAGGAGCCTTTCATTGACATGTCCGACTACCTGCTGTGCGACAGCGCGGTCGCCAGCGCCGTACCCAACGACGACGCGCGCATGGGGATCGAGCCGTACACCTCCTCGATCGCCATGAACTCGGGGTGGACCTGGAAGATTCCAATGCTGGGCCGGTTCGGCAGCGGCTACGTCTTCTCGAGCAAGTTCACCTCGCGCGACCAGGCCACCGCCGACTTCCTCGACCTCTGGGGCCTCTCGGACAAGCAGCCGCTCAACCAGATCAAGTTCCGGGTCGGGCGCAACAAGCGGGCGTGGGTCAACAACTGCGTCGCTATCGGGCTGTCGTCGTGCTTTTTGGAGCCCCTAGAATCGACGGGGATCTACTTCATCTACGCGGCGCTTTACCAACTCGTGAAGCACTTCCCCGACACCTCGTTCGACCCGCGGTTGACCGACGCGTTCAACGCCGAGATCGTCTACATGTTCGACGACTGCCGAGACTTCGTCCAGGCGCACTATTTCACCACGTCGCGCGAAGACACGCCGTTCTGGCTCGCGAACCGGCACGACCTGCGACTCTCGGATGCCATCAAAGAGAAGGTTCTGCGCTACAAGGCGGGGCTGCCGCTGACCACCACGTCGTTCGACGATTCCACGTACTATGAGACCTTCGACTACGAATTCAAGAACTTCTGGTTGAACGGAAACTACTACTGCATCTTTGCTGGCTTGGGCATGCTGCCCGACCGGTCGCTGCCGCTCTTGCGGCACCGACCGGAGTCGATCGATAAGGCCGAGGCGATGTTCGCCCGCATCCAGCGCGAGGCCGAGCGTCTGCGGACGAGCCTGCCGACGAACTATGACTACTTGAGGTCGCTGCGCGAGGGCGACGCGGGGCTGTCTCGCAGCCAGCCCGGGCCGACGCCCGCGGCGCCGGAAATCCTGTAGTGGAGCGCGCCCTGGGCCGGGTATGCGCATTCGCGGCCACGCACGCTGCCGTGGCGGCCTGCGATCCGCTGCAGGCGCGCTCGCTCGTTCTGCAGCTGCCGGGCCTGAACCGTAACAAGGACGTGCCCGGCATCGTCGGCCTGCTGCGCGAGTTCCTCCCGGCGCGCGGCGTGCCCTCCGGCTGGGGCTTCGTCGAAGCCGCCGCCGCGATGCGGGACATCGGGTTCTTCCTGGGGTCGCTCAAGCGGCACGGACATGAGCCCGTGGACGTGGTGCCCGGGCTTGAGCCGGTGCTGCTCGACTTGGCGCGCGCGACCGACCTGCCGCCGCGCGAGACGCTCCTGCATGTGACGGTCTGGAACCCCACGGCGGCCGACGCGCAGCGGAGCTACACTGGGCTCCGCGACGAAGCGCACCTGCTCGAGAGCGTGCGCATCTCGATGGCGGCCCTCGAGGCGGCCATCGCGGTGACCGTCGAACTGTCCGATGTGCCCCTGCGGTCGCCCGCGTTCGCGCAAGGGTGCGACGAGCTAGCAGCCTATCTGCAGAAAATGGTCGAATCGATCGTCTATGCGTACCGCTTCATCTCGCTGCAGGTCTTCTACGATGAGCTCCGCCCCTTCTACGAACCGATTCGAGTCGGGGGCCAGAGCTACCTCGGCCCCGGTGCCGTAGAAATGCCCCTCTTCGTGCTGGAGCACGTCCTGTGGGGCTCGCAATCGGACGACCAAGCTTATCGAGAATTCAAAGAGACGTACCTGCCCTACGTGCTTCCCGCGTACAGGGCGGTCTACGCTCGGTTCGCTGGGGGGCCGGCGCTCGTCGACCGCGCGCTCGGCGAGGCGCGAGCGGTCGGTGCGCGGGGCGAGCCCGTCCGGGCTGGGCTGGCAGCCCTCGAGCGGGTCTTCAAGGTCCTGCTGCGCTTCCGGGCGCCTCACCTTAAATTGGCGGAGCGGGCGTACGAAGTCGGGCGAAGCGGCCCCGCAATCGGCAGCGGGGGGTACGCGCCCAGCATGCTCGGCGATCTACTCACGCTCACGTGTGCCGCGCGGTCCCGCATCCGCGCCGCGCTCGACGAATCCTGACGCGCGGGGCCATGTGTTATCTCACAAGGAGAGTTTGCCCCATGACTCAGAAGAGCCCCGCGAACGGGCGCGATAGCAACCACTTCGACGTGATCATCCTCGGCTCGGGCATGTCCGGCACCCAGATGGGGGCCATCTTGGCCAAAAAACAGTTTCGCGTGCTGATCATCGAGGAGTCGTCGCACCCGCGGTTCACGATCGGCGAATCGTCGATCCCCGAGACGTCTCTTATGAACCGCATCATCGCTGATCGCTACGGCATTCCGGAGCTCGACCACATCACGTCGTTCTACTCGACGCAACGTTACGTCGCGTCGAGCACGGGCATCAAGCGCAACTTCGGCTTCGTGTTCCACAAGCCCGGCCAGGAGCACGACCCGAAGGAGTTCACGCAGTGCGTCATTCCCGAGCTGCCGTGGGGGCCGGAGAGCCATTATTACCGGCAAGACGTCGACGCCTACTTGTTGCAAGCCGCCATTAAATACGGCTGCAAGGTCCGCCAGAAGACTAACGTGACCGAATACCACGCCGATAAAGACGGCGTCGCGGTGACCACCGCCCAGGGCGAACGGTTCACCGGCCGGTACATGATCGACTGCGGAGGACCCCGCGCGCCGCTCGCGACCAAGTTCAAGCTCCGCGAAGAACCGTGTCGCTTCAAGACGCACTCGCGCAGCCTTTACACGCACATGCTCGGGGTCAAGCCGTTCGACGACATCTTCAAGGTCAAGGGGCAGCGCTGGCGCTGGCACGAGGGGACCTTGCACCACATGTTCGCGGGCGGCTGGCTCTGGGTGATTCCGTTCAACAACCACCCGCGGTCGACCAACAACCTGGTGAGCGTCGGCCTGCAGCTCGACCCGCGTGTTTACCCGAAAACGGACATCTCCGCGCAGCAAGAATTCGACGAGTTCCTCGCGCGGTTCCCGAGCATCGGGGCGCAGTTCCGGGACGCCGTGCCGGTGCGCGACTGGGTCAAGACCGACCGCCTGCAGTTCTCGTCGAACGCCTGCGTCGGCGACCGCTACTGCCTGATGCTGCACGCGAACGGGTTCATCGACCCGCTCTTCTCCCGGGGGCTCGAGAACACCGCGGTGACCATCCACGCGCTCGCGGCGCGCCTCATCAAGGCGCTATGCGACGACGACTTCTCCCCCGAGCGCTTCGAGTACATCGAGCGCCTGCAGCAAAAGCTTTTGGACCACAACGACGACTTCGTCAGCTGCTGCTACACGGCGTTCTCGGACTTCCGCCTATGGGACGCGTTCCACAGGCTGTGGGCGGTCGGCACAATCCTCGGGCAGTTCCGGCTCGTGCAAGCCCACGCGAGGTTCCGCGCGTCGCGCGACGAGGGCGACCTCGATCACCTCGACAACAACCCCCCGTACCTCGGGTACCTGTGCGCGGACATGGAGGAGTACTACCAGTTGTTCAACGACGCCAAAGCCGAGGTCGAGGCCGTGAGCGCCGGGCGCAAGCCGGCCGAGGAGGCCGCGGCGCGGATTCACGCCCTCATCGACGAACGAGACTTCGCCAAGCCGATGTTCGGCTTCGGGTACTGCATCACCGGGGACAAGCCGCAGCTCAACAACTCGAAGTACAGCCTACTGCCGGCGATGAAGCTGATGTACTGGACGCAAACCAGCGCGCCGGCAGAGGTGAAAAAGTACTTCGACTACAACCCGATGTTCGCGCTGCTCAAGGCGTACATCACGACCCGCATCGGCTTGGCGCTGAAGAAGTAGTCGGCCGACGACGACACAAAAACGATGAACGACATTCAATTGGATCAAGCGAGCGTCAAGAAGCATCCCCCGGGGGCGTACGACGCGACCACGCGCCTGGCCGCGAGCTGGTACGTCGCGATGCGCTCGGACGACCTCAAGGACAAGCCGACGGAGTTGACGCTCTTCGGCCGTCCGTGCGTGGCGTGGCGCGGAGCGACGGGGCGGGCCGTGGTGATGGACCGCCACTGCTCGCACCTAGGCGCGAACCTGGCTGACGGGCGGGTCAAGGACGGGTGCATCCAGTGCCCGTTTCACCACTGGCGGTACGACGAGCAGGGCCAGTGCGTTCACATCCCCGGCCACAGCCAGGCGGTGCGCCGGCTGGAGCCCGTGCCGCGCGGGGCGCGCCAGCCGACGTTGGTCACCGCCGAGCGATACGGCTACGTGTGGGTCTGGTACGGCTCCCCGCAGCCGCTGCACCCGCTGCCCGAAATCGCCGCGGCCGACGTCGACAACGGCGACTTTATGCACCTGCACTTCGCGTTCGAGACGACGACGGCGGTCTTGCGGATCGTCGAGAACTTCTACGACGCGCAGCACGCGACCCCCGTGCACGCGCTCCCGATCTCGGCCTTCGAGCTCAAGCTCTTCGACGATTGGCGCCGGTGGCCGGAGGTTGAGTCGCTGGCCCGGGCGGGCGCGTGGTTCGGTGCCGGGATCGACTTCACCGTGGACCGGTACTTCGGCCCCCTCGGCATGCTGTCGCGCGCGCTCGGCCTGAACATGTCGCAGATGAACCTGCACTTCGATGGCTACCCCGGCGGGTGCGTCATGACCGTCGCCCTGGACGGAGACGTCAAATACAAGCTGCTCCAGTGTGTGACGCCGGTGAGCGACGGCAAGAACGTCATGCACATGCTCATCTCGATCAAGAAGGTGGGCGGCGCCCTGCGCCGCGCGACCGACTTCGTGCTGTTCGGGCTGCAGACCAGACAGGCAGCGGGGTACGACGTCAAAATCTGGAACGGGATGAAGCCGGACGGCGGCGGCGCGTACAGCAAGTACGACAAGCTCGTGCTCAAGTACCGTGCGTTCTACCGGGGCTGGGTCGACCGCGTCGCGAGTGAGCGGTGATGCGTGAAGCCGAGCCGGTCTCGGCCGCGTCGCTCCGCCAGGCGCTCGCGAACCTGGCGAGCGGCGTCACGGTCATCACGGCGTACGGCGCGGCGGGCCCGCTTGGGCTCGCGGCCACCAGCTTCGTGTCGGTGTCGCTCTTTCCGAGGTATTCATGACTATCTGGCTGTTGCAACTCGTGCTGGTGATCGCGCTCTGCAACGTCTGCGGCCGCATTGCCGAACGGCTCGGCCAGTGCGCGGTCGTCGGCGAGATCGCGGCCGGTTTGCTGTTGGGGCCTTCGCTGTTCGGCGTGATCGCACCGAGTTTCTACGACGTGTTGTTCGGCCCACGTGCGCTGTCAGCGATGGCGCAAGTCGGCGAAGTCGGCCTGGTACTGCTGATGTTTCAGGTCGGTCTGCATATGGAGTTGGGCGAGACGCTGCGCGGCAAGCGCTGGCGCATGCCCGTCGCGATCGCAGCGGGCGGGCTCGTCGCACCGGCCGCGATCGGCATGATCGTCGCCACCGTCTCGAAAGGCACGCTCGCCAGCGACGCGCCGGCGCTGCCCTATGTACTCTTCTGCGGTGTCGCACTTGCGGTATCAGCGGTGCCGGTGATGGCGCGCATCATCGACGACCTGGCGCTCAGCGCCATGGTGGGCGCACGGCACGCAATGTCTGCCGCGATGCTGACGGATGCGCTCGGATGGATGCTGCTTGCAACGATTGCCTCGCTATCGAGCGGGCCTGGCTGGGCATTTGCGCGCATGCTCGTCAGCCTGCTCGCGTATCTGGTGCTGTGCGCGCTCCTGGTGCGCTTCGTGGTTCGACCGACGCTTGCGCGGCTCGCATCGACTGCGCATGCGGCGCGCGACCGCTTGGCCGTGTTGTTCTGCTTCGTAATGGCGTCGGCACTCGCGACGTCGCTGATCGGATTCCATAGCGCATTTGGCGCACTTGCGGCGGCGCTGTTCGTGCGGCGCGTGCCCGGCGTCGCGAAGGAGTGGCGCGACAACGTCGAAGGTTTCGTCAAGCTTGTGCTGATGCCGGTGTTTTTCGCGTATGCGGGGCTGCATGTGTCGGTCGGCACGATCGACGACGCGGCATCATGGATGTGGTTCGGTGTATTCCTCGCGGGCGGATTCATCGGCAAGTTCGGCGGCAGCTATCTGGGCGCGCGTGCCACCGGGCTTGCGCCACACGATGCGATGCTGGTGAGCTCGTTGATGAATACGCGCGGCTTGATGGAGCTAATCGTCCTGTCAATCGGTCTGCAGATGCAGATCCTTCCGCCAAGGGTCTACACGATCCTCGTGGTGTTCGCGCTGGTGACGACGGCGCTGACCGCACCGCTGGTTCGATTCACGCTGCGCGTGCAATCGCGCGCGACGCCAGCAATCCCGGATGCCGGCAAGTGAAGCGCGCCAGACATGTATACGCCGAGCCCATTTGGAGGCAATTCTCGCTCAGGACGAGGAACCCTTCAGTCGTGCCTGGATGGAGCAGACCTTCGAGCAGTACTGGGACTATGCCCGCCATGTCGTGGGCTGGACCAACAGCATGTTGGTGCCACCCGCCGAGCACGTGCTTCAACTGCTCGGTGCCGCCAGCCAGGTACAGCCGCTGGCCAGCGCCATTACCAATGCTTTCGACGACCCGCGCCAGTTCGCACCCTGGTGGTTCGACGCCGAGCAATGCCATGCCTTTATCACAAAAATGAGCCAACAGGCCGCCTGAGCCAGCTTGAGGGGAGAGATCACCATGAATGCCGCCACCGAAACCAAGGCTCACGATTTGCTCGATGCCGAGGGCCGCGATGTCCGCGAACTGCGCAACTTGCTGGGGCAGTTCGCTACCGGTGTGACCGTGATCACCACGCGCACCGCTGACGGCCGCAACGTCGGTGTGACCGCCAACTCGTTCTCCTCACTGTCGCTGTCGCCGGCGCTGGTGCTCTGGAGCCTGGCACGCACGGCACCGAGCCTGAAGGATTTTTGCTCGGCGAGCCACTTCGCCATCAACGTGCTAGGCGCGCACCAGCACCACTTGTCGGAGCAGTTCGCACGGGCAGCAGCTGACAAGTTCGCCGGTGTAGCTCATTCCTATGGCAAGGCGGGAGCCCCAGTGCTGGACGATGTGGTGGCAGTGCTGGTGTGCCGCAACGTCACCCAGTACGAGGGCGGTGACCACCTGATCTTCATTGGCGAGATCGAACAATACCGATACAGCGGCGCAGAACCGCTGGTCTTCCATGCAGGCCAGTACCGGGTTGCCGCCGCGCATCCGGCACTGGCGAGCTGACACTGCCGATCGTTTGCCGCAAAAGGGGAGAACACCATGAAAATACGTTCGTCGGTAGCGCTGTATGGAGCCTGCTTGTTGGCCGCACATATGATTTACTAGGTTCTGTTGACGTATCAGCGCAGCCATAGCAAAACAGCCGCAAAAGCCAGCATTCCCTTGAAATGGCTGGCCCTCTTCTCATAGCGAGTGGTGATCCGCCGGTAGTGCTTCAGCTTGCCGAACAGGCACTCGATCACGTGCCGCTCCTTGTAGAGATGCCAGTCGCAGGAGCGTTGCTCGATGCGGTTCCGTCTGGCGGGAATGACGGCCTGGATCTGGCGCTCCTTCAGCCAGGCCAGAAGCTGGTTGGCGTCATAGCCCTTGTCGGCCAGCAGTGCCGACGTGACGATCCCCGCCATGAGTGGGATCGCCTGGCTGATATCGGCCGCTTGGCCTTCCGTCAGGATGAAGCGAATCGGTAACCCCAGCGCATCGGTCAACACATGGATCTTGCTGCTGAAGCCTCCTCGCGAACGCCCCAGTGCCTCCTGGGCCGCAGTACTGCTGGCCGCCCCGGCTGCACAGGCATGGGCACGCACGACGGAGCTGTCGATGCAGACGTGCTGAAGGTCAGCGTCCCGAGCCAGTACCGAGTGAAGCCGGTCCCAGACGCCGAGCCGGCACCAGCGGGTGAAGCGTTTGAAAACGCTGTTCCATGAGCCGAGGCAACGAGGCAGCATCCGCCATTGAGCGCCGCTGCGTAGTATCCAGAGCACCGCCTCGACAAAGCGGCGACAGCCGAGAGTACGGGTCAGCCGGATCCCCTTCGTGGCGCTCAGCAGACTTTGGATACGGGACCAGTCGGTATCGCTCAGACGGCTTCTGTCAGTCATGGCAAAAGCCCAGTTTTAGCACTGGGCTTGCGTCAACAGAACCTAGTGGTTAACTTGGGGTTGACCAGCTTTCTGGACGGTGGCTTGCCTGCAGGGCCTGGCTGGTACCTGCAGGAGTTTTTCCTTGATCAGTTGGCAGCGGCTAGCCGTTGCTCGTAGATAGTCTGTCCGAGCGCAGTGAAGGTCATTTGTTGGAAGCCACTGCCATCCAAGCTGAGCACTACCAGCCCTTTGCGCTCCAGGCCACGGGCTGCCCGCTGCTCACCTTGCTCCACCGGCAGCACTGACCCTTCTTTCGGGTCAGGGTAGATATGCTCGATGATCAAGGCGATCAGTTGTTCTTCTCCATAGGAGAGCTTCACTGTGGTCATGGTCGTTTTCCTATTGTCCGAATGCAGTCAGGAGGGGCGACGATTTTTCAAGGCACGCTAATCCGGCCCGGAGGCTTCACATGACCTGCCCCGGTTGGCTCCGGGGGAGAGGCTAGAGCATTTTTACCTTATCCCGATTCATATCCGGCTGCCTCGAAGTAGTGCCTGCAGTCCTGCGCCGAGAACTGCCCGATTGCCTCGCCAATGCTCTGCCACAGCTCCGGCACGGTCCGCGCCGCCGCCTTTCGCAGCAGCGCCTTGAGCTTGGAGAAGGCCATCTCGATCGGGTTCAGGTCGGGGCTATAGGGAGGCAGGTAGCGCAGTGTGGCTCCTGCGCCTTCAATGGCCTGGCGTACCCCCGCGACCTTGTGGGCCGGCAGGTTGTCCATCACCACGATATCGCCGGGCGTCAGCTCGGGAACCAGGACCTGCCCGACATAGGCCAGGAAGGCCGGGCCGTTCATGGCGCCGTCGAGCACCAGCGGGGCAGTTAGCCCGTCCACGCGCAGGCCGGCGGTAAAGGTCGTGGTTTTCCAGTGACCGTGAGGGATCGCGGCCAGGCAGCGCTCGCCGCGAGGGGCCCAGCCTCGCAGGCGGGCCAGGTTCGTCGCGGCGGCGGTTTCGTCGACGAAGATCAGCTTGCGCCAGTCGAAGCCGGGTTGTTCCTCGAACCACTCCTGTCGGGCTGCCTGGACGTCCGGCCGCTGCTGCTCGGCCGCATGCGCGGTCTTTTTTTGAACGTCATGCCGTGCCGGTCGAGAAACGTCCATATCGTCGCCAGGCTGACCCGAATACCGCACTCCCGCTCGAGGGTTGCGGCGAGCTCGGCCAGCGTCAGGTCGGGGGGTTGCTCAAGCAGGCCGAGCAGATAGTCCACATGGGGATCGAGCCGCAAGCCCCGGGGCTTGCCCTGTCGGCGGGCGACGAGTTCCCCGCCTTCCCGAAAGCGCCGTACCCAGACGATCGCCGTCGCCGTGCCGACGTCGAATCGCTCGGCGGCCTGCCGAGCCGACAGCCCGCCCATGGCCGCGTCGACGACGCGTCGGCGAAGATCCGCACTGTATGCCCGAGCCATTCTGGTCTCCTTGTCCGAGCGGGAGAGGAGGACCGAAATGACCAGGAAGAGCAACCCCTGTATGTCGAATTCGTGTTTTCAAAAAATGCTCTAGCAGGCACAGTGCGTAGCTGGCCAGCACGGCAATCAGCAGCAGGATCTCGATGCGCCGCGGGCAGCGGCTTCGATGCAGCCCCAGGCCAAACCCCAGCCGATGGCTCTTCAGGTCGCGGAAGCCTTCCTCGACCTGCATGCGCCGCTTGTAGATCGCCACGACCTGCGCGGCATTCCACTGCTCCTCGGGCAGGTTGCTGGCCAGCAGCCAGGGCTCGCTTTCGCGCTGCGCGTTTTGCCGGCTGCGCTTGTCCCGGGCCACGGTTCCGGTGACGCGCCGGTGCTTGCGCCCCCGCGGCGCATGCTTCACCGCGTAGAGTTGGGTGGACCAGGGCGCCGAGCGCGTCATCTCGAGGCAACCGAGCCGTTTCGGCGACGCCGAGGCCAGGGCGTACAGGCTTTTCACCGGCTGCCAGGGCTGCTCGCCAAATCGGCACAAGTCGCGATTGCGCACACGGCCGACGTAATGCCAGCCCATGGCTTCGATGGCCTGGAACCAGGGCCGCCGGAAGCCGGCATCGGTGACCAGGATGGGCGTGCACCCGGCCGGCAGCATCGCGGCGAGTGCCTCGAGCAGGCGTTTCTGGCAACGCGGGCAGCCCTCGCGCGGATGGACGACTTCACAGACCGGCAGCGAACGTCCGGCCAGCGGGATCGCGGCGCGCAGCAGGAACAACTTGCCGGCGGCATCGATCGGCGACCAGTCCACCAGGATCGGCGGATGCTCGAGCGACCCCAGCAGGGCGCGGAGCATGGCCCAGTAGAACAACCCCCGCTCGGCCTGCAGCTGCCGGTTGCCGAGCAGGCGGTCGACCCGCTTGATGGCATGCTTGGGATAGGCCGAGCCGGGCAGGAAGCGCCCCAGCGCGGTCAGGCTCAGGCAGCGGCCTTGCAGCAGGGCGGCCACCGCGGCCATCAGGGCTTCGAGACGGCGGGCATGGATCGTGAGGAGTGCCTTGGCGAAGGCATCGTGCAAGAATTGGACGGTCTGCATGGGTATGGGGACATCGGTCAGTTTGGCGACAACCAACGTGCCCGCCCATGCAGGCCTCTTCAAGCCATACCCATTTGATTTTTCTGGAAAATTTCTGGGGATCACTCAGGCCCGGGGCGCAGCAACCCAAGCGGGCCACTGCGGGGCGCACGATAGGGATTTCGCTGGCCCGTAGTAGGGTGTGGGGATTGATCTGCGATGGAGTTCGACCGATGACCGAGGAAATGCTCGCCGCTTGGTACACCCTGAACGCTGCTGCTGCGCGCTTACAACGCACGCCGGCCAGCAGGCTCTCTGCTGCGCTGGAGGGGTTGGAGAGCGCGCGCCTTGCGTTCCGTGCGCTGGTCGAGGCCTCGCTGCCCAAGCCGCCGGCCGAGAAGTCGCCGCTGCACGCCCACGACTACGAGGACGCGCCGGCGTGGGCCACGCACATCCTGGAGGGCTTCCCGAGCGACGGAATCTACGTCTATGCCCGCTGGGACCAGGATGGCGAGTGCTATCGAGGTTCCCCGCACGAGCGGCACACGTCGATCAGCTCGTTCGCCATGGTCGGAGGCGACACGGATGGGGACGAGGAGGACTGTGGCTGGCAGGTGGTATCAGCGCGGGGGCAGGCCTTACCGATAGGCGAGCGCCGGGCCGATCAGCCCTGAGAGACGCCTGCTGGCGCTTATCCCCAGCAGGAAAAACGGTTGCGAGAAAATCCGCCTCGCCTTCAAGGTAGCGCTGCTATAGATGCGGGTCTGCTGCTATGATGTAGAAACATGCCTACATTGACGTTAGAGGAGCAGACTATGCCGACGACCATTTCTAGCCGGGAGTTCAATCACGACACCAGCCGGGCAAAGAAGGCCGCGCTGACCGGGCCTGTGTTCATCACAGATCGCGGGAAACCGGCTCACGTTCTGCTGTGCATCGAAGAATATCAGCGACTGACCGGCAGCCAACCCAGCATCATCGACGTCCTGGCAATGCCCGTGGGAGAGGATGTGGAGTTTGAAGCCCCGCGCGCCACGATCAAGACGAAGCCGGTGGATTTTTCTTGATGTTCTTGCTCGATACCAATGTTGTCTCCGAGCTGCGCAAGGCCAAGCAGGGCAAGGCCGATACCGGTGTTGTCGCTTGGGCGCAAAGCGTTCAGGTCGGGGAGTTGTACCTGTCGGCTATCTCCGTGATGGAGTTGGAAACCGGAGTATTGCTGCGTGAACGAAAGGATGCAGCTCAAGGGGCGCTTCTGCGAGCGTGGCTCGATCAGCACGTCCTTCCTGGGTTTGCTGGACGCATTCTGGCAGTGGATACCGCCGTGGCTCTCCGGTGCGCGAGGCTGCATGTGCCGGATCAGAAGAGTGAGCGCGATGCGCTTATTGCCGCGACGGCGCTCGTTCACAGCATGACGGTCGTGACCCGGAATGTGGCGGATTTTGAGCTGACCGGTGTGTCAATCCTCAACCCTTGGAGCCAGCAGTGATGGTAGTTGTAGAGCGTGGACTGGTGCTCGTCCAGGTTCTGGTCGAGGCGAGAGCCCAGCTCCAAAACGATAGGAAATCCGCATGACCCGCCCGCTTTCGATCATCCTGGCCGATGCCTTCGACTATGCCGCGAGGGCCGTTTTCGAGGCTCCGCAGGCGCATGAGCATTATGGTCTTCCTGCCCCAAGCACATGGGATAACTGGGTGTACTGGTGGCGTGGCTTCGCTGCTGGCTTGGCCGGTGATTATGAGTCAACGCCACTGATTGCCCGTCCAACGCCTGGAAAACCTTGAGCCACTTGCCGGCCGACGGCCACGCGTTGAAGCGCTTGTAGACCGAGTTCCAGCTTCCGAAGGCGCTGGGCCGGTCTCTCCAGGGGCAGCCCACACCTCCCGATTCGCACGATTGGCTCCTGGGGATTCTGAATTCGCCGACGGTATCTCAATAACGCGACAGTACCACTCCAACACACAAGACTATCGTTTGACGGCCGGCGCCCAGTGGAACTTTTAAGGCGCGGTGGTGGCCATCCGTTGCGGTGGCGCCTTGCGCCACGCAACGGGCAGCATCAGGTCGAATCGCTGGATCCCGCCGGCATTGCGCCACGGCGCCTCGTGATAGAGCTCATAGGCGCACGTGAGCTCCATCCGGAGTTCGTCGGCCATCGTTGGCAGCCACGCGGTACTCAGTACCCGATAAGTTGAAAAAATCCAGTTGTATGGTGCGTGATGCTCGAGCGTTCCATAGGTACCTAGATTAAACGACAAGCGCGCCAACGCTGAGCGAGGCCGGTCGTGATCGCGCGTGACGATCGCGCAGTCATAGCGGATGAAGTCATTGTTCACGATCTCCGGACTGTCGTACGCGATGCCGACCGCCTGGAACTGCTCGGGCGTGATGTTCTCCTTACGCAGGTAGTCCGCGAAGTGCTGCCAATGCGCCTCCACATTGGCATACGGGCCATAGAAGCGCATCGCAAGCAACGGTATCTCCCCCCACTCGAGCACCCGGATCTGCCCGACGCGTTCCAACTCCTCGGCGGTCGGCACGCTCACCGACTGTCGCGCATGCCGGCGGTACTCGGACGGTACGCGACCAAACTGGGCATAGAACCCTCTGACGAACGCTTCGTGGCTCGCGTAGCCCGCCATGAACGCGATATCGACCACCGATCTATCGGTGATCCACAGGTGCAACGCGGCGTGATCAAGTTTGACCCGGCGGCGGTATGCTGAAGGGGACTCTCCCATTATTTTCTTGAAATAGCGCTGGAAATGATGCGGACTTAGGCTAGCGCTGGTAGCGACGTCTTCGAGACGCATCGACCCGTCAAGCGGTTTCTCCATGAAGCGCACTGCCTTAACCACACGCCAGTCGTCGAGTACCGCCGGCAAAGCGCGGCGCGGACGCGGCTGCATACGGGGACCTGCCTGCGGACACGAGTACAGCAGCTTCGTCTCATCCTCAATAAGCTCGCGTTCGTGGTCAGGATCGGTAACAGTTACAGAGCGGATTGGCATGGGTGCTCAGCCTAGAACATGGATTGGGCTGGATTATCGCTCATTCGAATGTCAGAGGTGAGTCGCCGGGGCGCTCTTGCTCCCTTCCGGCCCAACCGCAACCTTCCGCCCGTGCGGTCCTGGCCTGCGTGAGTTTTGGGTGCACCAACAAGGATCTGTCGCAATAGCGCCGTCTGGTAAGCTGAGCTTTCGAGGCGGAACAGGCCGAGACGCCGATGCCCCTGCTCAACCCAGCGCTAACTCGCGTGCTCAAGCACGTTTGCAATATCCGCTTGAGGTCATGCTCACCTGCGTGCGCGGGTACGTCGCCTACCCCCTGAGCCCGCGGCACCTCGAAGCCATGGTGGCCGAGCGCGGCGTGTCGGTCGACCATTCGACGCTGCATCGCTGGGCACTCAAGCGGCTACCCGCGCTGGAAAAGACGTTTTATCGACGTCAGCAGGCGGTCGGCACGAGTTGGCGCATGGACGAGACCTACATCAAGGTCCGCGGGCCATGGAAGCACTGGTACCGGGCCGTCGATATAGCAGGCAACACTGTAGACGTTCTGCTCCGCGCCAAGCGCGACAAGGCAGCCGCTCGACGCTTCTTGGCTCGTGCAATCGCTCGCCACGGTGAGCCAGAGACCATAACGATCGACAAAAGCGGGGCGAACAGGGCCGTGCTGCAGGCCATCAATACTGAGCGCGAAACACCTATCCAGATACGCCAGGCCAAGTACCTGAACAACCTCGTCGAGCAGGCCTCTCGAGCGATCAAGCGGACTGTTCGGCCCATGCTCGGCTTCAAGCGCTTCCGCTGCGTCCGCTTCATCCTGGCCGGGATTGAAATCATGCACGCCATTGCCAAAGGACAAATGCACTTCGAGGGCAGCATTCGCCCCTCGCCCGCGCAGCAATTTTATTCTTTGGCAGGATAAACCCAGAGCGCCATGTCCCTTCTGGGCTCTCGGTCGTTCTTATTGGGACAGAGCCGGCCTTGGTATCTTCCGGCGCGAATCGCATGAATTATCAAGGTCGATCCGATATGGCTTGCTACATTCAATGCGAGGAGAGCAAAGGAGAACATCGAGCGCCTCATTGGCACAACGGCATGACGAGCCCTTCCGATTCCGAGCTTAACCGCCGCTAGGAGCGACGAATCTCATAGTCGTACCACTGTACCGAGTCGCGAGAACGCCCCATTCCCTCCTCCAGCCGTTTTCCTTTTGAGCCGAAGCCGGCTCGGCCAGCAGCTACACATGCTAAGAGTACTTTTGCCAAGGAGAGACACTAAGGATAGTAAATTTCCCTCAATCGTAAATCACGCAGCTCGTTCCTTTGGTGGGTTGCCAGACCGCGCCCTCTCATTCTGCAGGTGATCGCGATTGGCGACGACCGTCAATTTGACGGTTACGCATGGCAGGCCCGCTCGAGCGCTTGGATGATCCAAAACTACAACGCTCTCGCTTTTGCCAAGGCACGGTCACACGGACAGATAGAACTAGTGTGGTGAATCTCAAGTTTGATTAATTATTGTTCTTAGTTTTGCTGCGGTGTTACACAATCTGAACGGCTGAACGTCCTGTATTTATGGCTATGCTTGCCGTCGAGCTGAATTATTAATCGGCAGCACGAAAAGACAAACACGAAGCACTCGCAAGTTATCTTAAAAGAAAATATTTTGCTGCATGAGTGTCCTATTGAATTGCCGGAGCAATATTCAGCACCACGATAGATCAGACTTATGCTTTTAATTGAGACTCACCACGCTAGGGGTATCTCTTTGGGGAAGAAGGGGCTTTTTCAGAGTTTCCCTAAGCAATAGTTTTCCGGTTGGTCTACAACAAGCCGATAGCGGGGGATCTTGGAGGAAATCTTCCAACTCGGCAGCGCTTCAGACAGAAGCACAGAGTAGCTGGGATTCTCCCAGCCGCTGGTATCCTTGGCGCATCACACTACGAGGAGGCCAGCCTATGAAGCTCACCCAACTTCACTTGTTATCTTGGTAGCGTTGCTTTAAAGGTAAATGTGCCCTACAGACGGTTATTATGCAGGGCCAAAAGTTTGTTTTAATTCATTATAGGTAAAAACTATGCAAACCCTTCCGGGCGCCGGACTTCTTGGGTTCGGTTTCAACATTCTCGGCTCCTATGACGTCTCATCCGCGACCAAGGCTATCCTGGTTCCACCCAGCGGAAATGGCTCAACCTACACGGACCCGTTCTCCAAGCAGCAATACACTGTGCCGAACAATGTCGTGATTGCCGAGGGAAGCGGAGACCACACTCAATCGGCCCAGGTCGTTGTTACGCGCACGCAGCAACAATTTCAGAGCTCCTTCGCGACTAAAGCGGGCGTCAGCGGCTCCTATCGCGGATTTTCCGGCGAGTTCCGTGCGGCATTCAGCGCCGAGGCTGTTAGCGAGAGCACCTTTTGGTACTGTTTGGCATCAGGGCGGTTCGAAACCTGGAGCGTTCTCCTGCAAGAGGTTTCCTCCCCGAACATCAGCCCCGACTTCTCTTCGGATCCTGATGTCCAAGCAATGTTGGTGCAGACCAACTTCAACACCACCAACCAGCACCTTTTCTTCCGGGTTTTCCGGAAATGGGGAACCCACTTCATCGATCAGGTAACGGTGGGAGGAGAATTTAGCTATTTCACAGCGGCAAACACTGACTACTCGTCAGACGGCATGCAGGTTGAAGCGAATTTGAGCCTGGAGTTCGAGAGCCTCTTCGTGGATGCTTCCGCGAAGTCGAGCCTCAGTTGGGATAAGCTTTCGAAACAGTGGGTTGAGAACCGCCGCACGTCCTGGTCTGCTTCGGGTGGTGACACCAGCCTTCTTCAAGCGGTCAGCCCCAGCCCAACCTTCAAAGACAACTTCGAACCTGCGTATCGGAAGTGGGTGGCGTCAATCACGGCCGCTCCTGCTATCATCGGATTTCGCTTATCCGATCTTTCCCAGCTCTTCTCTGGTGTATTGGAGCAGGCCGTAAGCGACGCTCTGAATGTCTATCTGAACCAGGGACTTTACCTTCAGGCGGAGTTCTCGCGAACAGGCTCCAATTATCCGTCTTCTTACAGCGGCCTTATACAAATCCGAAACCGGACAGTCCCAAGCAATCTTCCGCCTCAGACCAATCCTGACGACATGCGCATGCCTGGTGGGGCTCAAATTGCTGTGTTCGATCCCGACACCTTACAGTTGGTCGTGAATGCTGCTGCCTATAATGGCAATTGGCGAGAGAACGACCGGATATGGGATCATCTCCATGCGTCAGTTCAAGGCCTGTCCGACAAACCTTACATCGTCGCGCTGACAGTGTATTCCGTTCTTGCTACCACGAATTTCCCGAACGCTCAAATGGCTTCGTGGCTTTCCGGTTATGGGGCAGCTATGCTTAACTGGAAGAAGTTGGCAACTATCCATTGCGGGGATGACTTCCAAGTGAATTATCTTCTTGTTGGCCAACAAGGAACCCAGCCTGGCCAAGCCGTCGAGAAGTTTACCACCAATATCGCTGTTCAGGTTGACTACCGAGGCTACACTCTTACCAACCTGTCCGTCCCTCTGATTCCGCCCTATGGCGGCGAGGGCCATTACACTATTGCGACGGCCACCGCGGACACGAACGATAATGCAATCACTGCCGAACAGATCCAGCCTGTAGGTAATAACAACATGTGTTACTGGGATGTGGGATGGAAGCAGTGGTGGCTTCCGGGTGAAGAGACGTGCTTCGACGGAACGGCACGAATCTGCATGCCTAATGGCCGATGGATGTTGAATGGGAACTGCTGACCCAGGAAGAAGCAAGTGCGAGACGGCTAGGCCACTCCGCAAGCATCGCTTAAAGCTGCTTGCGGTCGGTCATGCGATGATACCCACCGGGTTCGCACGGGTGCTGCATAACCTCTTGCCGTGGCTGGCCGCTTATTTTGAGGTCCATCATTTCGGCCCAAACTATTCGGGTTCGGTCCCGGATCTTCCATGGCGGATCCACCCGAACCCGAATCCTCACGACGTGCACGGGGCTGAGGGGCTTCATGACCTGGTGAGCGAGGTCCAGCCGGACGTAATCCTACTTCTACAAGACCCTTGGATAGTGCCTGTTTATCTCGGAGCCATCCGGTCTTCCGGAGTAAGTGCGAGGACGGTTGTTTACTGCCCTGTCGATGCGCCGTTCATGGATCCAACTCCCCTTCATTGGGCACGTGAGGTGGATGGCATCGTCGCCTATACAGAATTCGGCAAAAATACCTTGATTGAGGCTCTTAATTATTTGATGCCGAGCGGCGAGCAACCGCTCCTGTCTGTGATCCCGCACGGCACTGATACGGAGAGTTTCTATCCCACATGTGATGGTGTGCCAGCTCCCAATGCCATCAGTGGCCAAGCGGCCGACCTGAGGCGCGTACAGGCGCGTCGCGTCCTATACGGGAAAGACATGAGTGGGCAGTTCATCGTTTTGAACGCCAGCCGCAACCAGCCCCGTAAACGTTTGGATCTTACTATCGCCGGTTTTGCTCAGTTTGCAGCTGGCAAAGATGACGTCTGGCTCCACTTGCATACGGAGAGAAAGGGCCTAGGCTGCGATGTCGAGGCGATTGCGAAGACACATGGCATAGGTGATCGCCTCCTGTTGCCGCCTGCGGTAACCGACCATCCCGACCTGCGGGTGCGGGATCTAAACCTTCTCTACAATGCCTGCGACGTAGGGGTTAACACCGCCAGTGGAGAAGGCTGGGGCCTTGTGTCGTTCGAGCACGCCGCAACCGGTGCAGCACAGATCGTCCCGGGACATGGCGCCTGTTGCGAGCTTTGGTTTGGGTCAGCACTTCTGCTTGACGTCGGAAAGCGAGAGCCCATGGGATGCTTCCTGGAGGCAGCAGTAATCTCGCCCACTTCTCTCGCCAATGCTTTGGAGCGCCTATATTCAGACAGAGGCCTGCGAGACAGGATGGCTCACGCTGCGTACGAAAACTCAACTGAAGACCGCCTGCTCTGGTCACGCATCGCGGAGCAGTGGGCGGCCTTCCTCCTCGCATGAGGGCAGGACAATGTGGATAGCAATGGCTATTTCATCGCTAGGCTTGGTAGCGGTTCACAGAGAAAACTTGTTTGGGGCCAGTGTGTCGGCGTTGCTGGCGCCGCCCTGTTGCCGGCGGCACGCGCTGCACTGATCCGGGTTGGCCTCAGCCCGCCCAGCTTTCAAGCGTGAGTGGCTTTCTGCTTCTGGCTATCCATTCGTTCGATTTCGGCCAGAAGCAGGGCGGCCGCCTTGACGAGGGCACTGCGGGCGTCGCCCGGTTTCCAGCAACCCAGATTCCAAGGCCAGGCGTGGTCTGGCTCGCACTTGCGAAGGCCGAGCACCTGACGCTGCGCGAAAAGCGCATAGCAGGCTGCAGCGGCCGGAAACTCGCCCAGATCGTACTGGCTGTCGTGCTCCAGCGAAAATCCCTCGACCTCGATCTGCCGGCGTCGCTCGGCAAGCACGTCGCGGGCGGCCGCGGTCAGCTCGGCCTGCTCCTCACCTGGGCTCGACACTGGGTACTCGTGCTGTTTCAGCACCCGCAGCGGCTGGACCTGTTCATCAACAATCGCCATGCATATCCCCTTTTGGATTGCGTTTCTAGGTGGGAATATCAATACGCGACGGACACCTCCGCTTGGGGGCTTTTCCGGCGATTTTCTGGCCTGAAAGCGCAGCTGCTAGTACACCAGCTTCCTTCCGGGGAATAGGCGAATGCCGCTGAGTTGGGATTCTCCGGGCCGTTGGCATCCTTGGAGCATCACTACCAGGAGGTCACCCGATGAACCCCAATCAACTCCACACCTACCTGAAACTCTACTCGCTGGCCGGCCCGGTGCTGGAATCGCTCAAGGACCCAACGGCCGATGCCTTCATCTGGAAGCGCCAGCGCAAAGCAGTGGCGATGCTGGTCGACCTCGGCACCGAGATCAGCGTCGCCGATGGTGCGTTGTCGTTCGCAGGCTATGTCTGCAAGCTGCTCGCCCCCTACCGAGTCGAGGCGGAAAATATCTGCTGGACCTATCGGGATGCCGAGGGGCAGTGGGGGAGCTTCGAGTTGCGCGACCGTGCTGTGGTCTTCGGCCAGGTCCCCCGCCAGAGCCGATATGGAGCCATCGGTTTCGCCCTGGATTTCCTTGGGCACAAAGGCGCTACACCGCTCGATTTGGTCGAGTTCGCCACGAAAACACGAGAGCAGCGGCTCGCCTACGCGACCCAGCACTGGATTGCTGCTGCGAGACTGCATTGAGCGCTGGCCGGCCGATCCAGGGGCAGCTCATCTCCTTGGATGGGAGGGCTGCTCGTTGGCACGTCTGCAAGAAGGCGCGCTCCTGTCCGGTTATACTCGCGGGCCGAATTCCAACCTGGACTGACCAATGAACAAAGCTGAGCTGATCGCCGCCGTTGCCGCCTCTGCGGACCTCCCGAAAACGACCGCCACCGCAGTGCTGGATGCCTTTACCGCGACTATCACCAGCGCCCTGCAGCAGGGCGAGAATGTCGCCCTGGTTGGTTTCGGCACCTTCGAGGTGAAGGAGCGCGCCGCCCGCGAAGGTCGCAACCCGCAGACCGGGGCCGCGATCCAGATCGCTGCCGCCAAGCTGCCGGGCTTCAAGCCAGGCAAGGGCCTGAAAGACGCCCTGAACTGACTCCCTGCCGGCATAACCCTGCATTGAGTGCTGGCGCCCAACCGGGGACATCCATCCCTGGATGGGAAGGGCGGGCTTGAACAGAAAGGGCCAGGCGGGCGAGAAAGGTCGGTTACCACTCTGGCTGCGACCCCATGATATTGAAGTGTTGAAGCGCTCACGCGTTGAAGTAATGAAGCATTGAAGCCAATGCGTATTGAAGCATTCATGTGGCCCAATAAACCGAGCCGATATTTTTCGGCTCGATTCGGTAGGGGGCGAGCACCGGTGCACCATTGGCTCCGGACTGACTTGGAAACAAGGGCGAGGCCGGAAAACGGCGGCAGAACGCCCTCCTATGCCTCCGGTGCCACGTCGGCTCCAGTGGAGGGGCGGAATATTTCCTTGAACACCAGCAGCAGATCCAAGGCAAGGGCCAGGCCAATGGCGCCCATGGCGACGGAGAACAGCAGCGCGTAATGGCCGTGGCTGGCGGAGAACAGCGCCGAATAGGCGTAGCCGGCCAGGGCCTGGAAGCTCGCGAAGGACACGGTGGCACGGCTCCAGGTAGCGTTCTGCTGGTGGTGGTCGGCAACCAGCTGGTGTACGCGGGCCAGCGCCAGCGGCACTATGCCGGGCGGAAACGAACCGATCACCAGCGCCGCGACGGCCAGCAGGCGCAGGTCGGCGACCGTCACCAGTACCGCGAGAGCGCCGGCCTGGGTCAGCAGCACCAGGCGGATTGCCGAGCGCGCGCCCAGGCGGTCGGCCAGGAAACCGTACACCACCGGCCCGACGATGGCGCCCACCCCGTACAGCGTCCAGATCAGCGCGCCGCTGTGGCTGCCGGCACCGAGGCCGCGGCTGACGTAATCGACCAGGAACATCATCGGCGCCACCAGGCCGGCGGCCATCAGGGCGTACTGGGCGAACAGCACGTAGAGGCCCATCGAGCTGCGCACGTCGGCTGCGCTCGAGGTGGCCGGCGTACGCGCCTTTTCCAGAGGCCAGCCGAACCAACTGGTGGCAGTCAGCAGCAACGCTACCCCGCCCAGGCCCAGCCAGGCCTGCAACAGACCGAAGGAGAGCAGGAACGGCACCAGGCTGCCCGAGCCGGCGATGCCCAGGCCGACGCCGAGGAAGATCGCGCCGCTGGCCAGGCCGCGACGGTTCGGCGCGACATGCGGCAGGATGGCGCTTGTCGCGAGCACCATGATCACTCCGCCGGCGATGCCGGACAGCAGCCGCCAGCCGAAAAACCAGGCCATGGACAGCGGTACGGCGCAGGCGAAGAACGACAGGCTCACCAGTACCATCATGGCGCGCAGCACCCCGGTGCTCGACCAGCGGGCGGCGAGCGGCCGTCCTCCCAATGCTCCGATGAGGTAGCCGGCGAGATTGGCCGCCCCCAGGTAGACCACTGCCGATGGGGAGAACCAGTGCGCGTCGATCAGCGCGGACACCAGCGGTGTGTAGGCGAAGCGGGCGAGGCCGATGCCGACCAGGCTGGCGCACAGGCCGGCCCAGATCGGCAGCCATGGGGAGGTGCGGTTGGCCGTGAGGCTGGAGCATTCGGCATTCATGATGACCCCTTGCGTCTGTCGAGAAGCGCAGTCAGTGGCGATGGGGGGAATCATAGAAGCACCGAGCAATGAAATAATGCAGCAATTTTCATTCGTACAGATGCAGATTTGCATCATAGGGAGATCGACATGAACTGGGACGATACGCGGATCTTTCTCGCCCTGTGCCGCGAGCAGACCTTGCGGGGCGCGGCCCGGGCGCTGGGCGTCGACCAGGCCACCGTCGGGCGCCGCCTGGCCTCTCTGGAGCACGCTTTGGGCGCTACCCTGTTCCTGCGCACCTCCCGCGGCTACAGCCTGACGGCCGCTGGCGAAGTGGCGATGGCCGCAGCGCTGAACATGGAGTCCTCGGCCGCCGAGCTGCAGCGGCAGATCCTCGGCATGGACGACCGCATGAGCGGCGTGGTGCGGGTCACCACCACCGACTCGTTCGCCATCGATGTCGTCATCCCGGCGATCGCCCGCCTGCACCAGGCGCAGCCCGGCATCGAGGTGCAACTGCAGGCCTCGACCCAAATGCTCAACCTGAGCAAGCGCGAGGCGGACATCGCGGTGCGCACCCTCAAGCCGGAGAACCCCGATCTGATCGTGCGCCGCGTCGCGCGCTGGAGCAGCGCCATCTTCGCCTCGGCGGCCTACGTGCAGGCCCACGGTGTGCCCGAGCCCGGCACGGCGTTCGCCGGGCATGACCTGGTGCTCTATCAACCGTATCTGGACAGCGGCAAGGAGGTGATGCTGGGGTCCGAACCGATCACCCATGGCCGCATCGCCATGACCTGCACTTCCGGCCTGCTGGTGCGCCGCGCACTGATCAACGGTCTGGGCATCGGCGAGGTCCCGCTATCGTTCGGCGAGGCCGACGGTCTGGTGCGTCTGTGGCCCGCACGCGCATGCCCGCCCTACGACATCTGGCTGGTGACCCACAAGGACGTGCGCCATACCGCCAGGGTCCGTGCGGTCATCGACATCATCGCCAAAGCATTCGCTGCAGTATCCGGCTGAGCCTTCGTCACCCGGCTGCCAGCTATACCGGATCGAGGCAGAAAATATCGGCTGGGTTTATCAGGATAGACAGGAGGAGTGGTGATCCTTTGAGGTGAACGACCGCTGGGTTGTCTCAAGTCCGGTAGCCGGCCGGGAATTATCGTGGTGCGCTCGAGTTCGCCCCGGATCTCCTTGGGCTGGAAGGCTCTGCTCCGATCGTATTGTCGCCCTCTATGTAATCCCGGACGGGCAGAGTGCATCCAAACACGGCATTCCCACCCAAGAGATCCTGGGCCCGGGTGGAGGGGCTTTGACCATCGCCCAGCGTCCGGCTCCCCTTGGAGCCACCTGCCGAACCATTTTCCTTCTCACGTACTCGTCGGCGCTCCACCTGATCGGGATGTTTTGCCGGAGGATTTGGAGGGTTTCAATGCCGCCAGCAGGGCGTCGTTCTGCACTCTGAGGGTGTCCAGTTCGCCACGCATCCGGGCCGCCTCCTCGCCCCTGGCCTGAGCCTTCGCCAGTTCGTCCCGCAGCTGCTTCAGCTCGGCGGTGTGCTGCTCGCGGGCCATTCGGGCCGCCTGTTCGGCGGCGTTCAGACGCTCCCGGAGCTGGGCCAGCTCGACGGCCTGGCTCTGGCATTGCGCAAACCCCTCCGTCAGGTGCTCCTGGGTCGCCGCCAACTCGCCCTTTACGCCGTCCAGCTGGTGCTCCAGGTCCTCGACGGTCAGGGCCGCATCGGCCAGCTCCCGCTCGGCCTGCTCGCACTGCTCGCCGGCAGCCCGGACCACCTCTCCCACGCGCCGTTCGGCCGCCTTCACCGCCTTGTCGTTCAGCTCGACCGCCAGGGCCGCCAGGCGCTCGGTCAGCGCTCGGGTGACGGTCGCCAGTTCCTCGGCCACTTCCACCGGCAGTTCGGCCACCGGCGCCGCCTCGGTGACGGACAAGCGGGCCAGGTGATCATCCCAGACCTGTTTCAGCCGGTTGGGGTTGCCGCCGCCTACCTTCTGCCGCAGGGCGAAGCCGGTGACGTTGCGGCCGGCGGCCTGCAGGGCTTCGCCGGCCTGGACGATCTCTTCGAGGGTGTATTCGGCGGGGCGCATGGCGATCGATCTTCAATCGGCTGAGGTTGAACGCAGCATAGCGAATAACAAAACAAACAAATAAACAAATTAAAGACGGAAATCGGCAGGCCCTACACCGGCACCTGACCCTCGATCTGCCGGCGGCGCTTGGCAGGCTCGTCACGGACGGCTGCGCTCAGTCCGGCCTGCTTCTCACCAGAGCTCGAGCCCATAGAGGCGTACCGTTCCAGCACCCGCAGAGGTGTCGGTGATCGGCCTCGTAGCGTGCGGTGCGTTTGAACTGCATGACGGGATTGGGATTCCGAGAAGTCGAACGGGCTTCTGCTGACGGGATGGCCGGGTGGCGGATGCCTGTCACTGGCCAGTCGTCAGAGACACTTCTGGGGCGGGTCAGGCCAACAGCTCTCCCCTGGCTGCCAATGGTATCTATTGATATCTATTGGTAGATATGAGTACCTGTAAAGAGCTATCAAGAGCTATCCATTTCAAGGCCTTTTGCTTTTTGAGGCCTTGATTAGGCGGTCGCTGGAGACATGGGCGCGAGCCGTCGCGGCATCGACCCAGGCCTTGGGCTTATCCACCTTGGGGCCGCGCTTGCTGGTGGCCACCTGGCTGGGCTTGATATGTCGTGCCAATTCCAACAGGCGCTGTGCCAGTGTGTTGGCCGAATCGTCGGCCCAGGCGGACCAGTGCTCCACCGGCAGCGCGATGAGCATCCCCTCGTAACGGCTTCTGACCTGGACCGCCAGGTGGTAGGGGGAAGCCTCCCAGCCCTCGGGAAGCTGTTCGCGATGAGCCTGTTCCACGCTGCGCTTGAGCACCGCCAGGAGGTTGTAGGCCAGCACCGCCACGGCAAACCCCAGCAGCGCCGCCCGGGGATGGCCCAGGCTGCAGCCCTTCGTCCACCGCGATGGCCTGCTCGCGCGTTCGCCCCGTTGCCGTCCTCTCGGCGTCCTGCCAGGTGCCTTGCCGAACGAGGGGGGGATGCTTGGCGTGCTGGCGCACGATGAAATCGGCCCGGGCCTGCTGGAGCGACTGGAGAATCGCGCGCGTGCAGAAATGCCGGTCGGCCATCCACAGTTGCCCCGGCCGGGCACTGTCCAATAGCGGCAGGACGCCAGTGCGCTCGCTCTCGTAGGCGTCCTCGCAGACCGCCAGATCGGTCACCAGGTCGAGGTCGGGGTCGTAGACCACCAGCGAATGCCCCGGCATACGGGCAGGTTGTCTATCTGGCGTGCGGCGGCGTGCAGCGAAGGGCGCAGTCCCAGGGAAACCAGCGACATCAGCCCGACGACGGTGGAAAACAGCAGCTCGCGTGGATACTGGCGTTGCCGGTGGGCCTCGAACACTTCGTCAACCCAGGCGGCTGGCATTGCCCGCTCCAGCGCCAGAGGTGCCATGACGCTGGCCGGGGCCTGCCTCTCGAACCGCGCCAGAACTGCATCCCACATCGCCTTGCTCGCCTGATCGATTATCGGGAGAGTTTACGCAAAGACCTTGAAAGGGCTGCTATCAAGAGCTACCAAGAACTACCATGAGCCATCAAGAGCTACTAATAGCTATCAGTAGCAATCAAAAGATACCAAAAGATACCAAAAGATATCTTTACAGATAATGTTGCTCGGATTGGCTCGTGGAGTGAACGGGCGAGGCGTTGCTCGCGCCATTGGCCCCATGACCTGCTGGCGCCATCCCCGGAGTCCGGGCCTGCCACTTTCCCAGTATCACCTGATAACCTGGCTACGCTAAAGTAGCTCAAGATTTCTTTTGATAGAAAAAGATAACTTTTTATATTCATTGATATTTATAGGAACTCTTATCTATCTTTAGACTGCTTTGAGTAGCAATAACTATCAGGAGATATGAATGCCTACGACGATCTTTGTGAGCCCCAAGGGCGGTGTGGGTAAGACCACCTCGGCGCTGGCGCTCGCGACGCAGCTGGCGAAGAAGGGCGCCGCCGTGACGGTGATCGACGCGGACCCGAACTACCCTATTCAGAAGTGGGCGGAAGGCGGCCACTGCCCGGAAAACCTTCGCGTCATTTCGGGTGTCACGGAGGACAACATCTCCGGCAGGATCCGTGAAGCTGCTGCCATCGACCCGTTCGTGATTGTGGATCTGGAAGGGACCGCGGCGAAGATCGTGATTCATGCGTTGCAAGAGGCAGATTTCGTCGTCATCCCCATGCGCGGATCCTGGCTGGACGCACAGCAGGCGGGCAGGGCGGTCGCGCTGGTTCACGACCAAGAGATGGCGGTGCGGCGACACGTCCCGGGCTACACGCTGCCATACTCCGTTTTATTGACCTGCACCCCACCCGCGTATGAGACGCGCAACACAGCAGCACTGAGGAGGAGCTTGAAGGAGCGCGGCATACCGCTTTTCGCCACTGAGATGACCGAGCGCGAAGCCTTCCGCTCGATATTCTTCTTCAAGCGCCCGCTGGAGGCGCTGGACTCCGCTCAGGTGCCTGGCATCGAAAAGGCCATCGCAAACGCCGAGGCGTTCGCTGCTGAGGTGATCGAGAGACTGTCCGACAAGGTCAAGAGCAGTGAGGTGGCATCGTGATGGCTGGGCATGAACGTGATGGGGACGCCGACCGCGACGACCCGTTCGCCAATCTAACGACGTTCAAGCCGAAGGCACCTAGTGAGGTGCGCCAGGCGAGAGCGCTAGATGAAGATATCCAGAAGATAGCCAAGGATAACAACTTCCCGTCGCGCCAGCCGCAGACCCCAGAGCCGGAAGCGGTTAAGCCCGGCAAGCGCCGTCGATTCAATTCGTCGGGGCCGAAGGCGCAGCTCAACATCAAGGTCCCCCTTGAATGCCATGCGCGCTTCTACCGAATGGCCGAAGAGCGAAATATCCGCGTGCTGGGCGATCTCCTGGAGCAGGCGCTTGATGCCCTGGAGCAGCAGGATAGCCGGTAGGGGGCGTCAAGCGAGAGGGAGGGGAGGATGTCAACCGGCTGGTCTAGGCACCCAGGCCTCAAGCGTCACTATCTGTCGCTGCTACTCGGGGATTTGGCCATGGCGGGTTGGCAGGGCCGGCGAGCGCCAGCCCGGAGGGGGCGATCACTCGAAAGAGGTTTGGACTTGTGCCTGAGCCAGGATCTTCTGGCGTATCCGTTGGGTTTGAGCCTCTCCGGCGGCAATTCTGGCCGCCAAGGCACCATTCAGCTGGTCGACGAAGTAGGCCAGGTTGCCGGGGGTTTTCGAGCCCCAGAAGGCGTGCCATTGGGCCTTGCATTGCGCCTGAAGCGTGGGCGGCAGCGCGTAGTAATCCTTGCGAACCTTGCGCCACTGCCGTGCATACAGGTCACGCATCCTCTGCACACTGCGCCGGTTTCGCTCGTCCCTGAGCCGCTTTTCTTCGTCCCACGAGTGCTGCTCCTGGGCGATCTGGTCGGCGAACAGCGGCATGGCCTGCTGCTCGCGGGCCAGCTTGCGATTGAAGGCGGCTTCCTTGCGGGAGGTGTAGGTGATCGCCTCGTGGCGCTCGGCGCGCTTGAACTGCATGACGGGTTTCCTCGGAGTTGAACGGGCTTCTGCTGACGGGATGGCCGGGCGGTGGAGTGCCCGTCACTGGTCGGTCGCCAACGGGACTTCCCCCAGTACGCACCAGGCGATTTCGTCGTGATCGTTGCTCAGGCGGCCGATGATTGCGCTTTCCCATTCGTCCGGATCGGGAATGCAGAGGCCATCCTCGTTGGTGAGGCGCAGCACGCACCCATCCGGCAAGGTCAGGTCCAGCGCCCTGCAGTCGCCGCCGGTCCAGACCTCCTCGAAGCCGTAGGCGACCACGGGGTCCACTTCGTAGCGGCCACAGGGCGAGAGGTAGGGGTTGCGAATTTCGTCGCCCTTGTGAATGAAGGCCAGCAGGGCGGGATCGTAGGGGGCCTTATCGTTCCGGCCGGATTCGCTGATCAGGTACATGGTTTCGCTCTCGTGACTGGCAGCTACTTGCTGCAGGCCTTCACGTTGCCATGGTCACGGGAGAACCCAAATCGGGCGCGGCGGCCCGGGCGCGATGGGCGGGCAGGCCGGTGGCGCTCGGGCAGTGGAGCCTGCTGCCAGCGGGAAAGATTGTCCTCACTCGCCGCCGGCGGGCTCCGATACCGACAGCGCCTTGAACACCACCTCGCGCTCGAAGGTGCCCAGGAAGGCGGACCACTCCTCCATCAACGCCCGGCGCTTGTCGAGCAGATCGCCGCGGTTGTAGGCCGCCTCCACCTTGCTCTCCAGGGTGTGCGCCAGCGCCATCTCGCAGACCTCGCGCGGATGGTTGGTCTGCTCGGCGGCCCAGGTCCGGAAGGTCGAGCGGAAGCCGTGGGGCACGCAATTCTCGGCCCCGGCGGCATCGAGTACGCGGCGCAAGGCGTTGCCCGGGAGAGGGCCGGTGCGCCGCGAATTGAGGAAAACAAAATCCCGGTGATTGCCCCGCACCTGTTCCAGGACCTCGAGCATGGCCTCGGTGAGCGGAACCCGGTGAGCGCGTTTGGCCTTCATCCGGTGGGCGGGGATGGTCCAGATCCGGGCGTCCAGATCGAACTCCTCCCAGCGGGCGCCGCACACCTCGCCGTTACGGGTGGCCGTGAGGATCAGCAGTTCACAGGCACGGGCGGCCGGGCTCGGCATCCGATCGAGCCGGTGCAGCAGCGCCGGTACCTGCTCGGCCGGCAGGGCGGGGAAGGGCAGGGTGCTGCGCTTGTGGCGCGGCAGGAGCTTGTCGAGGTGGCCACGCCAGCGCGCCGGGTTCTCTCCCGTGCGCAGCTGGCGGGCCTTGGCGGCATCGAGGATCAGCTCGATGCGGTTGCGCACCCGGGTGGCGGTGACCGGCGTCGTCGACCAGATCGGCGCCAGCACATCGAGCACCAGGTCGGTGTCGACCTGCGCCACCGGCAGCTCGCCGATCCGGGGGTAGACGTGGGTGCTCAGGCTGTTGCGCCATTGCACCGCATGGCGTGGGCTCCAGGACGGGGCGTGGGTGCGCAGGAACAGCTCGGCCTCGGTCTTGAAGGTCGTGCCCTTGCGCCGCTTCGCCCGCGCCTCGTGCTGCAACTGGTGACGCTTGCCGAGCGGGTCGATGCCTTGGGCCAATTCCAGGCGCGCTTTATCCGCGGCCAGTCGGGCATCGCGCAGCGAGACCGCCGGGAAGGAGCCCAGCCCCATATCGCGGCGGTCACTCTGGAAGCTGTAGCGGAACACCCAGCTTTTCGTCCCGCCGGCGGTGACCTTCAGGAATAGGCCCCGGCCATCCTGGTAGGTGCCGGGGGCGGTGGTTTCCTTGACGAGCTTCGGTGTCAGTTTGCTCATATGGGTTCAACCGGGTGGGTGAGCGATGGCATCGCTGGAAGGGATTCGCAGGGGGAATCTATTGGTGGCTGGCGCAGATCCAGCCGCACTGTACGCAGATCGTTTATCCTCGTACAAATCACCTATAGGCTGTAGTAATTGGGGATTCTACCCGCTGCCTGCAGGGCAGTCCCACAGTTTCCCCCACGCTGGAAATCCTCGATCGGGACCGGCCCGCTGGCGCGAGAAAAGCACCCAGTCAGGAGGAAGCCCCCGTTCTCCCGCCGGCCTCTTCGGTCAATGGGGCGAGCGCTTGCCGAGGGCTCGGCCGATGCGAAACGCCACCCAGGCCCAGTAGTCGAGAACCGTGTCGTCCTCGCCGATCGAGAACGCCCAGGTCGTCTTGTTGAATAGCGGATGCTCGCTTTTTCCGGCCTGGCAATATTTCTCTTCCAACTGTTCAGCGCCCAGGCCGGCATCGTTCAAATAAGGGGTAATCAACTCGGCCTCGCTCGGAAGTTTCTTTTCACCGATCCGGAAGGCCAGCCAGGCCGGATTGACCTAGATAAAGCGGGCAATCTTTTCGATATCGGGGAGGGTGGGCTGAGTCGAGCCATTGACATAGCCGGAGAGCACTTGCTCGGAAATACCTGTACCCATCGAAATATCCTGCCGAGTGTAACCAGCTCCATAAAGGCAGGCCTTCAGTCGATTGGCGAAACCCGAGCTGGCGCAACTATCAATAATAAGGTGAGACACTTTGAAATCCTCGCTGTCCGTGCGAGTTTCAGTTTCGGTGGCCTAAGGAAAAACCCAAGTTTTTTTGCCTGCTCAGCCCCCAAAGCTATTATTCAATAAAAGATCGCCTCCAATCACCCTGTCTCTATCAAGATAGCTATCTATGAATTTACCAAGTTGCTTTTGATCAAGCATTCAATGCGTAAAGCAAGACACTACCAACCATGCAAACGAAAAAAGGGAGGCTCTTTTCAAATACCACCCAGATAACTATTCCAGTAAGGAACACTATGATCATAGTGATCCTCACCAAAGCCTCTCCAAGCTCAAGCATAAATGCATCTGCAAGTGACACCAAACCCAACGCCGCAATAGCAAAGTACATGGTGTTTGCTTGTTGCTCTTTGAGCATTTTTTGGATTTTCAATTTTATTGACTGCATTTTTGCTTCTTGATTCATACGCTTCAAAGATTTAGTTTCGTTTTTTTTTAAACTGCCACCAAGTATCTTTTTATAGATGTTTTAGATATTGCTGGCGATCACGCAAAATCCATAGCCAAATGCAACTGACCAGCAAACGGGCCTAGTCCACCAAGTTTTAGTGTCGACCTCATGCTTTTCAATTCCTAAATCCCTCAACCTTGATTCATTTATCTCCAGCAGTAGATATGACGCTGCCGCCGGTGCTAGGACTCCAATCCATAGAATGAATTCTTTAGTCTGCATCAGGCGAAGAGAAGCGAGTGCCGAAATCACAAATATTCCGGCCAGCAAAACACTATTAATCCGGCAATACGAAAGCACAAATAAGGCTCATACCAGTATCGGCATATATCCTTGATTTTCAAGGAGAAACCAAAATACAGAAAGTGCCCTATTGTATTGCCGGATTAATACCAGTGGTTTTTTATTCCTGTGTTCATTATTTGCTGCGAGCAGCACCTTTATATTTACCGGATAGGTTCCGGCATGGCATGAAATTATTGAAGGCGGTTTCATTGGCATCGGGCTGTATAGTATGTCCCGCTGGAGAAGTCCCAGCGGGACAAGCCTGCATCAGCAGACAAAATTGTCAATCAACAACGCTCAATAATCATGGCGATGCCTTGGCCTACACCGACGCACATGGTGCAGAGCGCGTATCTTCCCTGACTGCGATGCAGTTGATTAATGGCGGTCCCCACTAGACGGGCGCCACTCATTCCCAGAGGGTGCCCTAAAGCAATGGCGCCACCGTTAGGGTTGATACGGCTATCATCGATATCCAACTTCAATTTTTTCATCACTGCTAGTGCTTGGGCAGCGAAGGCTTCATTGATCTCCAGAACATCCATCTGATCAAGCGTCAATCCAGCTAGCTTTAATACTTTTTCAACCGCAGGTACCGGTCCAATCCCCATGATCCGAGGTTCAACCCCTGCGCAGGCACAGGCAACGATACGAGCTCGCGGCTGTAAGCCATGCTGCTGCACACCCTTCGCCGAAGCCAGTAATAATGCCGCGGCACCATCGTTGACGCCGGAGGAATTTCCGGCAGTGACACTACCGTTTTCCTTGCGGAACGGCGTTGACAGACGCTGCAAGCTTTCAAAGGTGGTGGCGCGCGGGTGCTCATCCTGATCTACAATGACGGTGCCTTTATGCTTGAGCGTAATTTCAACCGGCACAATTTCCTCCGTAAAAACCTTCATCTCGGAAGCATGCGCATATTTCTCTTGGCTACGCAGTGCAAATAAATCCTGCTCATCACGGCCAATTCCAAACTGTAATGCCACATTTTCTGCGGTTTCCGGCATTGAATCGGTACCGTATACTTCCTGCATTCTTGCGTTAATGAAGCGCCAGCCAATGGTTGTATCGTAAATTTCCGCCTGACGGGAAAAGGCGATTTCAGCTTTAGGTAAGACCAACGGTGCGCGCGACATAGATTCGATACCGCCAGCGATCAGCAAATCCGCTTCCTGGGATTTCAAGTAGCGGGCCGACATAGCTAACGCGTCCATGCCTGATGCACATAGACGGTTGATTGTAGTGCCGGGCGTGCGGGTGTCAAAGCCTGCTAGTAACAGACTCATCCTTGCGACATTGCGATTATCTTCTCCCGCCTGATTTGCGCAACCTAAAATTACATCGTCCAGCGACAGCCAATCAAGATTAGGGGTACGGCTTTTCAGCGCGCGCAGTGGTAAAGCAGCCAGATCATCAGCACGAACCGAAGCAAGAGCGCCAGCAAACTTTCCGATGGGTGTACGAATATAGTCGCAGATAAATGCATCAATCATAAATGTTACCGTTTTAGGTCAGACTACAAGAGAGGAAGAAAGTAGTGCTCTGGCAAGCTCGATCTCACGATCGAAAACCAAATGCTCTCTTTGCACAAAAATTTCTTCTGTTACCTGAGCGCCAAGGCGCTCAAAATGACGTGCCGTCTGTCTTACTCGGCTTTCGGGCACCCAACTGTCGGTATCACTCCCAGTGAGCAAAACTGGCATGTCTTGCAAACAATGGCTGGATGGAGTGTCATTAGTAATTTCCGGCCCGAAAAGCCCACCGGTAAACAAGATGGCACCTCCAAGCCGCCGACGAAATTGATAGAAATATTGACTGGCAATACAGGCACCCTGCGAAAATCCCATCAGCCAGATATTTTTGGCATTGACACCAAAATCAATCAGATAATCAATTAAGTGGTTAATATGGGACAGAGCATTATCGAGAAAGGGTTGATTTTCTTCTATTTCACGAAGAAACCCGTGGGGATACCATGTTTTACCAGGCGCTGAAGGCAGCAAATAAGAAATGTCTTCCAGATTCAGTCGCTTTCCGAGCTGGTAAATATCTTCATTTGATTGCCTGCGACCATGCAGTAAAATAACCACTTTGCTGCTTTTGGTTAATTCAGCTCCGTAATGTTTGACAGGATAATCTTTATCAGCAAAATGTTTTTCTACAAAATTCATAGCCTATCTCCTTAAGAAGTATTTCACAGAGAGCCCTGAAGTCATTATGCAACTTGTCGAGCATAATGACTTACAATGACCAAGGTGGCGGCTGCGGCCGGACTGCTCATATGCACAAGGGAGCGGTTGTGGGTTTCGTCGAATTCCAGCGCCTCGGCAGGCAGATTATTGAATTGCACCCCTTGCGCCCAGCGGGCGAGCTGCTCGGAAAAGGCTGTTACGTTACTTCCTTGATGGGACATTTTAACTCTCCTGATGGTGATCGACTGGCCAGCCAGCCGCCGTCGACCGGCAGCAGTGCTGCCAGTGATATCGGTGCCGACTTCGCCGCAAAGCAAGTGATCATAATGAACTACACATTGTTGCAATGTTCGTCTCGAAAGTATCCCAAGTGCGCAATAGGTTTGCCGAACGAGGCCAGTTCCAAAGGTAGAAAGGCAAGAAAAACCGTCCACGCGTTTGCCTTGGGAAGTTGCTGTCATTTCATTTCAACTGCCAAGGTCATTCACCTTCAGAAACAAGCCCAAGAGGTGCGGACGGGTCGGGAAGCCAGTCGTCCCACAAAGATCCTGAAGGTCATTGAGGGCTTTGCGGTCCAGCTTGAGGTGCTGTTCTGTGACCATGAGGAGACGACCCAAAGTATCTCTGGGGCGGGTAACTAGCCGACGCGGCGATGCCGAATGCCAAGGCGACCATGAAGGTTTCATAACGCAATTCTTTGGGGAGGCTCGGCAGAAGCGCTTGCAGCAGGGTTTCGCGCGCGATTTTCAACAGCTCGCTGGCATCGAGTCGGCCATTCATACATGCAATCCTTGAGTCAGTCGGAGGAGGTCGTGTTCCAGTTCCGGAATCAGCCGGCCGGTCAGAGCCAGCTCCAGCGAAGCCTGCTCGCCGGACAGGTGCCGCTGCGCCTGCTGCAGGGCGATGACCGCCCAGCGCAGGTAGGCCATCACCTGCCAATACGTCAGCTCCACGGCTTCCAGGCGTCGGCCCGACTCCTGTTCATAGCCACCCAGGAAATCTTCGAGGCGGCCGATTCCGCCGGCTTGCAGATCGGGCCTGGCGAAACGCCAACAGCGGGCAGTGAACCAGCCGATGTCTTCTCGCGGATCGCCCCAGCCGGTGAACTCCCAGTCGAGAATGCCGCTCAGCTCGCCGTCATGGACCAGATAATTGCCGGTTCGGTAATCGCGATGAATCAGACAGAGGGCCATGGGTTCAGGCGCGTGGCGCTCGCACCAGCGCAGCCCCCACTCCAGCACTGGCAAAGCCTGCGGCAAGGTGTCGAGAAAGCTGCGATAGGACTGGATGGTGGCCAGGGCTGGCGAGCCGTCCGGCATGGGCAGAAAGCCGCCCAGCTCCAGGCGCGGCGGCTGGATACGATGCAGGCGCGCCAAGTTAGTGCCCAGAGCATGGGCCAGCCGGCGATTGCCCTCAGCGCCGCTGGCGGCGCCGGTCAATACATGGCCCGCAGCAATCCCGGGGAGCATTTCCATCAGGAAAAAAACCCGGCCGGTTACGCCAAGGTCCTCGCAGAGCCACAGCGGCCGCGGTACCTTGACGCCCGCCTGGTGGACCAGCGAGAGGACATTGAATTCCTGCGACCGGCTCAGGCTAGCCTGCACCACCGAAGGAGAGTCGGTCCGCAGCACCCAGCGATGGCGCCCCTCGAACGGTCCGCCGTCCAGATGGACCTCGAGCAGCCAGTTTTCCTGAATGGCGCCGCCGGAAAGGCGCCGCTGGGTCTCGATGGAGGCTCGCCTCGCCAAGGCGCTGGCGCAGATGAAGCTTTCTAGGGCGGCCGTCGCCAGCACGCTTTCTTCGACGACGACCGTATTGTTCAAATTGCTCATGAGAGACATCCCTGCCTGCATTCTTTCTGGAAAGACTCGGCTTCCTGCCGTTGCAGCGTTATTAGAGTACTAGACGAACTTTCGGGCTGTCGAGCCAGAAATTCTGTCAAGGGGCAGTGCAGCAATGAAGTGCGACTGATGACCATGACAGGCTAATCTTGCAACTTCATCGTCGCACGAGTGCCTAGCCGAGCGGTTCGCCGAAAGCATGGACTGAGCCAGCCCTGCACACAGCGCCGGGGCTACCAGAAGATGGGCTTTAGGCAGAATTAAAGCGGCGAGAGGGTGAATCTCGCCGTTTTTCGTAATTTCTACGTCTTCTCGTGGGCCATCGTCCTGAGGAGTCGCACTCTGCGAGATCCCTTGGTATTACGCCTGTGCCGATCTGTCGACACAGGCGTAATAAAGGAAAGGGCTTTCCCAGCAAGCGGTCAGTGGGCAAGCGCCCAAATCCATGTAAGCGGTAGCCAACAGCCCCTGATCAGCGCACCCCTCCCATCAGAGGCGTCATGAGTGCACTCCCCCTACGGTCAGGCCGACCAACTGGCCGGCGTCGTTATGGGTGTCCATTTCCATCACCGCGGCGATCAGTGCATCGCGCTGGGACGGGTTCAGCAGGTCCGAGGCGTTGTCGTGGAACTTGCCGAGGATCTCTGCTTCGCTCATGGGGTTCTGCTTCGAGCCGCGGTTGTGCTCCTCGATGGTGCTTACCAGGCGCCCATCACGCAGGAGGATGCGGACTTCCGCCTGGAACCGCTCCGGGCCCGGATAGCTGGGGTCGGGCAGGTAGCGCACGCGCTGGGCGATGGCCTGGACGAAGGGATCGGCCAGGGTTTCCGGCGCGTAGGAGTGACGATCGATGCGGCCTTTCACCAAGGCTTCGGCCAGGGTGAATTGAAGGCTGACGCGGCCGTGGGAATCCGAGCGCGGAAAGTGCTTTTCATCCAGAGGTTCGCAGAAGACGCCCACCTGATAGGGCGCGATGGGGCATTCGATGAATTCCACCTGATCCGCTTCGATGCCGTGCTCCTGGCGCAGGCGCAGAATGGCGTCAATGTAGGGATGGATTACGTGGGCCACTGGATACGGCTTGAACGAGGAACTCTGGCTTTCCCAATGCTCGCCGAGCGCCGCCACAAGCTGCTCGTAGTTTTTCGGCGCCTCGGCCGATTGCAGGTGCGATTCCATCAGGCCGAAGCGGCCCTCGATCACTTGCGCCGGCCCCGTGGTACCACAGCCGGCCAGCATCGCGGCGTGGATGCCCGATTGGGCAGCCCAGCCTGGGTGCAGGAACTTGGTCTGGGTGCCGTCGACCCAGCATGCCAGCAGGCCGGAGGCAAAGCTGCCGCAGATGCCGGCGGCGTTGCGCAGTTGCTGCACATCCAGCCCATACAGCTTGCCGGCCAGATAGGTGGCGCCGAAAGGGGCGAACAGGGCGGTGGGGTGAAAGCCGCGCTTGTGGAACTGCTGCGGCGAGATGCTGCCGATGCGGCAGGAGATCTCGTTGCCGATGGCAAGGGCAGTGATCAGGTCGCGGCCGCTGACGGTGCGCGACTCGGCGATGGCCAGGGCGGCGGCCACAGCCGGACTGCTCATATGCACAAGGGAGCGGTTGTGGGTTTCGTCGAATTCCAGCGCCTCGGCCAGCGCGCCGTTGACGAAGGCGGCGCCGCTGACGGAGCTGGCGGTGCCGCAGCCGAAGAAATGCGCTTCGCCCTGAGGATACAGCGCGGAGATCGCCTGGCGCACCGACCGGCCGAACGGCGTGCCATGTCCGGCCAGGGTCAGGCCGATCACATCCAGTACGCGGTACTTGCTATCGCGCACCACCTCGGCAGGCAGATCATCGAATTGCACCCCTTGCGCCCAGCGGGCGAGTTGCTCGGAAAAGGCTGTTACGTTACTTCCTTGATGGGACATTTTAACTCTCCTGATGGTGATCGACTGGCCAGCCAGCCGCCGTCGACCGGCAGCAGTGCTGCCAGTGATATCGGTGCCGACTTCGCCGCAAAGCAAGTGATCATAATGAACTACACATTGTTGCAAATTCGCCTCGAAAGTATCCCAAGTGCGCAATAGGCTTGCCGAACGAGGCCATTTCCAAAGGTAGAAAGGCAAGAAAAACCGTCCACGCGTTTGCCTTGAGAAGTTGCTATCATTTCATTTCAACTGCCGGTGTCATTCACCTTCAGAAACAAGCCCAAGAGGTGCGGACGGGTCGGGAAGCCAGCCGTCCCACAAAGATCCTGAAGGTCATTGAGGGCTTTGCGGCCCAGCTTGAGGTGCTGTTTTGTGACCATGAGGCGGCGGCCCAAATTAGCCGGAGTGGGTAACGTCCCAGGCTGCGGTAGTTGCAAATATCCAAGTCAATGAGCGGCAGCTACCGAGGCGCCGATGCCAGTCTGTCCGCGGATATACTGGTCATCAAAAGCCGCCTGCTCGGCCTTAGCCCTGACGGAATCATCCAGCCGGGAAACCACAATCGCGCTGAGGAAGGCCAGCGGCATCGAGAACAGTGCTGGCTGGGTATAAGGGAAGACGGCTTCAGCGAAACCGAACACGTCCACCCACACCGACTTCGACAGCACCACGAAGGCAATCGCGCTGACCAGTCCCAGATAACCGCCTGCCAGCGCCCCGCGTGTAGTCAACCCGCGCCAGAACATGGATAGGAACAACACCGGGAAATTAGCCGATGCGGCAATGCCGAATGCCAGGGCGACCATGAAGGAGACGTTGGTGTTTTCGAAAACGATGCCCAGTCCGATGGCGATTACTCCCAGGCCCAGAGTGGCAAATTTGGTGACGCGCAGTTCCTGCCCTTCGCTCGCCGTGCCCTTCTTGATGACCCGCGCGATTCTGTCGAACTCGCCATTTGCCCGGTAGACATAAAGGCCCGCCAGCAGGCAAAAGAAGACGAAAAGGAACATTCCTGCCACGACGCCAAAGGTGAGGTTGGAGGTTTCAGAAAGGCGGCGGCCGATCAGCTCCGGCCATAAAGTCACCAGCCCCATGTAGCCATAGAAGACCACCAGGATGGCCACGAACAGGCGGACCGTGAGTCGGTTGCGCTTGGTCACCAGTTCAGTGAAACGGGAATGACGACGGATACGTGCATACAAGGGATTCGACATGGAAATCTCTCGAAAAATACTTGCTGAAAATTATTATTGGAACGCATGCCAAAATTAATGCTCGGTTTCAGCGGGAGTCTCCCTGGCAGCTTTCGCCCATTCTCGAAGTATGAATTTCTGGATTTTGCCGGTGGCAGTCTTCGGCAGCTCGACCAGCGAGACCTGCCGCGGGGCTTTGAAATGCGCCAGCCGCGAACGACACCAGACGATCAGATCCTCGGCTTGTACCGTCTCGATCGCATCGGCGCGCAGGGTGACGAAAGCGTATGGGGTTTCGCCCCAATGCTCGTCCGGACAGGCTACCACTGCCGCCTCGACGACGCAGGGATGCTGGTAGAGCACCTCCTCGATTTCCAGCGAGCTGATGTTTTCGCCGCCGGAAATAATGATGTCCTTCGAGCGGTCCTTGATTTCTACATAGCCATCCGGATGCAGCACTGCTAGGTCGCCGGTATGCAGCCAGCCGCCAGCAAAGGCCGCCTGGGTCGCCTCGGGACTATTCAAGTAGCCCTTCATCACGGTGTTGCCGCGCACCACCAGTTCGCCCAGGGTGCATCCATCGGCGGGCACCGGCTCCAGGCTGTCGAGGTCGAGCACTGTGGCCTCGTCGAGCATCGGGTGGGCAACACCCTGGCGAGCCATGAACACTGCGCGTTCGGCCAGCGGTAGTTCGTCCATGCCCGGTTGCCAGAAGCAGAGGGTGCTGGGGCCGTAGCTTTCGGTCATACCGTAGGCGTGAGTGATACAGAATCCACGTGCCTCCATGGCCGCGATTACCGCGCTGGGCGGGGCTGCGCCACCGGTGATCAACGCAACCGGCTGGTCGAAGCGGCGTGCGAACTCTTCCGGGGCGTGGATCAGCATGGACAGCACCACCGGTGCCGCGCTCATGTGGGTGACGCCATGCTCGGCAATCGCCGCGTAGATCGGCCCGGCCTGGACCTTGCGAAGGCAGACATGGGTGCCGCCGGACAGGGTCACCGCCCAGGTGTGACTCCAACCGTTGCAATGAAACATCGGCAAAGTCCACAGATAGACGCTACGCGGACCCAACTGAAAGGCTAGTGCACCCGCGCAGGCATTGAGGTAGGCGCCGCGGTGATGCAGCACCACGCCTCTGGGGTCTCCGGTGGTACCCGAGGTGTAGTTCAGGGCGATCGACTGCCACTCGTCCTCAGGCAGCGAGAGCGGCCGTGCCGGATCGCCTTGGACTAGGAAAGCCTCGTAATCCAGTTCACCGATCAGCCTGCCGCCTGCCGCCAGGGAGTCGTCGACATCGATCACCAACGGACGCGTTTGCAATCCGGCCAAGGCTTGCTCCACCGTATCGCTGTATTCGCGGTCGCAGATCAGCACCTTGGCTTCTGAGTGCTGGAGAATGAAGGCGATGCTCTGCGGTTCCAGACGGATATTAATGCTGACTAGTACCGCACCGGCGCCAGGGATGCCGTAATGCGCCTCGAGCATCTCCGGAACGTTGGGGGCCAGCACGGCCACCCGATCGCCGACCTTCACCCCGGCCTGGACCAAGGCACTGGCCAGCCGACGGCAACGATCGTACAGTTGGCGGTAGCTGTAACGGCGTTCGCCATGAATCACCGCGGTGCTCTCGGGATAGATGTGCGCCGCCCGCTTGAGAAAGGAAACCGGCGACAGCGGCACGTAATTGGCAGCATTGCGCGGAAGGTCAGCATCGAGGATCGAGGGGATCATGCGCTTAGCTCTCCTGCAGCAGCGCAAGCCACCGGCTGCACGGTGGCTTGAGTGAGCGCCAGGCTGCAGGCACGCTGGCCGGCATCAAGCACGGGCAAGGCAATCTGAGGTTTATACATGCAATGCTCCTGGCCGTTCAGGCGGTTTGTTCTTGTCTGGAGCTGGCATAGCCTGCTCCGCACATTTAGCAACAGCAGCGATATGGGCTTACAAGCCGCTGCAAAGATGCCCTCTATCCACGACTATTTCGGAACCTGTCATAGCCTTTCCGGCATCGGAAGCAAGGAGCAGCAAGGCGCCGTCGAGGTCGCTGCGCTCGCAGAAACGTCGGCTCGGGATACGTGAGCGCAGCTTTTCTCCCGCCTCGCTGCGTAAGAAGTCGGTGTTCAGTTCGGTCATCACGTAACCGGGAGCGATCGAGTTGACACGAATGCCGTGGCGGGCCAGTTCCAATGCCATGGAGCGGGTGAGCTGGCTCAGCCCGGCCTTGGCCACCGAATAAGGTCCGACGGCGCCGGCGACCCGGCTGGCGAGGATTGAGGTGATATTGATCAGGCTGCCGCCGCGCTGCTCGGCGACCATCTGCCGCGCCGCCTCCTGGGCAACGATCCAGGCGCCCTTGAGATTGGTATCGAGGATCGCGTCCCAGTCTTCGTCCTGATAGGCAAGGGCGTTCTTGGTGTCGCTGATGCCGGCGTTGTTCACCAGGATGTTCAGCGGACCCAGCTCTTCGCGGACTGACGCCAGGCAGGCATTTACCTCAGACCGTCGCGTCACATCGAGAGCGAAGGCTCGCGCCCGTCCGCCGTCGGCCTCGATCTCGGCGACCAGCGACTGCAGCTGATCGACGCGCCGCGCCGCCACCGCCACTTCTGCACCGGCGGCCGCCAGCGTCTGGGCGAAATGCCGACCGAGTCCGCTGGAAGCACCAGTCACTAGCGCACAGCGACCGCTGAGATCGAAGAGCTTGGCAATCGACGGCTGCATCAGACAGCTCCCATATGGCGGTCGAGAATTTTCTTCGCTAGGCTCATGCGATGCACTTCGCTTGGGCCGTCGTATATGCGGAACGGGCGGATGTCGCGGAAGATCCGCTCGACCACGGTTTCGCCGGTCACGCCACGGCCGCCGAGAATCTGCACGCAGCGGTCTACCACTCGCCACAGCGATTCGGCGCTGATCACCTTGGCTATGCTCGAATCGCTGTTGGCGCGCAGCCCTTGGTCGAGGACCCAGGCGCAGTGCCAGATGGCCAGGCGGGTGATGTGCAGGTCCATCTGGTTGTCGGCCAGCATAAAGCCGACGCCCTGGTGCTCGCCCAGCGGCTTGCCGAATGAATCGCGGGTGCGCGCGTAGTCACAGGCGATATCGTGTGCGCGCCGCGCCGCGCCCAGCCAGCGCATGCAGTGGGTCAGCCGCGCCGGTGCCAAGCGCACCTGGGCATAGCGGAAGCCCTTGCCGATCTCGCCCAGCACATCGCTGGCCGGCACCCGCAGGTTGTCGAAGCGCAATACCGAGTGGCCGCCGGTGAAGCAGCTGTCAAGGGAGTGCAGTTGCCGCTCTTGGATGATGCCGGGGCGTTGCATGTCGGAGAGGAACATGGTCGCACTGCCATCGTCCATACGCGCCATGATGATCACGAAACTTGCCCCGTCTGCACCGGTGATCAGCCATTTGAGGCCGTTGATGAGATAGTCGTCGCCGTCCCTGACCGCAGTGGTGTTGAGCATCGATGGATCGGAGCCAGAGCCCGGTGCCGGCTCGGTCATGGCAAAGCAGGAACGACTGAGCCCCTGCACCAGCGGCCGCAGCCAGCGGTCTTTCTGCGCTTCGGTCGCGACCACATCCATCAGGTGGATATTGCCCTCGTCAGGGGCGTGGATATTCATCGCCACCGGGCCCAGCGGCGAGTAGCCGGCTTCCTCGAAGACGATAGCCTTGGCCACATGGCTCAGCCCCTGCCCGCCCATTTCCCTGCTTGCATGCGGGCATAACAGGCCGGCGTCACGGGCCTTCTCGATCAGTTCCCGACGCAACGCTTCAGCAGGACCGTGGGATGTCTGCCGGGCATCGGCTTCCATCGGAATGACCTCGCTTGCGATGAAGCGGCGGGTTTTCTCCTGCAGGGCGAGCAATTCGTCTGTAAGGGTGAAATCCATAGTTGTCTCTTCCCGGCACGCGGCCGTTGTCGATTGAAAAAGCTCCGCTCAACCCGCCACGCCGTCGGGACGGGTGTAAGCCGCGTAGCTATGCTCCATGACCGTTTGTTTGTCTGGCCCAGGGATAGTCCGAACAGACCGCCCGATTGAACGGGACCGAAGACAGCGCTTCGGCCAGTCGCTCCACCTGTTTTACCCCGTCAGCCGATCGCAGAAAGCTGCGCGGATTGCCGGTGCCGCGCTGGCGGGCGGGCCGGCTTCGAGGACTAGAGCGCATTGCCGAGCACCTTCGGATTGCTGATCGAAAGCTTGGCCCTGGTGATTCGTTCGAGCACGCTGAGCAGCGCCTCCTGCCGAGCGTCTGCAGCATCGTAGTGCCCTGCGCGGATGGCCTCGGCAAGCTGTCGGCGAGCGCTTTCCAGCGCCGCATCCGTCGATTCGGCTGAGACAGGAGCCTGTTGGTCGCCCAGGGCCCGCAGTTCGAGGAGTTCCTGACGCTCGGCCGCGGCCCCCTGCTCGTATTCCCGCTGGGCAATAGCCATGGCGTTGGCGACCATGAAGGTTTCATAACGCAATTCTTTGGGGAGGCTCGGCAGAAGCGCTTGCAGCAGGGTTTCGCGCGCGATTTTCAACAGCTCGCTGGCATCGAGTCGGCCATTCATACATGCAATCCTTGAGTCAGTCGGAGGAGGTCGTGTTCCAGTTCCGGAATCAGCCGGCCGGTCAGAGCCAGCTCCAGCGAAGCCTGCTCGCCGGACAGGTGCCGCTGCGCCTGCTGCAGGGCGATGACCGCCCAGCGCAGGTAGGCCATCACCTGCCAATACGTCAGCTCCACGGCTTCCAGGCGTCGGCCCGACTCCTGTTCATAGCCACCCAGGAAATCTTCGAGGCGGCCGATTCCGCCGGCTTGCAGATCGGGCCTGGCGAAACGCCAACAGCGGGCAGTGAACCAGCCGATGTCTTCTCGCGGATCGCCCCAGCCGGTGAACTCCCAGTCGAGAATGCCGCTCAGCTCGCCGTCATGGACCAGATAATTGCCGGTTCGGTAATCGCGATGAATCAGACAGAGGGCCATGGGTTCAGGCGCGTGGCGCTCGCACCAGCGCAGCCCCCACTCCAGCACTGGCAAAGCCTGCGGCAAGGTGTCGAGAAAGCTGCGATAGGACTGGATGGTGGCCAGGGCTGGCGAGCCGTCCGGCATGGGCAGAAAGCCGCCCAGCTCCAGGCGCGGCGGCTGGATACGATGCAGGCGCGCCAAGTTAGTGCCCAGAGCATGGGCCAGCCGGCGATTGCCCTCAGCGCCGCTGGCGGCGCCGGTCAATACATGGCCCGCAGCAATCCCGGGGAGCATTTCCATCAGGAAAAAAACCCGGCCGGTTACGCCAAGGTCCTCGCAGAGCCACAGCGGCCGCGGTACCTTGACGCCCGCCTGGTGGACCAGCGAGAGGACATTGAATTCCTGCGACCGGCTCAGGCTAGCCTGCACCACCGAAGGAGAGTCGGTCCGCAGCACCCAGCGATGGCGCCCCTCGAACGGTCCGCCGTCCAGATGGACCTCGAGCAGCCAGTTTTCCTGAATGGCGCCGCCGGAAAGGCGCCGCTGGGTCTCGATGGAGGCTCGCCTCGCCAAGGCGCTGGCGCAGATGAAGCTTTCTAGGGCGGCCGTCGCCAGCACGCTTTCTTCGACGACGACCGTATTGTTCAAATTGCTCATGAGAGACATCCCTGCCTGCATTCTTTCTGGAAAGACTCGGCTTCCTGCCGTTGCAGCGTTATTAGAGTACTAGACGAACTTTCGGGCTGTCGAGCCAGAAATTCTGTCAAGGGGCAGTGCAGCGTTGAAAAAGCGCTAAGGGCTGTTGATGTTTCGAGCCAGGAACGCTGGTTTCGAGCAGCAACGCTACCGGGCTGGCGGATGAACTTGCCGGTGATCTGGTAGAGCAAGTCACCGACGAGCATCGGCTGGCGGCCAGGAGCTTCGGACGCAGCAAAGTATCCAAGCGTGCGGCTCGTCACAAGGCCAAGCAGGCTTGGGGGATCAAGTGATAACATGCATCCCAGATCGTGTCGAGAGAGGACCCTTCGCCCTGTTCAAGGCCGGCAAGGAGCTGTGGCGGGAGTTTCACGCAACGTGAGATAGTGACCATTCTTGTCCGTGCCTGGCTTCCTTGCCCACGATCATAGCGGTAATGCTGCTGCCAGTGTTTTTCGCTAGGGAAACCCTGAAGAAGACTTTCTGAATCTGATGAAATACGCCGATCCCGTTGCCCGAGTTTGTCGATGAAGTAGATGACCTTTGCCGATGCCGAGTACGCCGGCAAGCGCAAGCAGACCCGCAAGGAGTTGTTCCTGATCGAGATGGATCAGGTGGTGCCGTGGAAGGGCCTGATTGCCCTGATCGAGCCGCATTATCCGAAGGGTGAAGCGGCCGTCCGGCCTATCCGTTGATGGCGATGCTGCGCGTGCACCTGATGCAGAACTGGTTCGGCTACAGCGATCCGGCGATGGAGGAGGCGCTGTACGAGACCACGATCCTGCACCAATTTGCTGGGCTGAGCCTGGAGCGTATCCCGGACGAAACCACCCTCCTCAACTTCCGTCGCCTGCTGGAGAAGCATGAGTTGGCGGCAGGGATTCTGGCGGTGATCAATGGTTACCTGGGCGATCGAGGCCTGTCGTTGCGCCAGGGCACCATCGTCGATGCCACGCTGATCCATGCGCCGAGCTCGACCAAGAACCAGGACGGCAAGCGCGATCCCGAGATGCACCAGACGAAGAAGGGCAACCAGTACTACTTCGGCGCCAAAGCGCACATTGGCGCCGACGATGAATCGGGCCTGGTGCACAGCGTGGTGGTCACTGCGGCCAATGTCGCGGACATCACCCAGGTCGGCAAACTGCTGCATGGCGAGGAAAACGTGGTCTGTGCCGATGCCGGTTATACCGGGGTTGAAAAGCGCCCCGAGCATGAAGCTCGTCAGGTCATCTGGCAGATCGCGGCTCGGCGCAGTACCTACAAGAAACATAACAAGCGCAGCGTGCTCTACAAGCAGATCCGCAAGATCGAGAGAGCCAAGGCACAGGTACGAGCGAAGGTCGAGCATCCGTTCCGGGTGGTCAAGCGCCAGTTCGGTTACGTGAAGGTACGCTTCCGGGGCCTGGCGAAGAACACCGCGCAGTTGGTGACGCTTTTCGCGCTGTCGAACCTGTGGATGGCGCGCCGACATTTACTGGCGAATGCAGGAGAGGTACGCCTGTAATGCGGGAAACGGTCGCTGCGACGTGCTCGCGGTGGCTAAAAAACGCAGAAACGAGCGGGTGATCTGATCGTTTTTGATCGATTCTTCGCTTTCAAAGTCGGCGGGGGCTGAAGTCAGCCAGAAATACATGACTACTTCAGACCATCTCTAGTGGGACACTAGGCCCTGTTGACGTATCAGCGTAACCACAGCAGAGCAGCAGCGAAGGTCAGCATGGACTGGAAATGGCTGGCCTTCTTCTCATACCGCGTAGCGATCCGTCGGTAGTGCTTCAACTTGCCGAACAGGCACTCGATGAGGTGGCGTTCCTTATAGAGATGCCAGTCGCAGGAGCGCTGCTCAAGCCGGTGACTCCGGGGCAGAATCACCGCCTGAATCTGACGCGCCTCCAGCCATGCCAGAAGCTGGTTGGCGTCATAGCCCTTGTCGGCCAGCAGCGCCGACGTACTATTAAGGTGGCCCTTAAATAGACGTCTAGTTAGACTTCAGGCATGGAAAAGATCGACGCCCGCAAACTGACCGCAGAGAGTCGCAAGCTGCTTCGCCAGATAGTGATTCGCCTGCGCCAGCAGTCCAACATGAAAGTCGAGGAGTTGGCCTCGGTCACCGGTGTGCATCCGACCACCATCAAGACTTGGCTGACCCGTGCCAACCGCGAGGGCGCGCAAGCCCTGGAGGAAAAGCGTCGGGGGCGCCCGGCGGGCGCCTGCCGCAAGCTGACGCCGGCCGACGAGCAGTGGCTGCGCGAGCAAATCGTCGAGCAACCCCCGCAGCAGCTGCAGTTGCCGTTTGCCCTGTGGACGCGCCCGGCCATCAAGGCGCTGGCCAGGGAACGCCTCGGGATCGAGCTGCAGGACCGGTTGATCGGCAAGTATCTCAAGCGCTGGGGGTTTACGCCTCAGCGTCCCGTGAAGCGGGCGCAGGAGCAGCGGCCGGAGGACATCGAGCGCTGGCTGAAGCAGACCTACCCCCAGGTCAAGGCGCGCGCCGCTGCCGAAGGAGCGGTGATTCACTGGGGGGACGAAACCGCAGTCAAGGAGGATGCGAACTGGATACGCGGCTACGCCCCCAGGGGCCAGACGCCAGTGCTGGCGACGCCCACTCGCTGGCACAAGCTGTCGATGATCTCCGCAATTTCGCCCCGTGGCGAGGTGGCCTTCCAGATCGTCGAAGGCAGTATCAACGCGCTGCGTTTCATCGACTTCCTGAGCCGCCTCGTTGAAGGGACACCGCAGAAGATCTTCCTGGTGGTCGATAACCTGCGCGTCCACCATGCCAAGGTGGTCAGCGAGTGGCTCAGTGACAAGCAGGACAGGATCGAACTGGTGTTCCTACCACCCTATGCGCCCGAGTCCAATCCCGACGAGTACCTGAATCGGGATTTCAAGACGGCGCTGCGCAGCGGCCCGGTCAGCCATGACAAGGCCAGCCTGCTGGACAAGGCGATGGCTTTCATGAACACACTCGGCAGCTTGCCCGACAAGGTCATGGCCTATTTCCAGCATCCTGCAGCACGCTATGCCATGGCGTGAATTTAAGGGCCTGATTAATAATCCCCTCCAGGAGCGGGACTGCCTGGGTAATATCGGCCGCCTGGCCTCCCGTCAAAATGAAGCGAATCGGCAGACCCAACGCATCGGTCAGCGCATGGATCTTGCAACCAAAGCCGCCGCGTGAGCGCCCCAATGCCTCCTCGGAAGCCGAACTATGGGCCGCTCCTGCCGCGCAGGCATGGGCACGGATAACGGAACTGTCGATGCAGACATGCTGGAGGTCGGCCTCAAGACTGAGTGCCGAGTGGAGCTTGTCCCAGATGCCGAGCCTGCACCAGCGCGAAAAGCGCTTGAAGACGCTGTTCCAAGCTCCGAAGCGGCTGGGAAGCATCCGCCATTGGGCACCGGTGCGCAGTATCCAAAACACCGTTTCGACGAACCGGCGGCAGCTTGGGGCCTTCAGCAGTCGGGCACCCTTCGTGGTGCTCAGCAGAGTTTGTATCCGTGCCCAAGCGTTATCGCTCAGCTGGCTTCTGTCGATCATGGCAAAAGCCAAATTTTAGCGCTGGGCTTACGTCAACAGGGCCTAGTGTGGTGAATCACAACTACTCAGGATAAGACTTGTCTACCGCGGAGCTGACAGAGTTTTTTCGGAGGGCATGCGATGAAAACAGGCCGCCCAGCCGTTCGGATCGAACTGACCGAACAAGAGCATGCCGAACTCACCCGCCGCCGAGCCAGGCACAAGGGGCCTGCCGATATGCAGCTGCGCGCCGAGATCATTCTGTCCTGCGCTCGAGGCGAGTCCGGCTCTTCCATTGCTCGACGGCTCGGCATTACGGCGCAAACCGTTTCGAGGTGGCGCCTTCGCTTCGCCCGTTTGGGCCTGCAAGGCCTCAATGACGAGCCGCGCTCAGGCCGCCCACGCAGCATCAGTGATGAAAAGGTCCAGGAAGTGGTCGACCGGGTGCGGCAGACCCGGCCCGACGATGCCAGCCATTGGAGCTCGCGCCGGATGAGCAAGGCCACCCATATTTCACCGGCGAGCGTACAGCGTATCTGGCGAGCCTTCGGGCTCAAGCCTCACCTGGAGCACACCTTCAAGCTGTCCACCGATCCTGCCTTTGTCGACAAGGTGCAGGATATCGTAGGGCTCTACCTGAATCCGCCGGATAAAGCGCTGGTACTGTGCGTCGATGAGAAAAGCCAGATCCAGGCGCTCAATCGAACACAGCCGGGGCTGCCGCTGGAGCCTGGGTATCCGGCGACCCGTACCCATGATTATCAGCGCCATGGCACGACGTCCTTGTTTGCCGCCCTGGATGTGGCCACCGGCGAGGTGATCGGACGTCTCAAGCGCCGTCACCGCAGCGCAGAATTCCTGGAGTTTCTCAGGGCCATCGAGGAAACGGTCGAGAGCGACAAGGCCATCCACCTGATCATGGATAACTATGCCGTGCACAAGACCGACAAGGTGCGCGCCTGGCTTGTCGCGCACCCGCGTTATCACGTGCATTTCACCCCGACGTCCGCGTCATGGCTGAATCTGGTGGAGCGCTTTTTCTCGATGCTCACCCAGAAGTGGATAAAGCGCCAGGCCCATACCAGCGTGAAGGATCTCGAGCAGTCCATCGAGTATTACCTGGCGACCTACAACCAGAATCCAAGGCCCTTCCGCTGGCGTAAGGGAGCAGGTGAAATCCTGGCCTCTGTCGGCAGGGCTGCTCGAGCCTTGCAAAGAAATAATGAAGCGAACTTGTGATTCACCACACTAGGTCTCATGCCAAAAGCCTCACTGAAAGCCGAACGCAATGTTCGCTCGCTGACGCCTGTCGCCTTGCATAGGTCAGCCAGTCGTAAGGGTTTGCCTTCCCTGTCTGGAAGCAGCTCGAGCACCTTGCCAATGATCGCTTCCCGCGAGGTGTGGCGTCTGCTCATGCGGGATGGGGTAAGCCTGGTTCGAGGTAACGGAACCTTAGCCTTGGTCATGTCCTTGATCGGGTGGGTTGGTATAGGCCTTCAGGCTGCGCCAAGCCTGCTTGGCGCACTACGTAAAACAGGCAAAGAGAAGAGATGACCGACCAGAGGCATACGGAACGTTTGAACCGCCCGGTGCCCAGCCCGGACCATGACGTTCGCTTGCCGATTTTACGTAGCCGCTGGGCAGCAGTCTCCGCAAGAATCCCCCACGACTCGCTATTCGCTGCATCGTCAATCGGCACTCTGGGGGGGCATGGAACAGCCGTTCCCACTCCCGCTCCTCAACGACGCAATGGAGAGAGAAAGATCATGAGTACCATCACCACCCGCGACGGCACGCAGATCTATTACAAGGACTGGGGGTCGGGTCCCGTGGTCGTCCTCAGTCATGGCTGGCCACTGAACGCTGATAGCTGGGAATCCCAGATGTTTTTCCTGGCCTCCAACGGCTATCGCGTGATCGCCCATGACCGGCGCGGGCACGGACGCTCGAGTCAACCCTGGAACGGCAACGAGATGGACACCTACGCCGACGACCTGGCGCAACTCCTCGACACCCTGGACGTCGAGGATGCCTCGCTGTTCGGCTTTTCCACCGGTGGCGGCGAAGTGGCCCGCTACGTCGGTCGCCATGGAACCCGACGTGTCGCCAGGGCGGGGCTGATTTCCGCCGTGCCGCCGCTGATGGTCAGGACCGAGGCCAATCCTGGCGGGCTGCCCATTGCGGTATTCGACGAGATGCGTGCTGCCTCTCTTGCCGACCGTTCGCAGCTCTACAAGGATGTCGCCAGTGGCCCCTTCTTCGGCTACAACCGGCCGGGCGCCAAGCCTTCCCAAGGCGTGATCGATGCGTTCTGGCTGCAGGGCATGATGGCCGGGCACAAGAATGCCTATGACTGCATCAAGGCCTTCTCGGAAACCGACTTCACCGAAGACCTGAAGAAGATCGATATCCCGACCCTGATCCTGCATGGCGACGATGACCAGATCGTGCCGGTGGATGCGGCCGCCCGGGCCGCAGCGAAGCTGGTCAGTCATGCCAGACTGGTGATCTACCCGGGTGCGCCGCACGGCATCACCGATACGCACAAGAAAAAGCTCAACGCCGACATGCTGGCGTTCCTGCAGGGTTGAATATCTGCCCTCCATTCGTGCCGATAGCCTTGTCCATCGGCCCCTCAGCAGCAGGAGAAGATCATGAGTAGCATGAACGCCAGCAGGAAGGCACTGATCGTCGTCGACATCCAGAACGACTATTTTCCCGGCGGCAGATGGACGCTCAGCCATGTCGAGAAGGCCGCCGGTAAAGCGGCCCTGATGATCGACGCCTTCCGTGAAAGTGGGGACCTGGTGGTGCACATACGCCACGAATTCCCCAGCGACGATGCGCCGTTCTTCCGGCCCGGGTCCGAAGGTGCGCAGATCCATCGTGGTGTGCTCAACCGCCCGGGCGAGCACGTGGTGCTGAAGCACCACATCAACTCCTTTCGCGGGACCGACCTCAAGGCAGTGCTCGACCGCCATGGCATCGATGAAGTGGTGGTGGTCGGCAACATGAGCCATATGTGCGTGGACGGCATCACCCGGGCGGCAGTCGACTTCGGCTACCGGACCACGGTGCTGCATGACGCCTGCGCCACGCTCGACCTGGAGTTCAATGGCGTGAAAGTCCCGGCGGCCCAGGTGCATGCCGCCTTCATGGCCGCGCTCGCCTTCGGCTACGCCTCGGTCGTGTCCACCGCCGACTATCTGAAGACATGTGGGTCATCGCATCCGGCGACCTGACCCCAACGGCCATAGGGAGCGCCAAGGACGACCCCTGGGGGGACTGGTGCCCCCCTACCCTGACTTGCAGGAGCACAGAATGAACGCAAGCATCTACTCCAGAGACGATACGGGCCTGCTGCTCGTCGACCCCTACAACGACTTTCTCAGTGATGGCGGGAAGCTGTACAGCTTGGCCAAGCCAGTCGCCGATGCCGTGGATACTCTGGCCAACCTGTGCGCGGTGGTCGGCGCCATGCGCCGGGCCGGCATCCGGATTTTCTATGTGCCGCACCACCGGGCCCGGCCCAACGACTTGCAGAGCTGGAAGCATCCGAGCCCCTACCAGCTGAATGCGAGTCATGCACAGGTGTTCGCTGTCGACAGCTGGGGTGGAGAGTGGCATCCGGACTTTCAGCCCCAACCGGGCGATATCGTGGTCCATGAGCACTGGGGCGGAAGCGGCTTCGCCAATACCGACCTCGATTTCCAGCTAAAGCAGCATGGCATCGAGAAGGTTGTGGTGGTTGGGATGCTGGCCAACACCTGTATCGAGTCCACCGGCAAGTTCGCGGCGGAGCTGGGCTATCACGTGACCTTGGTTCGCGACGCCACGGCGGCATTCAGCGCCGAAGCCATGCACGCCGCCCATGAGATCAACGGACCGACCTACGCTCACGCGATTGTCAGCACTTCCGAGCTTCTTGCCGCATTGCACTAGGATTCAGCGCCCCGGTTTTAAAAATTATGATCGCAATATAAATGCAGGCGCGCCCCGGTGTGCCGACAATCAGGGAGAGAGTTGCATGCGTTACATGACCTTCGGCCGGAACACCGGCCTGCGCGTTTCCGAGCTGGCGCTGGGCACCGGCAACTTCGGCACGGGCTGGGGCTACGGCACCGAGCGCGACGAGGCGCGGCGGGTGTTCGACGGCTACGTGAAGGCCGGCGGCAACTTCATCGACACCGCCGACATCTACCAGTTCGGCCAGGCGGAGACGCTGCTCGGCGAGTTCATCGCCGGCGACCGCGAGCGCTTCGTCGTCGCCAGCAAGTACGGCCTGGGCGCCTCGCCCGACGCCGGGGTCTCGCGCACCGGCAACGGCCGCAAGAACATGGTGCGCTCGCTGGAGGACAGCCTGAAGCGGCTCGGCACCGACTACCTCGACCTCTACTGGGCGCACACCGCCGACGGCGTGACGCCGCTCGAGGAAATCCTCCGCGCCTTCGACGATCTGCTGCGCGCCGGCAAGATCCTCCACGCCGGCCTGTCCAACTTTCCCGCCTGGCGCATCGCCCGCGCGGACCTGTTGGCCGAGCTGCGCGGCTGGGCGCCGCTGGCCGGCATCCAGTTCGAGTACAGCCTGGCCGAGCGCACGGCCGAACGCGAACTGCTGCCGATGGCCGAGGCGCTGGGCCTGGGCGCGGCGCTCTGGTCGCCGCTCGGCGGCGGGCTGCTGACCGGCAAGTACCGCGCGGGCACGACGGAAGGCCGCCTGAGCGGCCTCGGCACCCTGGTGCGTACCGAGAGCTCGCCGCACGAGACGGCGATCCTCGATGCCCTGCAGGCGGTGGCCACGGAACTGGAAGCCTCGCCGACCCAGGTGGCCATCGCCTGGCTGCGCGAGCGGGCGGCCCGCTCGAGCACCAGCCTGATTCCCATCCTCGGGCCGCGCACCCGCGAGCAGCTCGACGCGACCCTCGGCGCGCTGCAGCTCGCCCCGAGCGCGGAACAGCTCGCCCGCCTGGAGGCTGCCAGCGCCGTCGCGCCAGGAACGCCCCACGAGCAGATCGCCGGGCAGCTCCCGGCCGTCCTGGGCGGCCACCCGGACTTCCGGATGTCGACCATTCCCGTCGCCTGAGCAACCTGCGCCTCCATCACTTATCGAAACATCCGTCGACCTCGACAAGGAGCAAGCATGGCCATCGACAAGCTGCTGTCCCCCCTCCGCCTCGGCACGCTGACCCTGCGCAACCGCGTCGTCATGGCGCCGCTGACGCGCTCCCGGGCTGCCCAGCCGGGCGACGTGCCGACCGCCCTCAACGCCGAGTACTACGCGCAGCGCGCCGGCGCCGGGCTGATCGTCACCGAGGCGGCGCAGATCTCCTGCCAGGGCCAGGGCTATGCACTGACCCCGGGCATCTACTCGGGCGCGCAGATCGACGGCTGGCGCCGGGTGACCGACGCGGTGCACCGCCAGGGCGGGCACATCGCGCTGCAGCTCTGGCACGTGGGGCGCATCTCCCACGCCTCGTTGCAGCCCGGCGGCGGTCAGCCGGTAGCGCCCTCGGCGATCCGCGCCAACATGCAGACCTTCATCATCCAGGCCGACGGCACGCCCGCCCATCCGCCATGCGACGAGCCGCGCGCCCTGCGCGGCGAGGAACTCCCCGGCATCGTCGCCGACTACGCCCAGGGCGCCCGCAACGCCATCGCCGCCGGCTTCGACCTGGTGGAGATCCACGCCGCCAACGGCTACCTGCTGCACCAATTTTTAGCCACTGCCACCAACCGGCGCGACGACGCCTATGGCGGCTCCCGCGAGAGTCGCGCGCGCCTGGTGCTGGAGGTCGTCGATGCGGTGGTCGCCGCGGTGGGCGCCGAACGGGTCGGCATCCGACTGTCGCCCTGGATGCCCTACAACGACATCGAGGACGCCGAAGCCGGACCGATGGCGCTGTATCTGGCCGAGCAGTTGGGCCGGCGCGGCCTCGCCTACCTGCACCTGCACGAGGCCGAATGGATGGGCGTGCCGGGCTACCCCGAGGGCTTTCGCGAAGCCGTCCGCGCCCGCTTCCCTGGCGCCATCGTGGTCTGCGGCGGCTACACTGCGGCCCGTGCGGAAGCCCTACTGCAAACTGGACTGGCTGACGCAGTGGCCTTCGGCAGGCCCTATATCGCCAACCCCGACTTGGTGCAGCGCTTCGCCCAGGGTGCGCCCCTTGCCGAGGCGGATCAGGCGACCTTCTACGGCGGTGGCACCGAAGGCTATACCGATTATCCGGCTTGGGCTGGTTGAACTCGGTTACCTGTGAATGCTCCCCTCATCATGCTGCGCATTGATGTGACCGGCATTCCCGGTTTGCCAAGGGAGCTTCTGTCCTCCGGCAACTGCCCATCCTTACGGCGGGTCAGCTTGAGTTTCCAGGCCCAATAGGGGACCGCGATGTTGTAGCTGGCGTTGAGGTCACAGTTGTACCGCTTACCCCTGCCAGCCGGCGACCTGCGCCGGGGTATAGAGGCCGGGGATGAACACAAAGCCCTCCGCCTGCGGGAGATCGGCGTGCCCGCGGTGACAATGAGCCCGGCACTGGCGCGCTGGCTGTGGTAGAGGACATTCAGTGCATTCGGAATGCCGTCCGGATTGCGCACACGGGTCATCGGCGCCATCACGATGCGATTACGCAGGCGCAAGGGGCCGAGGTCGTAGGGCTCGAACAAGATGCTCATGGGATGCACAGGTTCCTGTTCAATAGCCGTCAGGGGGTCTTCGCCGGATGGCCGCTCAACGACAGGCGCCACAACTCGTAACGCTCCTCGCCGCGCTTGACCGATCCTGCGAAGTGCTGGCTCAGGCTGCTGGAGGTGAAGACCAGGTCGCCATCGGGCAGAAACGCGGGCGTATCCGGCCAGTGCACGCCCTCGTCTGAGGCGATCAGCGACATCGTCTTGGTGCGCGGTTCGTACTTGACGATGCCGTTGCGGGTGACGTCGGTGATGTAGAGCCCGCCCTGGGCGTCGGTGACGATGCCGTCAGTATTGCCGCCCACGGCACCGAGATCCTGCACGGCTTCGGCGATCTGCGCGTCGCTGGCATCGGCCTTGCGCAGGATCGCGGTCGGCAACGAATGGGCGCGCGTTCCGGTCGTCACTGTCCAGTACAGGGTGCTGCCGTCCGGCGACAGGCCGATGCCGTTGATGCCGATCAGCAGAGGTTTGCCCGGCCACACCTCGGCGCCGTGGGAAACGACTTTCACGCCGGGTTCGACCTGCAGGCTCGGATGCCGATCCAGCACGCGCCGGGTCTTGCCCGAAGCGAAATCCGCCACGATCAGGCCCACCCGGTTGTTCGGGGCGCTGCGCGAACCGCTGTCGGAGATGTAGGCCACGCAGCGGCGCTCATCGACGACGATGTCGTTGAGGAAGCTGCCCTTGCGGTCGGCCACGCCGTCCAGCGCGATGCGCTTGACCGTGCGTCCGGACTTCAGGTCCAACACCAGCACCTTCTGCGAACCGGCCGGCGCCTCGGCTTCGCCGGCGACGACGCCCATGTCCAGCGCCCACAGCCAGCCGTTCCTGCGGTCCACGTGGAAGCCGAGCACGTTGCGCAGGCTCTGCTCCGGCGCGGCCGTCACGGCGTTGCCCTGCGTGGACGGGAACGCGGTCAGTCGCGCCGGGCCGGTCTTGGCGCTGGTGTCGAGGATGCTCAGCGTCGCCGGCGCACCAGCGGAGACCAGGCGCGGCGTGCTCACGTAGGCCGTGCCCTGGGCGTCGAAGTGCAGGCCGGCGATCGGCGCGTTCACCGATGCGGCGAACGGCGCCGGGTCCGCGCCGTTGTTCGGTGTATCCCAGCTCACGCCGGCATAGCTGCGCCAGCGTTGCAGCGGCAGGGTGTCCGCGGCGCTTGCGCTGTTCGACAGGGTGACGAGGGTCGCCAGCGCGAGGGCGGCGAATCGATGGCTGCGATTGAACATGATGGTGTCCGATGTGATGGATGAAGGGGCGCGCGCTCAGGCCACCTGGTGCAGGTGCAGCAGTTTGAAGGTGCCGATCAAATGCCCCGCGTTGGCGCGGAAGGCGTCCATGTGCGGGCTTTGCATGTGGCGCTCCCAGGAGACGCGGTCGCGCCAGCGTTCGAAGAACACGACCTTGCCCGGCTCGCTGATCGATTCATGCAGTTCGTAGCTGAGGCAGCCGGGCTGTACGCGGGCGATGGCGACCAGTTCCGCCTGGGCCTTGACTAGGGCGGTTTCGTGGCCGGGCTTGGCCTGCACGAGCGCAACGACGACGAGAGGCGACGACATGGCGTTCTCCGGATCAGAGGATGGAGCGGAAGGTGCCGCCTTCGACGCGCACCGCCGCACCGTTGGAGGCGGCGCCGAGCGGGCTGGCCAGCAGCGCGACCATCGCCGCGATCTCGTCGGCCTCGATCATCCGGGCGATCAGCGAACTGGGGCGGTAGGTCTGGAAGAAGTGCGACTCGATTTCCGCATCGCTCATGCCCGGGCGCGGCGCCGTCTGGCGCAGGTACTCGACGATGCCCTCGGAGCGGGTGGCGGCCGGCAGCACGCTGTTGACGGTGACGCCGCTGCCCTTGGTCAGCTCGGCCATGCCGCGCGAGACGGCCAGCTGCGCCGACTTGCTGACGCCGTAATGCACCATGTCCGGCGGCGTGAACGCGCCGACTTCGCTGGAGACGAAGATCACCCGGCCCCAGTTCTTCTCCAGCATGCGCGGGAAGTAGTGGCGCGACAGGCGCACGCCCGACATCACGTTGACGTCGAGCATGCGCAGCCAGTCTTCGTCGCTGATTTCGACGAAGGGCTTGGCCTCGTAATAGCCGAGGTTGTTGATGAGGATGTCGGTGTCCGGCTGCGCTGCGATCAGTTGGGCCGCGCCCTGGGCGTTGCTCTGGTCGGACACGATAGCGGTGATGCGGCTGCCGGGGGCGGCCGCGGCGATTTCCGCCACGGCGGCATCCAGCTTGTCGCGGCTGCGTCCGGTAATGGTGACTGCTGCGCCTTCGCTGGCCAGAGTGCGGGCAATGGCCAGGCCGATGCCGGCGGTGGCGCCGGTGACGATGGCGGTTTTGCCGTTCAGTTGCAGGTCCATGGGATTTCCTCGGGATGTGTTTGCCCAAGCGCCCGCGGTGCGGGCGCTGTCGTGGCGTTGCTTCAGGTCAGGGGCTTTGGTGCCGGATCAGGCCTGCGCCGGCTGGCCGAGCAGCAGGTCGCGGATCGCCGCGCCGACGCCGGAGGCCGATTGCGGGTTCTGGCCGGTGACCAGGCGGCCATCGACGACGACTTTGGCCGTCCAGTCCGCGGCCGGGTGGTGCTGCGCGCCGCGCTGGGTCAGGGTGCTGGTGAGCAGGAAGGGTACGACCTGGTCGAGCTTGACCGCGCGTTCCTCATCGTCTGTGAAGGCACTGAGGTTCTTGCCGGCCACCAGGTAGGCGCCGTTGCTCAGGGTGACGTTGACCAAGGCCGCGGGGCCGTGGCACACCGCCCCGACCACGCCGCCGGCTTCGTAGATCTCACGGGTCACCCGCGCTACGTCGGGGCTGTCGGGGAAGTCCCACATCGCACCGTGGCCGCCGGCGAAGAAGATGGCCGAGTACTTCGACGGATTGACCTCGCCCAAGCGCTGGGTGTGGCGGATGGCGTCGCGGAAGGCGCTGTCGCTCCAGTAGCGTGCGTTGATTGTGTCGTCCAGGTTCAGGCCGTCGACCGGCGGTTCGCCGCCCTGGATCGAGGCGAACTCGACCGGGATGCCGGCGGCTTGCAGTACAGCCAGGGGGTGGGTGACTTCCCCGAGATAATAGCCGGTCGGCTGACCGGTGCTGCCCTTGGTGCCGTGGCTTGTCAACACGAACAGCACGGGCTTCGCGGGGTGATGAGTGGAGGTCTGGCTCATGGCAGTAACCCTGTGGAGAGGAGTGTGGCTACTTTATTCGGCACTTTTCAGGCGATAAACTGCCAGAGCAGAAAAATTTCTGTTCTTTTGAGGACAAGATGGGCCGGAAATTCGATTACCTGGGGGACGTGGAAGCCTTCATTGCCGTGGTCGAACACGGCTCTTTCACCGCCGGCGCCGTGGCGCTCTCGACCACGCCCTCTGTATTGAGCCGGGCCATCACGCGCCTGGAAACGCGCCTGGGGCGGCAATTGCTGCAACGGACCACGCGCCGCCTTGGCCTGACCGAGGCCGGGCGGCTGTACCTGGAACAGGCGCGTTCGGCCTTCACCCTGCTCGACGATGCCGAGCGCGAGGTGCAGGGCCAGGAGGGCGAGCTGGCCGGACGCGTGCGGTTGAGCGTGCCGACCACCTACGGGCACTACCGTCTGCCGCCGTTGCTGGCGCGCTTCGCCCGGCAATACCCGCGCGTCCAAGTGGAGCTGAACATCACCAACCGCAATGTTGACCTGGTTGCGGAAGGCTTCGATCTCGCCATCCGCCTCGGTCATCTGCCCGACAGCGGTCTGGTGGCGCGCAAGTTGGAGGATGCGGCACTGCTCCTGATCGCATCGCCCGAATACGTCCGGCGAGCCGGCACGCCGCAGACGCTGGAGGAATTGCGGCAGCACGTGTGCCTGCCATTCGTGATGCCGCGGACCGGCCGCCTCGCCCCCTGGGTATTCCGCGATGGCGAGCGGGACATCGACTGGCTGCCCAGTTCGTCCATCGAGATTTCGGACGATGTGCTGGGCGTGGTTTCGCTGGCCGAACAGAGCCTCGGCATTTGCCAGAGCTACGACTTCATCGTCCGCGAGCGGATGGAGCGCGGTCGCCTGGTGGAACTGCTGCCGCAGCTACGCGGACGTACGCGCCCCTTCTCCGTGGTGTATGCGCCACATCGTCGCCAATCCGCTGCGACTCGGGCCTTGATCGACCTGCTGACGACGAATGCGATTTCGGATGAGGATAGTGCTGGAAGCATGTTTTCATAGGTAGCCCCTGCGGGAAGACTCGCTATGAGTCCATTTCACGCCTTGGCGAACAGGTAGGCGTTGTGCGGCTTCGCCGCACCAAAGACGGCCACCACCCTGGCCAGCGCCGTTTCCGTACCGGCCCGCATGTCCAGCGGTTCGCTGGCGAGCCAGATGGCATCAACACGGGTCATTGCACTATCTCGCGCACGAACCGGGCATACCCCTCTGCATCGCCCGCAGGCCAGGGAACGGTCAAGGTTGTGCGCCGATGGGGGATATCGATGCGAATGTCCGCGCGGGAGGCATATCCGGCCCGCACAGGCGCATCCAGTGCAAGCGGGATGAACGCCGGCAGGGTCTCAACCTGGCTGCGTGCCGTGCGTATCCATTGATGGACAACAGTGGTGTTGATGCCGTGGCTCAATGCCTCGCTGGCGACGGAGGCGCCGGGCTGGCCACACTCCTGCACGACTTGAGCCTTGAAGGCCGTGGAATAGGAACGACGCTGCATGATTTCCCCGCTTGAAAAGGTGTCCACGATGAATAGGTGGACACCCTCTCTTAGCTTGGCGGGTTCAAGCCAGACGACTTGGCCAGACGTGTATGGACTCCTCCTCGTTTGCAAGCACGATGTTCGATGGTGGCGCAGGTACGACTGCCTACGTGTATCCGGTCTCAATGAGGATGCCGTTTCAGATAGGCATCGGACTCTGATGGGCTATTCGCGCGTCGGTTCCCATTCGCTTACACGAGCTCTTATGCTCCACGTCCGGCAAGGGGTGTCCCGACGTCGGTTCGACCTGTTCGCCATCTCACAGCATGCCCTGCAATCGTGGTGGTGACCTCCTTGCTCTCGGGGGCTCTCTCGGCGGCACGATACCGATCTTCGCTTACCCGGCCGCCAAGATAGGATCGTAGGTCGTCTCGTGTCGCGTTACCGCCCAGGCCACCCGTGCTGTCTTGTTCGCCAGGGCGACAATGGCGACATTGATGTGCTTGCGTGCCGCCAGGGCGTTCAGCCACTGGCTGAGCGCATCGTTTTTGGCGGCTGCATGGCGTAGTACCGCCCGGGCGCCGTGGACCAACAGCTTACGTACATAGCTGTCGCCGCGTTTGCTGATGCCCAGCAGTCGGTCTCGCCCTCCAGTGCTGTGCTGCCTTGGCGTCAGCCCCAGGGATGCCGCGAAATCACGCCCTCGGCGGAAGGCCCGGCCATCGCCCAGTGCGCCGGACAGGGCACTGGCGGTGAGCGGCCCGATGCCCCGCAAGGCCAGCAGCCGCTGGGCCACCGGATCGTCCTTGACGCTCCTGGCAATACGCTCGTCGAGGATGGCGATGCGGTCCTCCAGGTAGCGGAGATCCTCGGCCAGCCCAGCGAGTAGCGCACGGAAAGCCTCGGACAAGCCGTTTTCGGCATCCTCCAGCCAGCGTGGCAAAGCACATCGCAGCCGCTGGACGCCGGTTGGGGCGACGAGGCCGTACTCGCCGACCAGGCCACGGATCTGGTTGGCCTTCGCGGTACGCTGCCCAACCAGTTCCTCGCGGATACGATGCGCGGCCTGGATATCCTGCTGGGTGGCGGTCTTGACCGCCACGAAGCGCATGCTGGGGCGGCTCATCGCTTCGCAGATCGCCTCGGCATCGACTCGATCGTTCTTGTTGCTCTTCACGTAGGGCTTCACGAAATGAGCGGCAACGAGCCTGACGCGATAGCCACGCTGCTGGAGTTCCCGGGCCCAGTGATGCGAGGACGCACAGGCTTCCATGCCGATTTCAGCCTCGGTGGGGACCCGCTTCGATAGGGCTTCCAGCCACGTCTCGCGGGAGTATTTACCCTGCCAATGGACCTGGTCATGGCGGTCCACGCCATGCACATGGAACACTGACTTGGCGATATCGACACCGACCCGGGTAATGTTCATTGGGCTTCTCCTCAACCTGAAGATGGCTGGCGACTCACACCTGCCATCTTGGCGCATCGGCGCCGAGTGGGATGAGGAGGAGTCCATCCCATTGGTTACGGTATTGATGCCGTGGCTCAGGGCCACGCTGGCAACCGAGTTGCCGGGCAGGCTGCACTCCTGCACGACCTGCGCCTTGAAGGCCTTGGAATAAGAGCGTCGCTGCATGATTCCCCGCTTGAAAGCCTTGAAATGGTGTCCACGATAAATAGGTGGACACCATCTCTTAGCCCCGCGGAGTCACGCCAGATGGGATGCTCGGACGGTTACGCCCGGTCTCCTGCGGCGCAGCGTCTTGCCAGTCGCCCTCGGTCCCCCCATGCCACCACGGCTCCACCGCCTCGATCCGGGCCGGCTCGCCCAGCTGTGGCATCACCAGCCCCTCCGAGGCGTGCGCCAGCAGCACATCCGCTGGCTGGGACCATGAGTGCATCGCCAGGTTGAAGGTGCCCCAGTGCACCGGCAGGAAACGCCCGCTGCCCAGTTGCTCCCAGGCCTTCAGCCCGGGCGGCGCTGCTGGGGTTTGCCGTGGCGGTGCTGGCCTACAACCTCCTGGCGGTGCTCAAGCGCAGCGTGGAACAGGCGCATCGCGAACAGCTTCCCGAGGGCTGGGAGGCCTCCCCCTACCACCTGGCGGTCCAGGTCAGAAGCCGTTACGAGGGGATGCTCATCGTGCTGCCGGTGGAGCACTGGCCCGCCTGGGCCGACGATTCGGCCAACACACTGGCACAGCGCCTGTTGGAATTGGCACGACATATCAAGCCTAGCCAGGTGGCCACCAACAAGCGCGGCCCCAAGGTGGATAAGCCCAAGGCTTGGGTCGATGCCGCGACGGCTTGCGCCCATGTCTCCACCGACCGCCTCAATCAAAGCCTCGAAAAGCAAAAGACCTTGAAAGGGGTGCCATTTAAGCCCCGCACGGTGGTTGGCTGTGCTTTGGTGTGTATGGTGTGTGCTCGTTGTGCGCAGGTGTGTATAATGCACACCATGCAGCGCGAGGAGGCGATGATGCGAAGTCGGGAAGTGATCGAGCTGCTGGAGGCGGATGGTTGGTACGAAGTGGCGGTGAAAGGTAGTCACCACCAGTTCAAGCATCCGACCAAGCCGGGGAGGGTGACGGTTCCGCACCCGCACCCGAAATCGGATCTGCCGAAAGGCACCTGGCAGAGCATCCTGAAACAAGCCGGCCTCAAGTGAGGCCGATTACACCACCCAAGAGGGGGCGCACATGAAATATCCCGTCGTCATCCACAAAGAGCAGAGCAGCGACTACGGCGTGACCGTACCGGACGTGCCAGGCTGCTTCTCGGCCGGCGAGACGATGACCGAAGCGCTGGAGAATGTCCGTGAGGCGCTGGAGTTGCATTTCGAGGGGCTGCTGGCCGATGGCGAGCCGCTGCCGCAGCCGCAGGAGATCGATGTGCACGCGGCGAACCCGGACTATGCCGGCGGCGTGTGGGCGCTGGTCGACTTCGATGTGATGCCCTATCTGGGGAAGGCAGTGCGCTTCAACGCCACGCTGCCGGAGCACCTGCTGGCGCGGATCGATGCCTACGTGAAGGCCCATCCGGAGCAGAAGAGCCGTTCTGGATTTCTGGCTGAGGCGGCGCTGCGGGTGTTGCAGCACGCTTGAAGGGAAAGCTCGCCAGCGAGGGAGTGAGGGTGAACCAGACTGCACTTTGAGCGCATCGCCATTCCATAGTGCCGAGCGCCTGCTACCTTCGAGAAAACGAGACGCCAAGGAGGGCGCCGATGGTTATGGAGATCGTTGCTGTGGTCGTGGTGCTGGCATGCTGTCTTGTGGTGTTTCTGCTGCGGCCGGGGGGATGATTCGAGGCGGCAGGATCTTGAGGCCAGCCTGGATGCCGTCGACGACAATGGCCTGTTTTCTGGCTGGGACGAGCTATCGCCATCTGAGCGCACGAGACGCCTGAGCATGTATCAGCGGAGGGTGCTGGTGCGGCACGCCGAGCAGGAAAGAGAGTGGCTACGGGCCGGGTTGAGGGATATTGCGAAGGGATAGCGGGACGCAGGTTGGCTTTGCCGGGCCCGGGCTGCACAGTTCCGCATGTTTTCCTGACTTCTCGTGGCGCTATTTGCGAAGCATCACAAGGTTATTAATCAGGCCCTTAAATTCACGCTATGACATAGCGTGCTGCAGGATGCCGGAAATAGGCCATGACCTTGTCGGGCAAGGTGCCGAGTGTGCTCATGAAAGCCATCGCCTTGTCCAGCAGGCGCCTTGTCATGGCTGACCGGGCCACTGCGCAGCGCCGTCTTGAAATCCCGGTTCAGGTACTCGTCGGGATTGGACTCGGGCGCATAGGGCGGTAGGAACACCAGTTCGATTTTGTCCTGCTTGTCACTGAGCCACTCGCTGACCACCTTGGCATGGTGGACGCGCAGGTTATCGACCACCAGGAAGATCTTCTGCGCTGCCCCCTCCACAAGGCGGCCCAGGAAGTCAATGAAGCGCAGCGCGTTGATGCTGCCTTCGACGATTTGGAAGGCCACCTCACCACGGGGCGAAATCGCGGAGATCATCGACAGCTTGTGCCAACGAGTGGGCGTCGCCAGCACCGGCGTCTGGCCCCTGGGGGCGTAGCCGCGTATCCAGTTCGCATCCTCCTTGACCGCGGTTTCGTCCCCCCAGTGAATCACCGCCCCTTCGGCGTCGGGGCGCGCCTTGACCTGGGGGTAGGTCTGCTCCAGCCAGCGCTCGATGTCCTCCGGCCGCTGCTCCTGCGCCCGCTTCACGGGACGCTGAGGCGTGAACCCCCAGCGCTTGAGGTATTTGCCGATCAACCGGTCCTGCAGCTCGATCCCGAGGCGTTCCCTGGCCAGCGCCTTGATGGCCGGGCGCGTCCACAGGGCAAACGGCAATTGCAGCTGCTGTGGGGTTTGCTCGACGATTTGCTCGCGCAGCCACTGCTCGTCGGCCGGCGTCAGCTTGCGGCAGGCGCCCACCGGGCGCCCCCGACGCTTTTCCTCCAGGGCTTGCGCGCCCTCGCGTTTGGCACGGGTCAGCCAAGTCTTGATGGTGGTCGGATGCACACCGGTGACCGAGGCCAGTTCCTCGACTTTCATGCCGGACTGCTGGCGCAGGCGAATCACGATCTGGCGAAGCAGCTTGCGACCGTCTGCGGTCAGTTTGCGGGCGTCGATCTTTTCCATGCCTGAAGTCTAACTAGACGTCTATTTAAGGGCCACCTTAATAAGAAGATGCCGGCTGATCGCGCAGAACGCGCCGGTGCCGAAGCTCGGCTAAGACCTCGAACGCGGTTCGACTCCGCTTCTCATTAAACGCAGGCAAGCAGAAACTATGGCTCCATTGGTTTGTTTTTCGGACATTGGAGTCTATGTTTTTTTGAAACCGTTTTCATCAAAAGCAGGCAATCCCATGGCCTTCCTATCCCGTCGACATTTCAATCGAATGCTTTCCGGTCTTGGCCTGATGATTCCCGGCCAAGCGCTGTTCGCGGCCGCCACCAGCCCCGCAGGCGGCACGCCCCCCGAGACCTTGCTGCTATCGCGCAATGACTGGATCCCCAACAACGATCGTCTGCCAGTGCTGGTGTACCGTGGCGTATTCGCCGCGAACAGTAGCGATCTGGCGGCGGACTTCGAAGCGCTATTCGAGCGGACAGGCTGGCCGCCGCGCTGGCGCGCTGGCCTCTACGCCTATCACCATTACCATTCGACCGCCCATGAGGTACTGGGCATCGCCAGTGGCTCGGCGCAGCTGATGCTCGGCGGTCCTGAAGGCCGTACTGTGCAGGTCAGTGCCGGGGATGTCGTGCTCTTGCCTGCCGGCACCGGGCACTGCGAGCTCGCCTCGACCGACGATTTCCTGGTCGTCGGTGGCTACCCGCCGGATCAGCGGGTGGACAACTGCCGCAAGGCGCCTTCGCCGGCGGTCCTGCAACAAATCCGCCAGCTGCCATTTCCGGACAGCGATCCGGTCGTCGGCAGAAACGGTCCGCTGACACACCTCTGGCAGCAGGCTTGAGGCGATACAACACAGGTGCTTGGCAGTCGCCACTCTTCCGGTGACGGGTACTTGCCCGAGCCTGCAGGCAGAGCTCTTGTTTCGCGATCTCAGAACAGCGAGAGCGGATAGCTGACGATCAGTCGGTTATCGTCGAACTTGTTGTTGGCGCCCCAGTCGCGGCGCACCGTCGAGTTCCGCCAGCGCAGGCTCAGGGCCTTCAGCGGGCCGCTCTGCACCACATAGCTCAGCTGGGTTTCGCGGTTCCACTCCTCGCCGTCGTCGATGTTGCCGATGTGCACGTTGGTGCCCTTGAGGTAGCGGGTCATCAGGCTCAGCCCGGGAATGCCCAGGGCGGCGAAGTCGTAGTCGTAGCGCAGCTGCCAGGAGCGTTCGCGGGCGTTGTCGAAGCTGCCGTTGTAGGTGTCGTTGGCGGCGCTGCCGCCGCTGGTGCCGTTGACCCGCAGCCACTTGTCGTCGCCGGTGACCCGCTGCAGGCCGAGGTAGAAGACGTGTGCGCCGGTCTTCAGCGAGAACAGCCCGGAGAGCATCTTGTTGTCCAGCTCGCCGGCCTGGGCGCTGCCGTCTTCCTCGCCGTCGAAGTAGCCGAGGTTGGCGCCGAGGCTCCAGTCCTTGCCGAGCGGCTGGGTGTGGGTGAGCTGGAAGTAGCGCTGCTTGTAGATGTCCTCCAGCTGGCCGAACCAGGCGCCGACCAGCGTGCGGTTGTCGTTGAAGGCGTATTCGGCGCCGGCGAAGCTGAAGCGGTCGGAGGTGACCGTGGAATTGCCGACCCAGCTCAGGTCATTGAGGCTGCTGTCGTCGCGCGGGCTGTTGCCGCGAAAGCGCCCGCCGTAGACCGTCAGGTTCTTGATCTCCTTCGAGGTGAGCATGCCGCCCTGGAAGGTCTGCGGCAGCGAGCGGCCGTCGTCGGAACGCAGGATCGGCAGCGCCGGCGACCACTCGCCGGCCTTCACCTCGGTCTTCGAGAAGCGCAGCTTGCCGGCCACCGCCAGGCGGCCGAACTGGTCGGCCGGCGTGCCGTCCTTGCCGACGGGGAGCAACTGGGTGCCGCCGGTGCCCTTGCCGCCGTCGAGCTTGACCGACCAGAGGCCGAGCACGTCGAGGCCGAAGCCGACGGGGCCTTCGGTGTAGCCGGACTGCAGGTCGAGGATGAAGCTCTGGGTCCATTCCTCGGCCTTGCTGCGGGTGGCGCCGTCGTCGACGAAGTTGCGGTGGATGTAGAAGTTGCGCAGGGTCAGGGTGCCCTGGCCATCTTCCAGGAAGTCGGCCTGGACGGGCTCGCCGGGAAGCAAGCCCGCGATAACCAAGGGCAGTGCGGAAGCGAGGAGGCCGGAGCGCGAGGAGTCATTCCTGTTCTTCAGCATTATCGTGATGTTCCAGTGCGGGTTCGATGACGAAAAAAAGCTCGAGCGATCCCCTCCGCGGTGGCGGATATGTCGTGCGGCAGGGAAAGGCCCGACAGTTGCTGCCGGAGCCGTGGTCGAGCGCGAAGCGCTCCGGGCGCCCGGCCGGACGCCCGGAAGCCGCCTCAGTGCTGCGGCGCTAGCGCCGTATGGGGATCGGGGATCTGCCCCAAGGCCGGCACGTCGAGCTCCTCGCGCAGATACCTGACCTGCTCGGCGCTCACCGGCGGCGCCTGGTTACCCCAACTGGTGCGGATGAAGTTCACTACGTCGGCGACCTGCTGGTCGTTGAGCCGCCAGCTGAACGGCGGCATGGTGAAGGTCGAGGGCGCTTGATGGGTGGCCGGCAGGGTGTCGCCCTTGAGCACGATGTGGATCAGCGAGGTGGCGTCGTCGCCGTTGACCACCGGGTTGCCGGCCAGCGCCGGGAACACCCGGACGTAGCCCTGGCCGTCGGTGCGGTGGCAGGCTGCGCAGTTGTCGACGTAGAGCGCCGCGCCGGTCTTGCTGTCGTCGCCGTGATACAGCGCCTTGCTCACCTTGTCGTCGTAGGCGTACGCCGGTTCGCCGGGATTGCTCGCCGGCAGCGACTTCAGGTAGCGGGCGATGGCGGTGAGGTCCGCATCGGTCATGTATTGCATGCTGTGCACCACCACTTCGGACATGCCACCGAACACCGCCGTGCGGTTGGTGCGCCCGGTGCGCAGGAACTGCACCAGCTCGGCCTCGCTCCAGCTGCCGATGCCGGTCCGATGGTCGCCGCGCAGACTCTTGGCGATCCAGCCCTCCAAGGGCGCGCTGCCGGCCAGGAAGTCCGGGCCGTCGCTGGCGCTCAGGGCCTTCTCCTGCATACCGATGCCGCGCGGAGTGTGGCAGGCGCCGCAGTGGCCGAGCCCGTCGACCAGGTAGGCGCCACGCTCCAGCAGCGGGTCCTGGCCCTTGGCAGGCGCCGCGCCTTGGCCCCCGGCCGGCACGAAGTCCTTCACCGCGGGCGCGAAGGCCCAACGCCAGAAGGTCAGCGGCAGGCGCATCGACAGCGGCCATGGGATAGCGCTGTCTTTGTTGGCCTGCCGAACCGGTGCGACGCCCTGCATGAAGTAGGCGTAGAGCGCGCGCATGTCCGGCTCGGTGACCCGCGCGTAGGACGGATAGGGCATGGCCGGATAGAGGGTATAGCCCTGCTTGGCGATGCCGTGGCGTACCGCCAGGTCGAAGTCCTCGAAGCTGTAGGCGCCGATGCCGCTCTCCCAGTCCGGAGTGATGTTGGTGGAATACAGAATGCCGATCGGCGTCTCCATCGGCAGGCCGCCGGCGAACGGCTGGCCGCCCTTGGCGGTGTGGCAGGCCACGCAGTCGCCGGCGCGGGCCAGGTACTCGCCTTTCTTCAGCAGTTCCGGGTCGGCCGTCTCGGCGGCCGCGGCACCGAGCGCGAACAGGGCCGACAGGCCGAACAGGTATGGGGTCAGTTTCATCGTCGCGCTCCTCACGCCTGGACCAGCGGGCCGGGGTTCTTCAGGTACTGCTCGCGGATCGCCTTGGCCGACCAGTAGGCCAGCGCCGCCACTAGGCCGGTGGGGTTGTAGCCGGTGCCCTGGGGGAACGCCGAGGCGCCGATGACGAAGACGTTGTGCACGTCCCAGCTCTGCAGATAGCGGTTGACGGCGCTGGTCTTCGGGTCGCTGCCCATGATCGCGCCGCCGAGCAGGTGGGTGGTCTGGTAGACGCGGGTGTTGAAGTGGTCGCCGAAGTTCTTGACGTGGACGGCGATGGCCTTGGGATTCATCGCCTCGGCAATCTTGCGCATCTGCTCGGTGACGTAGCGCGTCATCTTGTACTCGTTTTCCTTCCAGTCGAAGGTCATGCGCAGCAGCGGCTGGCCGTAGGCGTCCTTGTAGGTGGGGTCGAGGTCCAGGTAGTTGTCGCGGTAGCTCATGTTGCTACCGTGGGCGTCCATCGACAGGGTGTGGGTATAGGCGTCCTTCGCCGCCTGCTTCCAGCCGCTGCCCCAGCTCGGCGCGCCGGGCGGCAGGCTCAGGCCGCGGATCGGCTTGCTGCCGGCCTGGTTGACCCAGAACGGCGAACCACCGACGAAGCCTAGCGGGCCGTGGTCGAAGTTGTCGGCGTTGAAGTCGTCCACCGCCACGCCGCCGCCACCGGTGCCGATGAAGGGGTTGGTATGCACATCGCGGTCGAAGAAGGCCTTGATGGTGGCCATGTTCTGGTAGGCGAAGTTCTTGCCCACCACGCCTTCGCCGGTGCGCGGGTCGTACGGCTTACCGATCCCGGATAGCAGCATCAGGTGCACGTTGTGGAACTGGAAGGCGCTGACGATCACCAGATCGGCCGGCTGGACGATCTCGCGGCCCTGGGCGTCGACGTAGGTGACGCCGGTGGCGCGCTTGCCGTCGCTGTCCAGGTTGACCCGAAGCACGTTGCTGTTGACGCGCAGCTCGAACAGTTCGCTCTGCTTCAGCGCCGGCAGGATGTTCAGGTTCGGGGAGGCCTTGGAATACATATAGCAGGCATAGCCGCTGCAGAAGCCGCAGAAGTTGCACGGGCCCATCTGCACGCCGTAGGGGTTGGTCCAGGGACCCGAGGCGTTGGCCGCGGGCATGGCGTAGGGGCGCATGCCGACTTCCTCGGCCGCCTTGCGGAACAGCTGGGCGGAGTAGACGTCCTTCAGCGCGGGCAGCGGGAAGTGGTCGGAGCGGTCCGGGGCGAAGGGATTGCCATCGCCGACCACCTGGCCCTTGACCTTGTAGGCGGTGCCGGAAGTGCCGAAGACCTTCTCGGCGAAGTCGAAGTGCGGCTCCAGTTCCTCATAGCTGACGCCGTAGTCCTGGATGGTCATGCCTTCGGGGATGAAGCCCTTGCCGTAGCGCTCCTCGTAGTGACTGCGCAGGCGCAGCTCCTCCGGCATGATGCGAAAGTGCACGCCGGACCAGTGCAGGCCGGCGCCGCCGACGCCGTTGCCGGGCAGGAAGGCGGAGAGCTGGCGATAGGGCAGCGCGGTGTCGTTGACTCCGTGGCGGATGCTCACGGTGCTCTTCGACAGGTCCTGGAACAGCTTGCCGCGGCTGTTGTAGGTCAGCTCGTCGAGGGTGTTGGGGTAGGCGCCATCGGGATAGGTGTCCTGGTGCGGGCCGCGCTCCAGGGCGACCACCTGCAGGCCCGCCTCGGTCAGCTCCTTGGCGAGGATCGAGCCGGCCCAGCCGAAGCCGACCACCACGGCGTTCACGGGTTTGAGTGTCGTCGCCATGTTCAGCCCCTCTCTCCGGAAATCGAAACCGGCGGGAAGGGATACTTCTCGCCACGGTCCACCCAGTCCATGAAGTCGGCGCGGGCGCCGGGGAAGCCCACCAGCTTCCAGCCGACCAGGCCGCGGTTGCCGCCGTGGATCGGGTCGGCGAAGAAGCCCTCGCGGGTGTTCTGCCAGAGCTGGCTGAACAGCAGGGTGGACGGCAGATCCTGCAGGTCGAGGTGACCGCCTTCCAGCTGGCGCAGCAGATCGTCCTGGCCGGCCGGCTCCAGCTCGGCGAAGACCTTGCCGTGCTGGCTCTGGCACCAGCGATCCAGCGCGGCGATGCCGATGCGGTAGATGTCACGCGGCACCAGCTTCAACTGGTGGCCGAACTCCGGCGCGGCGTCAGCGGAGAAGGGCGCCTGCATGTACCAGAGGTTGCCGTGGCCGTAGGCGGTTTCCAGCTGGCGGTCGATGAACTCCGGCACGCCGGCCTCGACTGCGCCGGGGCCGTTGGCATCGCTGGGAATCAAGCGGGCCACTGCGGCGTTGACGAAGGCCCACTCGGCGGCGGTGAAGAAGCGCGGCCGGTAAGGGTTCTGCAGGGTGGGGGCGGCCTGGCTGGCGGCCGTCGTCGCTACGCCATAGCCGGCCACGGTGATCGCCGGAATCACGGCCAGGGTTTTACGCAGGAAGTCGCGTCGGCCATTGAAGGCCTTGTCGTCGGGCATGGGACACCTCATTGCTCGCGGTAAATCCCAGTCGCGGTCTGGACTGGTCAAGTTGAACGAACTCGTTGCGCATCCCTGCATGACGAAAGGTTTCAGCCAGGAAACGGCGCGGCGCGGCCCGCTGACCGCGTGCGCACTGTTTCCGATAGAGATCCTTGGAGCTCCGCCGCGCGACGCTCGTTCTGGAAGGAACGGATTGGCCCGGAGGCCCCGTCGGCTAGCTCGCCCACGGCACGCCGCAGCGCTACTGCGCGGTTCTCGCCGCGAGCGTGCCGATAGCCGGGGCGAAAACGGATTTTCCAAGTGGGCCGTACAGCATCCGCAGCGGGCCGTGGCGGATGCCGCGTCGCCAAAAGCGCTCTAGCCGCAGACGAACAGGCGATGATCGTGCATGGATCTGAGCCTCTTCTTTCTGGCAGCGGAGGCTTCGTCCAGGATTGAAACCGATTTCATTGAACAATAAATCGATTTACCAAGCAACAAATTTGCCAAGATCGGCATGCCGCGCATAAATCGGCGGACGTGTCGCCCTACACAGCTAAGACAGCGCTGTCTTTAAAAAATGCTCGGAATACAGCCTTCGGGTAGTGATCGTCTGCAAAGCTGCCGTGTGGCCTGCCCGTCCCCTTATGCTGATGAGAACGAAGAGAAGGGAGGTGATCGCCGATGCGCGCCATGCTGCTCGAAGCGCTCGGTCAACCTCTGATACTGCGTGAGCTGCCCGATCCGCAGCTGGGGCCGGGCGAGCTGCGCGTGCGGGCGCCGCCTGCGGGGTGTGCCGTACCGACTTGCACGTGGTCGACGGCGAACTGCCGGCGGTGCGTGTCATCCCCGGCCACGAGATCGTCGGCCGGGTGGACGCCGTTGGGCCGAGCGTCGAGGGTTTCGCGCTCGGCCAGCGGGTCGGCATCCCCTGGCTGGGGCACACCTGCGGCCAGTGCTGGTACTGCCGGCACGACGCGGAAAACCTCTGCGACGCGCCGCAGTTCACCGGTTACACTCGTCCCGGCGGCTACGCCGAACGGGGGGGTGGCCAACGCCCGCTTCGCCTTCGGCCTGGACGAGGACGGCGACGACGTGGCCCTGGCGCCGCTGCTCTGCGCTGGACTGATCGGCCGGCGCTCGCTGGTCAAGGCCGGCCCGGTCCGGCGCCTGGGCCTCTACGGCTTCGGCGCCGCGGCGCACATCGTCATGCAGGTGGCGCGCTGGCAGGGCCGCGCGGCGTACGCTTTCAGCCGGCCGGGCAGGACTTCGCCCGCTCGCTCGGCACGCTCTGGGCCGTCGGCTCGGACCAGCTGCCGCCCGAGCCGCTGGATGCGTCGATCCTCTACGCGCCGGCCGGCGAGCTGGTGCCGGCGGAGCCTAGCTGTTTGGTCCCGGAAAGCACCAGAAGCCCGGCATCCTGCTTCGTAGCGTCCTGCCAGTCGCCCCGATCACCCCACGTCACCACGGCTCTACTACCTCGACCCGGGACGGCTCGACAGGTTCGCCCAGCTGCCGCATCGCCAGCCCCTCCGAGGCTTGCGCCAGCACCACATCTGCCGGCTGGGACCAGAGGGCATCGCCAGGTTGAAGGTGCCCCAGTGCACCGGAAGGAAACGCCCACTGCCCAGCTGCACCCAGGCTCTTGGCTTGAGTGCCAGCAATCAGCGCCGGTTGCACCTTATCAGTCGGGAGCCTCCCTATCCCTGGCAGGGGAAGAGCTGGCTTGAGCCGCTGCCGCCGCCCGCGCCGATTATAATGACGCATTGCGTCATATGACGTATCGCGTTATATTCTACTCAAACTTGAGCAAGCCTGCGTGATGATCAAAAGCTACAAGGACAAGCAGACGGAAGTGATAGCGAATGGGCTGGCGGCCCGGAAGCTGCCGCAAGACATGCAGAGGGCTGCTCTACGCAAGCTTCGCCAGCTCGGTGCCGCCAAGGTTCTGATGACCTGCGGATACCGCCAGGAAATCGGCTGGAAGCGTTGCACGAGGATCGTGAGGGGCAGCACAGCATTCGCATCAACGATCAATGGCGGATCTGCTTCCGCTGGGTCGATGGTAATGCACACGACGTTGAAATAGTGGATTACCACTAAGTGAGGTGGAGCATGAGGGTCCGTGAAGATTTGATGGCCGAGGCAACCGGCGAACTGTTGCCGAACATTCATCCGGGCGAGATCCTGATGGAGGATTTCATCGAGCCGCTGGGGCTGACCAAGAACGCGGTGGCGACAGCCATCGGGGTTCCGGCCAATCGTATTGGCGAGATTGTGCGTGGTTCCCGCTCAATCACGGCAGACACCGATCTGCGCCTATCACGCTTCTTCGGTACTAGTGAAGGCTACTGGCTGGCTTTGCAGAATGCCTACGATCTGGAGGAGGCCCGTCGGGCAGTAGACTACGACGGAATCCCCAGGCATGCCGCCTGAAAACTGGCAACGGAGTGACAGGAACGCCATCCGCTTCTGCTTCTAACGGACAGCGCCCTACACTTTCAGCTGACCTGCTCGATCTGCGTGGTGCCGATGATTTGGAGCTGGCCGGTCGAGTTGCCCACCGGGGTAAAGAGGAAAGCATCGGTGGAGAGCTGATCGACGTAATCGCCCTGCAGGGCAATCTCGAAGCGCTGTCCTTCGGCATTCGCCTCGAAGCTCTTGAGGTAGGTGAGGGTGCCGGCGCTGTTCACCTGCACCGCCAAGGTGCCGCCGTGGCCGTCGCCCAGGCTGGCGAAACCGAGCGCCGAGAGATCGATGCGGTCCTCGCCGGCGTCGAAGTCGAGGATCCGGTCGCTGAAGCCTTCGCTATCGGTGCGGTAGCTGTCCTCGAGACTCGAAAAGCGGAACAGGTCGGCGCTGCTGCCGCCGGCCAGGGTGTCGCGCCCGAGGCCGCCGTTGAGAATGTCGGCGCCGGCGCCGCCATGCAGATAGTCGTCGCCAGCCCCGCCGGCGAGGCTTTCCGCCGCCGGATGGCCGATCAGGCTGTCACCGGCCTCGGTGCCCTCGATGGCCACAGGTGCGAAGAGCACATTGTCGCTGTCGAGCCGGTTGACGAGGTTGCCGTCCAGGACGATCTCGAAGCGCCGTCCTTCGGCATCTACTTCAAAGCTTTTCAGATAGGTCCGCGTGCCGGCGTCGTTCACCTGCACGGCCAAGGTGCCATCGTGGCCATCGCCAAAGCCGGTGAAGCCCAGCGCCGAGAGGTCGATGCGGTCCTGGCCGGGATCGAAGTCGAGGATCCGGTCGCTGAAACCCTCGCTGTCGGTGCGGTAGCTGTCGTTGCGGGCCGAGAAGCGGAACACGTCGGCGCCCGTACCTCCGCTCAAGGTGTCGCGCCCGGCGCCGCCGTCGAGCAGGTCGTCGCCGCCAGCGCCATGCAGGCGGTCGTCGCCGTCCTTGCCGGCGAGGATCTCCGCCACCGGGCTGCCCTGCAGGTTGTCGCTGTCTTCGGTGCCCTCAAGAGCGACAGGCTCGAAGATCAGATTGCCGCTGTCGAGCAGGCCGGCGAAGTTGCCCTGCAGGGCGATCTCGAAACGCCGCCCCTCGGCATCCGCTTCGAAGCTCTTGAGATAGATAAGAGTGCCGGCACTGTTCTCCTGCACGGCCAGGGTGCCGTCGTGGCCGTCGCCCAGCCCGGTGAAGCCCAGCGCCGAAAGATCGATCCGATCCTGGCTGGGATCGAAGTCGATGATCCGGTCGCTGAGGTTTTCACTGTCGGTGCGGTAGCTGTCGTCGCGGGCCGAGACGCGGAACAGGTCGGCGCCCGTGCCGCCGTTCAGGCTGTCGCGCCCGGCGCCGCCATCGAGGACGTCGTTGCCGCTCTTGCCAAGGAGCCGCTCGTAGGCGTCGCTGCCGATCAGTACGTCGTTGTTGTCGTGGTTGCCCTCGAGCGTTAAGAGCAAATCCTCGGGCAGTGCCCCAAAAGTCTTATCGAGGGTGCCGTCGGCGTTCAGCCGGATCACGCTGAAATCGTACCTGCTCGAGTCGTAACCATTGCCGCTGGGGTTATAGCTATATCCCGACACCAGGATCTTGCCGTCGGACTGCACGGTCAGGCTGTGCCCTTCATCGTTGCCCCACGCGATATCGAAGATGGCCTTGCCGTCGCCGCTGAAGCCGGTGTCGAGCGAGCCGTCGACGTTCAGCCGGATCACGCTGAAGTCATAAGTAGCGTTGTCGGGGTTATAGCTCTGTCCAGCCAGCAGGATCTTGCCGTCCGGTTGCAGGGCCAGGCTATTGATTTGGGCGTAGCCTTTCCCGAGAGCGAAGCTGGCTTTGCCGTCGCTACCGAAGCTGGCATCGAGACTGCCGTCGGCATTCAGTCGAGCCACGCTGAATTCAGTGTCATAGCCAGGGTTATAGCTCCGTCCGGCCACCAGGATCTTGCCGTCGGGCTGCACGAGCAGGCTATTGCCCAGATCGTCGTTCCCATTGATATCGGCGGTGGCCTCGCCATCACTACCAAAGCTGGTATCGAGCGTGCCGTCGGCGTTCAGCTGGATTACGCTGAAGTCGAAATAGGTGCTGTTCTCGGAATAGTCATAGCTGGATCCCGCCATCAGGATCTTGCCGTCGGGCAGTACGGTCACGCTATGGCCTTGGTCGTCGCTATATCCGAGCTCGAAGATGGCCTTGCCATCGCTGCCGAAGCTGGTGTCGAGGGTGCCGTCGGCGTTCAGCCGGATTACGCCGAAGTTGTCATCGCTGCCGTTATCGCTCCGTCCAGTCACCAGGATCTTGCCGTCGGGCTGCATGGCCATGCTATAGACGTAATCGCCCCTCCCGAGATCGAAGGTGGCCTTGCCGTCGCTGCCGAAGCTGGTATCGAGACTGCCGTCGGTATTCAGCCGGATCACGCTGAAGTCGCCATTACTGCTGCCGCTCAGCAGGATCTTGCCGTCGGGCAGCACGGTCAGGCTACGGCCTTGGTTGCTTCCTCCGATATCGACGATGGCCTTGCCGTCGCTATCGAGGCTGGTATCGAGAGTGCCGTCAGCATTCAGCCGGACCACGCTGAAGTCATCATTACTGCTGACGGGGTTATAGCTCTGTCCGGCCAGCAGGATCTTGCCGTCCGGTTGCAGGGCCAAGTCATAGTTGAGATCGCTATGCCCTGCTATGTCTATCAGCATCTTGCCTGTGGCTGTGCGGGAAGTAGGGCTTGGCGCGTCATTGCTCGGTGTCGGGGTTTCCATTCAACAATCCTTTTGGGTTTTGGGGTGTTTTAACGAGCGTTTTAGAGGCGATCCGCTTCCACTTTGTTGCAGACAGAGGGAGAAGAACAAAGCTTTAAATGGCAAGAGGTGAGAGTTCTTGTGAGCCGAATGCTTTTTGTGGTGCTCTACAGGCTGTGTATGTAAGACCTTCGGTATTGTTCAAACGGCCTTTGTTGTTCATGGCAAAAGCCCGATTCGACACTGGGCTTGCGCCAGCAGAACCTATTCCTTCACGGGAAGCACCAGAAGCTCGGCGTCCTGCTCCGTAGCGTCCCGCCAGTCGCCTCCGGCTACCCCTCGCCACCAGGGATCTACCGCCTCGATCCGGGCCGGCTCGACCGGCTCGCCCAGGCGAGGCATGACCAGCCCCTCCGAGGCTTGCGCCAGCAGCACATCCGCTGGCTGGGCCCAGGGGTGCATCGCCAGGTTGAAGGTGCCCCAATGCACCGGCAGGAGACGCCCGCTGCCCAGTTGTGCCCAGGCCTGCAGGGCATTGTCCGGCCCCAGGTGAATATTCCCCCAGGCCGGATGGCAGGCGCCGACCTCGAGCATCACCAGGTCGAACGGCCCGAGCCGCCGGCCGATGTCGGCGAAGGCCGGCGACAGCCCGGTGTCGCCGCTGAAGAACACCGCATGCCGCTCGCCGCGCAGGGCAAACGACGACCACAGCGTCACGTTGCGATCGCGCAGCCCGCGTCCGGAGTAGTGATGTGCTGGCGCGGCGGTGATCGCCAGACCTCCCGGCAGCACGGTGCGTTCCCACCAGTCGAGCTCGACGATACGCTCGGCCGGCATGCCCCAGGCCTCTAGATGCAGGCCGACGCCGAGCGAGGTGACGAAGGGCACCCGCTGCTTGGCCAGCGCTTGGATGCTCGGGTAGTCAAGATGGTCATAGTGATCGTGGGAGATCAGCACCGCATCGAGCGGCGGCAGGGTCGCGATATCGACCGGCACCGGATGGAAGCGCTTGGGGCCGAGGAAGGGCAGCGGCGAGACGCGCGCGCCCCACACCGGATCGGTCAGCACCCGGTGGCCGTCGATTTCCAGCAGCACGGTCGAATGACCAAGCCAGGTGGCCCGCAGCCCGGTTTCGACGGGCCGGGCCCAGCTGGCGCATGGGTCGATGATGGGGAGGGGATTCGCCGGCGTGCGGCCCTCACCACGGAACAGGAAGTCGGCCAGCGTCGGCCGGCCCTCGGGTACGCGCTGCACGCTGGAGGGGTAGGTGTTCGCGAAGCCGCCGCCGGCATACTGCCGGGAGGCCTGTATGCGTTCGAGCCTCAGCCCATCGGCACGTCGAGCAGAAAACGCCATCTCGGATTCTCCTGTTTTTCTAAAAGAGGCTCATTTGGCCTTGAGCTTTGCCGCGTAGCCGCTCTACCAGGGCATGCGGATCATGGAGGATCGGCTGCAGCTGAAGCCGATAAATCTGGTTCGACACCCTTAACATGCGATCCCAGTCACCCCAAGTGTCCTTAAGCTGCTGGACGGTGCTGAAGTGCAAGGTTGCGCTGTAGAAGCATGTATATGCCATTGACATATCCAAGGCAGAACCTACCATGGGATATATGTTTGCCATATCCCACGAGGTGTACCATGGAACAAGGCTCCGTGTTCCTGAGCAATCGTAGTCAGGCGGTGCGCTTGCCAAAGGCTGCTGCACTACCTGACGGCGTGAAGCGCGTCGATGTTGTCGCGGTCGGAAGGGCCAGGATCATCACCCCGGCGGGCGAGTGCTGGGACAGCTGGTTCGATGGTGAGGGCGTCACTGCTGACTTCATGGCTGAGCGGGAACAGCCCGCCAACCAGGAGCGAGAGGCGTTCTGATGCTGAAGTTCATGCTCGACACCAACATCTGCATTTTCACCATCAAGAACCGGCCCCAGCTGGTTCGAGAGGCGTTCAACCGACACCATGGGCAGATGTGCATCAGTACGGTAACCATGATGGAACTGATCTACGGTGCGGAGAAGTCCTCAAATCCTGAGCGCAACTTGGCCGATGTTGAAGGCTTTGCGGCACGCCTGGAGGTGCTGAAGTATGACCAGGATGCAGCCGCACACACCGGTCAGCTTCGCGCGGAGTTGGCCAAGGCTGGGAAGCAGATTGGCCCCTACGATCAGATGATCGCAGGGCATGCCCGCTCACAGGGCCTGATTCTGGTCACAAATAACTTACGCGAGTTTGACCGAGTGCCGGGCCTCCGTGTTGAGGACTGGGTAGCCCCAGTGCTTGACCGTATGGACTCACCGCTTTGCTAGAGCATTTTTACCTTATTCCAATTCATATCCGGCTGCCTCGAAGTAGTGCCTGCAGTCCTGTGCAGAGAACTGCGCAATCGCCTCGCCAATGCTCTGCCACAGCTGCGGCACGGTCCGCGCCGCCGCCTTTCTCAGCAGTGCCTTGAGCTTGGAGAAGGCCATCTCGATTGGGTTCAGGTCGGGGCTATAGGGTGGCAAGTAGCGCAGTGTGGCTCCTGCGCCTTCGATGGCCTGGCGTACCCCCGCTACCTTGTGGGCCGGTAGGTTGTCCATCACCACGATATCGCCGGGCGTCAGCTCGGGTACCAGAACCTGCCCGACATAGGCCAGGAAGGCCGGGCCGTTCATGGCGCCATCGAGCACCCGCGGTGCGCTCAGGCCATCCAGCCGCAGGCCGGCGGTAAAGGTCGTGGTTTTCCAGTGGCCGTGGGCTATCGCGGCCCGGCAGCGCTCGCCGCGAGGGGCCCAGCCCCGCAGGCGGGCCAGGTTCGTCGAAGCGGCGGTTTCGTCGATGAAGATCAGCTTGTGCCAATCGAAACCGGACTGCTCCTCGATCCATCCCTGTCGGGCTGCCTGGACGTCCGGCCGTTGCTGCTCGGCTGCATGCGCCGTCTTTTTTTGAACGTCATGGCGTGCCGGTCGAGAAACGTCCACATCGTCGCCAGGCTGACACGGACGCCACGCTCCCGTTCGAGGGGCGCGGCGAGTTCGGCCAGCGTCAGGTCGGGGGTCTGCTCGAGCAGGCCGAGCAGGTAGTCCGCATGGGGATCGAGCCGCAAGCCCCGGGGCTTACCCTGTCGGCGGGCGACGAGCTCCCCGCCTTCCCGGAAGCGCCGTACCCAGACGATCGCTGTTGCCGTCCCGACGTCGAATCGCTCGGCGGCCTGCCGAGCCGACAGCCCACCCATGGCCGCGTCGACGACGCGCTGGCGAAGATCCGCACTGTATGCCCGAGCCATTCCGGTCCCCTTGTCCGAGGGGGAAAGGAGAACCGGAATGACCAGGAAGAGCAACCCCTGTATGTCGAATTCGTATTTTCTAAAAATGCTCTAGTCCTCAGCGTGAGCCGGTGCCTTCGTACAAAACATTTCCACATCCATTGGTGGAGAGGCGCCCAGTGTCTGGCGGGCACCCCTTCAAGGTTGGATGGAAATCCCCCTTCAGCTAGCCTGTTCAGGCTGCGCGATACCGGCCAACTCGATGGTCGCCGCCGGTGCGGCGAAGAGGAAATCCTCAGTAGAAAGATCGCCATGGCCGCCATCCAGGACGACCTCGAAACGCCGTCCCCCGCGTCCGCCTCGAAGCTCTTGAGGTAGGTGCGCTCGCCGCTCACCTGCACGGCCAGGATGCCGTCGCGGCCGTTGCCCAAGCCGGTGAAGCCGAGCGCCGAAAGGTCGATGCGATCCTCGACGGGGGCGAAGTCGTGGACCCGGTCGGCGAAACTTTCGCTGGCGGTACGGTAGCTGTCCGCACGATCCGAGAAACGGAACAGATCGGCGCCGTCGCCGCCGGTCAGGCTGTCGTGCCCGGCGCCACCGTCGAGGATGTCGTCGCCGCCGAGGAGCAGTTCGTCGATGTCGGCGTGACGGCGGCCGATCAGCTCGTCGTTGCCGTCGCCACCTTCGACGAGAACGATGCCATCGTCCAGATCGCCGAAATTCGTGTCACGACTACCATCGGCGTTTATGCGGATCACGCCGAAATCCCACTCCTCCGAGAGCTCATCATCTTCCAGGGTGCTTGATTCGGGGGAAGTGCCCTTCCGCCAGCAGGATCTTGCCGTCGGGCTGCACGAGCATGGCGTCGATGTTCCGGTCGTTGTCGTTGGGGCTGTAGGCACTCTTGTTATCCACGAGCACCTTGCCGGTGGCCGCGCAGGGCATGGAGGGTGGTACGTTACTGCTCGGTGTCGATGTAGTCATTCAACGGTCCTTGTGTCGTTTCTTGTTGACTTGGTGCTCTGCAGGCGCCTCGAGGCGGGATACCTTGGCGGTGGCCGACTGCGGGCCTGCAGCAGCCCTCCAAGACAGCCGCTCCGATCGTCGAGTTCCTACCCGAAAAATTTCTTACCAGAAAGCGCAAAAAGCCCCATATTTTTAGCGCGCCGTAATGACGGCGAGCTTGGTGATCCCCGCCCGCTCGATGGAGGCCATGGCCCTGGCCACCACGCCGTAGTCCACCTGATCGTCCGCCTGCAACTGCACGCGCAGCCCGGCGTCCGCCGCCTTGGCGGCCTGCAGGCTGCTTTCCAGCAGGTCGGCCTGGATCTCGTCCTTGTCGATGAACACCCTGCCCGTGCCGTCGATGCTCACCACCAGCGGGTCCTTGGTGTCCGGCGGGGCGACCGCCTCGGTCTTGGGCAGGTTGATGGGGATGCTGTTGGTCAGCATCGGCGCAGTGACGATGAACACCACCAGCAGCACCAGCATCACGTCCACCAGCGGCGTGACGTTCATCTCGCTGAGGACTTCGTCGCTTTCCTGGGTGGAGAAGGCCATCTCAGATCGCCTCCTTCACGTGTTGGACACCCTGGCTCCGGCCGGCGCGCGGATGCGGGATCACCTTGAAGGCGCTTTTCTGCGCCAGGCTGTAGAAGTCGTGGGCGAAGTCGTCGAGGTCCGCGGCGGCCAGCTTCAGGCGGCGCAGGAAGTAGTTGTAGACCAGCACCGCGGGCACCGCGACGGCGATGCCCACGCCGGTGGCGACCAGGGCGGCGCCGATCGGGCCGGCCACGGTTTCCAGGCTGGCCGAGCCGGCCGCGCTGATGCCCTTGAGCGCCTCCATGATGCCCCATACGGTGCCGAACAGACCGATGAAGGGAGAGGTGGAGCCGATCGAGGCGAGTACCGCGAGGCCGGACTCCAGCGAACGGCGTTCGCGCTGGATCTGCTGGCGCAGAGCCCGCTCGAGGCGGTCCTGGTGGTTGATCGCGTGGGCCAGGTCGTGCTGGCCGGGCTCCTCCTGGATGGCGGCGAAGCCGGCCTGGGCGAGATGGGCCACGGCGCCGGCATGCTGCTGCACCAGGTCGGCGGCGCTGTCCAAGCTGGGTGCCTGCCAGAAGAGTTTCTGCAGCCGGCGGTCCTGGTACTTGAGACGGGCGAACTGGATGGCCTTGATCAGGGCCAGTCCCCAGGTGACGACGGAAAAGCCGATCAGCACCCAGATGACGATGTGTTCCACCGAGGCGAAGGGATTGCTAAGCAAGTCCATGGTGAAGCGTCCTTGTGGTAAGCGTGATGAAGGAGCGGGGTGGCCGCCGGTTAGTTCAGCTTGAAGTCGATCGGTACGCTGACCCAGCCGTCCTGGGCCACGTCGCCGCGTTTGGCGGGCACGAAGCTCCAGCGCCTGACCGCGGCGACCGCGGCCTCGTCGAGCTGCTCGCGCCCGCTGGACTTCTGGACCCGGATCTCGCTCGGCCTGCCGCTGGCCAGCACGTGCACGCGCAGCAGCACGGTGCCCTGCCAGTTGCGGCGCAGGGCCAGGGCCGGGTATTCGGGCGCCGGGTTCTTCAGGTAGCCGGCGCTGGCCGAGGGCGGGGTGAGCGGAGCCTGAGCGGGCGAGGGCGCTGGCGCCGGAGCCGCCGGGGCGGCCTGTGCCGGCGCGGCGGGAGGTGCCGTTGGCGACGGTGGCGCCTCGGCCTTCGCCGGGGGCGTCGTGGCCGGCTTGGGTTCGGCCTTCTGTTTGGGCGGCTGGGGCTTGGGTTTGGGAGCCGGCTTGGACGGCGCCTTTTTAGGCGCCAGCTCCTCGACCACCGGAACCGGGGGAGGCGGCGGTTCGGCGGCGACCGGCGGCGAGGCGGCGGGCTCGGCCGGCGGTGCCGGGCTGCTGAACTCGATGGTCATGGGCGGGACCTGCACGGGGACTTCCGGCACGGGCGGCGTGGTTTGCTGGCCGAGCCAGTGCAGCGCTCCGGCGTGCAGCAGGACCACCAGCATGCCCAGAACCAGAACTTCGCTCCGACTCCACAAAGATCGATTGGCGACTCTAAAACGTGATGCTTTCAGTACCTGCGGTGGCGCTGCATTGAATGCTGGCGCCTTTTCCGAATGGCGTTCTTCATGCCTTGGCATGTAAGGCGCGCTGCCGGCGCTAAGGGCGTTTCCCATCGTCGAGTTCCATGAATTCAAATGACACGCGCACGAGTCGGGAGGTTTCCGGCCGTCCGGTCGATTGGCCGCCGTCGTACATTGCCGGTCATGGCCGCCAGACAGCCGCGGCGATATCTATCCGTTTCGGCAACAAGCGACTTTCCAGGAAGAGGTCGGCAGTACGCTGTTGGGCGGCGACGATTTCCGTACTCATGGGCAGGACGGACGATGCCGGGCGATGGCTGAACGTCCGCTCGATCACCGCTTCCGGCAAGCCGGTGAACGTGGCGAGCAGCCGGATGCTGCCGGCCCTGTCGCTCTGGAGCCGGCTTTCCGCCTGCCCCAGCTCATCCAGTACGGCTTTCACGAAGTCCGGGTCGGACTCGGCATAGGGGCGCGCCGCCAGATAGAACGGGCCGAGCAGCCCCAAGCCTTCGCCATTGGCCAGCAGGCGTGCGCGCCCCTCCAGCTCGACGGCCGAATAGAAGGGGTCCCAGATTGCCCAGGCATCCACGCGGCCGCTTTCGAAGGCAGCGCGGGCATCGGCCGGTGGCAGGTAGACCGGCTGGATATCCCCGAAGGACAGGCCGGCCGCCGCCAGCGCGCGCAGCAGCAGATTGTGCGCGCTGGAGCCCTTCTGCAAGGCCACCTTGCGCCCCTTGAGTTCGGCGACGCTACGAATCGGGCTGTCCGGCGCCACCAGAATCACCTCGGCCTGTGGCTTGGGCGGTTCGGCGCCGATATACAGCAGGTCGGCACCGGCCGCCTGGGCGAACAGCGGTGGAGTGTCGCCTGTAGAGCCAATATCCAGGCTGCCGATATTCAGTGCCTCGAGCATCTGCGGACCGGCAGGGAATTCGATCCAGTCGATGCGAGTTCGAGGAAAGCGTTTCTCCAGCAGGCCGTGCTGCTTGGCCAGGACCAGACTGCTCGACGCTTTCTGGTAGCCAATGCGCAAGACCGTCGGATCTGCAAGCGACACTTGGGCGAAAGCCAACAATCCAAACAGAAGCATGCTGAATCGGAAAGTCTTCATCTTCATGCCTGCCAGTCGCTCGAGGGCTTTTCCCAGAGATTGATACCGCCTTCGACGGCATGGCGGTCGATTTCGGTCAGCTCCTCGGTGCTAAACGCCAGGTTATCCAGAGCGGCGACGTTCTCGACGAGCTGCTCCGGGCGGCTGGCACCGATCAATGCCGACGTCACCCGGGGATCGCGTAGGGTCCAGGCCAGGGCCAACTGGGCCAGGCTCTGCCCGCGCCGCTTGGCAATGCCGGCGAGTGCCCGGGCGCGCTCGATATTTGCCTCGGACAGGTGCTCGGGGCGCAGCGAGGCGCCGCCGGGGCGGTTGACCCGCGCATCGGCGGGGATGCCGTTCAAGTACTTGTCGGTAAGCAGGCCCTGGGCCAGGGGGGTGAAGGCGATCACCCCGGCGCCGAGCTCTTCGGTGCTGGCCAGCAGGTCTTTTTCCACCCAGCGATTGAACAGGTTGTAGGCCGGCTGGTGGATCAGGAGCGGTACCTTGTGCTCGCGAAGCAAGGCGGCGATCTCGTGGGTTTTACCCGCGGAGTAGGAGGAGATGCCTACATACAGTGCCTTGCCTTGACGAACCGCGTCGGCCAGCGCGCCGGCGGTTTCCTCCAGCGGCGTATCGGCATCGAAGCGGTGCGAATAGAAGATGTCCACGTAGTCGATGCCCAGGCGCCTGAGGCTCTGGTCGAGGCTGGCGAGCACGTACTTGCGCGAGCCGCCACCCTGTCCATAGGGGCCGGGCCACATGTCCCAGCCGGCCTTGGTGGAAAGGATCAGCTCGTCGCGATAGGCGCGGAAATCCTCGCGCAGCAGGCGGCCGAAGTTGATCTCGGCACTGCCGTAGGGCGGCCCGTAATTGTTCGCCAGGTCGAAGTGGTTGATACCGAGATCGAAGGCGGTGCGCAGCAGGGCGCGCTGGGTGTCGAGCGGAGTGCTGTCGCCGAAGTTGTGCCACAGTCCCAGGGACAGGGCCGGCAGCACCAGGCCGCTGCGGCCGACGCGGCGGTAGGGAATGCGCTCGTAGCGGTTCGGCGCGGCAAGATAGGTCATGGGGAAACCTCCGGACGGTGGGCGATCAGGCGAAGAAGGGGTTTTTCGGGCGTGCCAGGCCGAGGTGTTCGCGCAGAGTGCGGCCCCGGTATTCGCGCCGGAACAGGCCGCGCCGCTGCAGCTCCGGTACCACCAGTGCGGCAAAGTCCTCCAGGCCGCCCGGCAGGTGTGGCACCAGCACATTGAACCCGTCGGCGGCGCGCTCCTCGAACCAGGCCTGTAGCGCGTCGGCGATCTGCCGGGGCGTGCCGATCAGGCTGTAGTGGCCGCGCCCGCCGGCGATGCGCCGGCCCAGTTGGCCCAGGGTCAGGTTTTCCGTGCCCGCCAGCTCGGTCAAAAGCTGCTGGCGGCTGCGCTGGCCGCTGTCGGTGAGCGGCAGCTCCGGCAGCGGGCCGTCCAGCGGGTATTCGGACAGGTCGAAGTTACCCAGCATGCGCCCGAGCAGCGCGACGCCCACCTGCGGCTCGACCAGCTCCTGGAAGGCCTCGAACTTCTCTTTGGCCTCGCTCTCGCTCTGTCCGGCCACCACGAAGACGCCAGGCATGATCCGCAGCGCATTCTCGTCGCGGCCGTACTTGCCAAGCCGTCCCTTGAGGTCGGCGTAAAAGGTTTTCGCCGATTCCAGCGAAGCCTGTGCGGTGAACACCACCTCGGCGGTCTCGGCGGCCAGCTCGCGACCGGCTTCGGAGGAGCCGGCCTGCACGACCACCGGGCGTCCCTGCGGCGAGCGGGCCACATTGAGCGGACCGCGCACCTTGAAATGCTCGCCGCGGTGGTCAAGCACATGCAGCTTGTCCGGGTCGTAGAAGCACCCGCTGGCCTTGTCGCGCAGGAAGGCGTCATCCGCCCAGCTGTCCCACAGGCCGGTGACCACGCGGTGGAACTCGCGTGCCCGGACATAGCGTTCGGCATGCCCGAGGTGCTCGTCGCGGCCGAAGTTCTGTGCTTCAGCGGCGGCATCGGAGGTCACCAGGTTCCAGCCGCAGCGCCCGGCCGACAGGTGATCCAGCGAGGCGAATTTGCGCGCCACGTGGTAGGGCTCGTTATAGGTGGTGGTCGCGGTGCCGACCAGGCCGATCCGCTCGGTGATCGCACTGAGCGCCGAGAGCAGGGTGAGGGGCTCGAAATAGGTCGAGCGTGCGGTATGGCTGGCAACCTTGTCGTGGAAGACGGCAACGCTGTCGGCGACGAACAGCGCATCGAAGCAGGCCGCTTCGGCGATCTGCGCGGCGCGCCGGTAGATGGAGAAGTCCAGCGTATCGGCTGGCACATCTGGATGTCGCCAGGCGGCTATATGATGTCCGGTGGCCATGAGGAAGGCGCCGAGATTGAGTTGGCGGGTGGATTGGCTCATGAAATTTCCTTGCCGTAGATTTGAACGAAATGGTAGGGCGCCCAGTGGCGTGGGCGGAAACACTTGAAGAAAGCTCAAAGCTCTTTGCGCAACTGCACGCCGAAGTAGCGCTCGTCGTCGCGTGGCACGAAGCGGTAGATGTAGTTGCCGCCGGAGGCCATCGACTGGGCGTAGGACTTGTCGTTCAGGTTCTTGCCTAGAAAGGCCACGCGCCAGCCGTCGTTGTAATCGGCCAGGGCAACGCTGGCGTTCCAGATGCCATAGGCGCCCTGCTTGGTGTCCGGGTTCTGGTCGAGGGTGAACTGCACCTCGTCCTGCCAGCTGAAGTCGCTGCTCAGCTCGATGTCCAGCCCGTTGCTCAGCGGGATCGTGTAGTCGGCGCGCACATAGCTCTTCCAGTCCGGCGTGAAGGGCAGCGGCTTGCCGTCCACGTCGCAATTGGCGGCTGCGCCCGGCGGGCACTGGAAGCTGTCGATGCGTGCTTCCGTATAGGCCAGGGCGCCGGACAGCCGGAACTGGTGGGTGGCCTGGAAGCTGTAGTCCAACTCGACACCGCGGGTATAGACGCTGCCGGCATTGACCAGACGAGTCACCACCTGGCCAGCTACGGTGTCATAGAAGTTCGCCTGGTAGTTATCGTAATCGGTATGGAAGACCGCCAGGTTGGCGGTCAGGCGGTTATTCAGTGCCGTGGCCTTCAGGCCGATTTCGTAGGCATCGGAGGTTTCCGGCTTGAGGGATTCGGTGTCGCGCGGCTGCATGTTGAAGAACACGTTGTAGGCCGGCCCCTTGTAGCCTCGCGAGTAGGTTGCGTAGCCCATCAGGTGGTCGGTGAAGTCGTACTGCACGCCGATGCGCCCGCTCCACTCGTCTTCGTCCACCGAGCCAGAGCTGGCGGTCGAGGGCTGGATGCCGGTGACCGCGACAGGCGAGGTGGAGACTCGGCGGTGGGTGTACTCCAAGTCGTCCTGGGTCCAGCGCAGGCCGAAGATGCCCCGGAAATTCTCGGTGAAATTGAAGGTGTTCTCGCCGAACAGGGCGAAGCTGTCGCTGGTCACGTCGTAGTCGGCACGGCCCTGATTGGCCACTCCGTCGTTCACCGACAGACGCTGGTAGGTCTCTTCGGTGCGGCCATGCATGTAGTAGACGCCCAGCACGTATTCGAGAAATCCGCCCTTCGGTGAGGTCAGGCGAAACTCCTGGGAGTATTGGTCGTAGTCCACTTCGCCCTTGTCGTGGGAGGCGGTCAGCGGCAGGGCCGCGAGGCGGTCTCCGTCCTGGAGCTGGGTATTGTCCCAGCGGCGCCAGGCCGTGATGGAGGTCAGGGTGAACTCGCCTAGCTGCCATTCGGCCTGTCCGGAGATGCCGGCGTTGGTGTCCTCGACGCGGCTTTTGTAGTCGCTGGCGATGTCTTGGTTGTGTCGGCTCGGCGATACCGGCTTGAGCGAGTTGGCGAAGGCGGCGTTGCTGGTCGAGACGACCACCCCATTGGGGATGTCGTCGTCGCTGCGCGAGTAGTCGCCGATCAGGATGAACTTGAAGTTTTCGCTTGGCTCGAATTCCAGTTTGCCGCGCAGGCCCGTGCGGTCGTAGCCATTGACGTCATCGTTATTGGCAGCGTTCTCCACGTTGCCGTCGTATTTGCCGAGCAAGCCGCTCAGCGAGCCCTTGAGGCTGTCGGTCAAACGGCCGCCGACGCCGAAGCGCACGCGGTTCTCGTTGCCGTTGCCGAAGTGCGAGTAGTCGACGTAGCCCTGGAGGTGTTCCGGTGCTGCCCGGGAGACGATATTGAGCACGCCGGCCGAGGCGTTCTTGCCGAACAAGGTACCCTGCGGTCCGCGCAGCACCTCGATGCGTTCCAGGTCGACCAAATCCAGGGTCGACTGGCCGGGCCGGCCGAACACCACGCCGTCGATCACGGTGGCCACAGTCGGCTCGATGCCCGGCGAAGTAGAGATAGTGCCCACACCGCGGATGAACAGCGAAGTGTCCTTGTTCGAGGCGCCAGTGCGGAAATTCAGTGTCGGCACCTGTTGGACGATACTGGCGACACTGTTGCGGTTGTCGCGCTCCAACTGCTCCCCGTCGATCACCGAAACAGCTACGGGAATCTCCTGTAGGGAGGCCTCGCGGCGGGTGGCCGTAACGGTGATGGCCTGGAGAGTCTGCTCGCTGTCGGCGCTCGATGCTGTGGTTTCGGTTGCCGCTGCGTCCGGCTCCGCCCAAGCGGGGCCTCCCAGGCAGGACAGCAGGACTGCCAATACCAGAGGGTCGCGATAATTTGCAAAGTGCTGTCTGCCGCTGGGTGCGGCGCCGATGTGATGAGTAATTTCTTTCATGCTCTTGCTCTGCCCCGCTGGACCAGATGCGGTCTGCTCGGCTACTGGGTCTGAACGAAGCGCCTGTTCTGGTCCCGTGTGTGCGAGTGGCAGATGACGAGAGACATCTCGTAATGTCAGCGCTAACATCTGCAGTATTGAGAGATTCCATATAGATCGTCAAATAATTAAAAATTACTTTTATATTCAATTTTTGAGAGAAAAGAGCCTGTGAGCGACTCATCGCCTCCCCGCAAACGGCGTACGGCCGGGCGCACCACGCTTAACGACGTCGCCCGTGAGGTAGGGGTTTCGGCGCTGACTGTTTCGCGCTTTTTCAATCACCCCGAGTTGGTGTCGGAGGAGCTGCGCCAACGTATCGGTGAGGCTGTCTCGGCGCTCGGCTATGTACCCAATCTGGTCGCCGGCAGCCTTGCTTCCGCGCGCAGCCGTATCGTCGGCATGGTCATCCCGAATATCTCGGGGCCCATCTTCGCCAATACCATCCAAGGCTTCAGCGACACCCTGAGCCGGCACGGCTATCAGTTGCTATTGGCTTCCAGCTATTTTTCGCCGGAACAGGAGGAAAATGCCGTGCGGGCTTTTCTCGGTTGGTCGCCGGCAGCGTTGGTGGTCACCAGTCATTTCCACAGCGAGGGCACGGAAAGACTGCTTGCCGGAACGGACATCCCCGTAGTCGAGATCTGGGATTATCAACCCGAGCGTGCGCCCATTCAGGTTGGTTTCCAGCACTACGATGTAGGGGAAATGGCGGCACGCCATCTGCTCGGCAAGGGTTACCGGCGCATCGCCTTCGTGCTGAACAGCGCCGCCGGAGACTTCAGCGCCTTGGATCGGCGCGATGGCTATGCGGCCATCCTGGAGGCCGCCGGACTCCAGCCTTGGAATTTCGTCCCCAGCATCGGCAACGCACCTTTCGAGGCAGGCAAGGAGGCCATGGAAACGCTGATGCAGGGCACGCCGAAGCCCGATGCGATCATTTTCGCCAACGACAACCTGGCGGCTGGCGGCCTGCTCGCCGCGCAACGCATGGATCTGAATATCCCTGGCGATTGTGCTGTCATGGGATTTGGCGACTACGCCTTCGCCCACATGCTGTTACCGAGCCTAAGCACCATTCGGCCTCCGTCGCTGGAGATTGGTGAAATGGCTGCGTTGCGGGTATTGGAAAGTCTCGGTGCGATAGCAGTGACACTGCCGGTGCAGCGCTTGAACCGGCTCGAATGCCAACTGGTCGAGCGGGAAAGCACATAAAGGGCGATCCGAGTCCAAAACGAAAGCTGCTCCCATGCACGTGGGGAAACGGCCGAAATTACCAGAAAGCGCGGAAAGCCCCGTACTTTTAGTGCGGGGATGTAGAGCACGGGCGCGAAGCGGCCCTTGGGTTTCCCCAACTACATGGCAACCTGGCCGCATGAAGCACACCAAGACCCTCAAGGTTCGCGTTCGAGACAAGCATGCGCCGCTGCTCCGGCAGATGGCCCGCAGCGTGAATCTCGTCTGGAACTACCTGGTGCGACGTGAAGTCGCCTCTTCGATTGTGGCTGCGATTGCCACCGACTTTCCCATGAGTCGTACCCTAGGTGGGCATGCGGAGCTGGTAACGGCTCGGTGTGAAGCCCCGCTGACAACGTATCCGTGCGCCTCACGGCGTCGGCACGGGCCCGTGAGGGCAAGTGCCGTACTGGCAGCATCAATCCGGTAGCGGGCAAGGGTCTCCGACATGGTCAACGTAAGTGAACACCTGATAAAGACCGTAATCCAGAACAAGCCAAAGATGCTGACAGGCTTGAACCAAAAGGTAAGCGGACAGGCGCAGGAGCTCAAGGTATCTCCTGCCATGGGCGTTGCTCCGCCGGTCGATAGGGTGGACCTAAATCGGATTAAGTCGAAGCTGCGAAACACGGTAAGCCCAACGCTCTCCCTATGGGTAGCACGGCCGCAAGGCAATGCGATGGAGCAGTGGGTAAGGGAAGGTGGAAAAAGCGAACGCCGCTCTGTAATGGGGTGGATAGGGGTTGAGCCGGGAGGCGACATCACCCTGCGCGACAAGCGAGCAGACTTCCACCAGGTCTCGTATTGCGAGAGAGTCTGTAGAACTGCCCGAGGAGGGAATGGCGAATGACGGCGCGTGTTTGTTGTGCTGGCGCACCCTCCGACCGCTCAGTGGACTGGCACAGCATTGATTGGGCCGCATGCCATCGTGAGGTGAAGCGGCTGCAGATGCGTATCGCAAAGGCGACCAGGGAACGCAACTGGCGCAAGGTCAAGGCCTTGCAATGGCTGCTGACCCATTCGTTCTCCGCCAAAGCTGTGGCGGTGAAGCGAGTTACAGAGAACCAAGGCAAGAGCACCCCCGGCATCGACAAGGAAGTATGGTCGACGCCTAGGGATGGTCTGAAGTAGTCATGTATTTCTGGCTGACTTCAGCCCCCCGCCGACTTTGAAAGCGGAGAATCGATCAAAAACGATCAGATCACCCGCTCGTTTCTGCGTTTTTTAGCTGCCGCGAGCACGTCGCAGCAACCGTTTCCCGCATTACAGGCGCACCTCTCCTGCATTCGCCAGTAAATATCGGCGCGCCATCCACAGATTCGACAAGGCGAACAGCGTCACCAACTGTGACGTGTTTTTGGCCAATCCCCGGAAGCGCACCTTGGTGTAGCCAAACTGGCGCTTGATCACGCGGAACGGATGTTCGACCTTGGCTCGTACCTGGGCCTTGGCCTTCTCGATCTTGCGGATCGCTTTGTATAAGGCGCTACGCTTGCCATGCTTCTTGTAGGTACTGCGCCGGGCCGCGACCTGCCAGATGACCTGCCGACCTTCATGCTCGGGGCGCTTCTCTACGCCGGTATAGCCCGCATCGGCACTCACTACGTTTTCCTCGCCATGCAGCAGTTGGTCGACTTGGGTGACATCTGCCACGTTGGCTGCCGTGACCACCACGCTGTGCACCAGACCCGACTCAGCGTCGGCACCAATGTGAGCTTTTGCGCCGAAGTAGTACTGGTTGCCCTTCTTCGTCGAGTGCATTTCCGGGTCGCGCTTGCCGTCCTTGTTCTTCGTCGAGCTCGGCGCATGGATCAGGGTGGCGTCGACAATGGTGCCCTGGCGCAGCGACAGTCCGCGCTCGCCCAGATAGCCGTTGATCACCTCCAGTATTCCCCCGGCCAGTTCGTGCTTCTCCAGCAGGCGACGGAAGTTGAGGAGGGTCGTTTCGTCCGGGATGCGCTCCAGGCTCAGGCCGGCGAACTGGCGCAGGAGAGTGGTTTCGTACAGCGCTTCCTCCATCGCCGGATCGCTGTAGCCGAACCAGTTCTGCATCAGGTGCACGCGCAGCATGGCTGCCAGCGGGTAGGCGGGCCGACCGCCTTCGCCCTTGGGATAGTAGGGCTCGATCAGGGCGATCAGCCCCTGCCACGGCACCACCTGGTCCATCTCGAGCAGGAAGCGCTCGCGGCGGGTCTGCTTGCGCTTGCCGGCATACTCGGCATCGGCGAAGGACAGTTGCTTCATCGGGAAACTCGGACAAGGGAGCGGGTGTATTTCACCAGAATCGGGAAGTCTTTTTCAGGATTTCCTTAGAGAGTGGGGGATAGATATCTAGGAGTAAACCTAACCAACTCACTCTTACTAATTTTATCGAAAGTATTGTCATATTGAGGGATAATATTAATCCAGCAATCCAATAGGGCATAATCGCCATTTTTCCCGATGACCAGTGACGCTAGAAGCCTCAGCCCCTTGGAACAGCGCGAAAAACGCGCCATTGCCCTTCGCATGCGCGAGCAGGGGTATACCTACAGAGCCATCGGCGAAGCCGTTGGCGTTCATCTGCGCACCGTGGCGCACTGGGTCGAGGTGGCGCAGCACCAAGGCAAGTCGGCCGCCATTGAGGGTGGCCAGCGTGGGTCACTGCCAGGAGAGCGCCGCAGCCTCAGCCCGGAGCAGGAGGCACTGATTCGCACGCTATTGCTCGACACCATGCCAGACCAGTTGAAGCTCGCTTTCGCGCTCTGGACTCGGGATGCGGTACAAGCCCTGATCGCCCTGCACTGCGGTCTTCAGATGCCGATCCGGACAGTCGGTGAATACCTCAAGCGTTGGGGCTATACCCCACAACGGCCGCTGAAGCGCGCTTATCAGCAGCAGCCCGAGGCGATACAGCGCTGGTTGAAGAGCGAGTACCCGAAGATCGAGCGGCGCGCCAAGGCCGAGGGCGGCGAGATTCACTGGGGCGATGAAACCGGCTTGCGCAGCGATAGCCACGCGGGGCGCAGCTACGCCCCGGCAGGGCGAACGCCAGTCCGCGAGGTCAGTGGGAGCCGCTTTGCTTCGAACATGATTTCGACAGTGACCAACCGGGGCAAGCTGCGCTTCATGCTGTATCGGGAAACCATGACGGCGACCGTGCTGATCCGCTTCCTGGGGCGGCTGATCCGGGACACCCAGGGGCGCAAGGTCTTCCTGATTCTGGACAACCTGCGCGTGCATCACAGCAAGAAAGTGAAAGCCTGGCTGGATGAGCGTCGAGAGCGGATCGAAGTGTTCTTTCTGCCGGCCTACGCTCCGGAGCTTAATCCGGACGAGTACCTGAATGGCGACCTCAAGCAGCAAGTGCGCAGCGGGCCAAGCGTGAGAAGCCGGGAGGCTCTGGAAGGACGGGTTCGTTCGGTCATGCGCCGCCTGCAATCAAAGCCCGAGCGAATTCGCTCGTACTTCAGGCACCCCAAAATTGCCTATGCGGCATGATTTGAGGTATTGGATTGCCGGATTAATACTCCGATGAAATGCAAACGAAACTCCGACGGTCGAGCAATCGACCACCATTCCCTTCAGGTCATGCGTCAGCAGGCGATCAAGGCCGTTCGCGAAGGGCAGACCGTCCAAAGCGTGGCGGCCGCCTTCGGCGTCAATATCCGCAGCGTCTTTCGCTGGCTGTCCGACTTCGCCAATGGCGGACAGAACGCCCTGCTCGCCAAGCCGGTTCCCGGACGTCCCCCCAGGATCAGTGCCGAGGAAATGCGCTGGCTGGCACAGGCCGTTCGGGACCACTCGCCGCTGCAATACCGTTTCGAGTTCGGCCTGTGGACCTTGTCGCTGATCGCCGAATTGATCCGCCGCCAGTTCGGCAAGACGCTGTCGCTGTCCGCCGTGAGCCGAGTCATGAAGCTGCTCGGCTTCACCGCGCAGAAACCCTTGCATCGCGCCTGGCAGCAGGATGCGGCGCTGGTGCGCCAGTGGGAAAACGAGACCTACCCGGCGATTCGGGCCGAGGCCCGTGCAGCGGGGGCAAGGATCTACTTCGCGGACGAGTCGGGCCTGCGCTCCGACTACCATGCCGGCACGACCTGGGCACCGCAGGGGGAAACGCCGGTGGTCGAGGTGACCGGCCGACGCTTCTCGGTGAACATGCTGTCGGCGGTCGGGACGCGCGGCGAGTTCCGCTTCATGCTGCACGACGGGACGGTGACGGCCAGCGTGTTCCGCGAGTTTCTCAAGCGCCTGCTGATCGGTGCCGAGCAGCCGGTCTTCGTGATCATCGATGGCCATCCGGTGCACAAGGCCCGGCTGGTCAGGGCGTTCGTCGAAGAACAAGCGGGGCGCCTGAAACTCTTCTATCTGCCGCCGTACTCGCCACAGCTGAACCCGGACGAGCAGGTCTGGGGGCACGTCAAGCGCAGTGTGTCCAGGCGTCTTGTGCAGAACCGGGAAGAGATGAAGAGGTTGGCACTGGGTGCGCTGCGCAGAATCCAGAAGTTACCGGAGTTGGTGAAGTCGTTTTTTCGCCACCCGGACTGCCGATATGCAGCAGTATGACATTACTTTAAAAAAGGCTAGTAACACGGCCTTGCAGGGCCAAGACTGGCTGAGGATGCTCATTGCCCCTGGCGGCTCGCTTGGTGGTGCCAGACCCAAGGCAAGCGTCGCAGACGACAAGGGGCGCTTATACATCGCTAAGTTTCCGAGCACCCGCGACGACTACGACGTGGGTGGCTGGGAGATGGTCGTGAATGCCCTGGCCGTCGGCTGCGGCCTGAACGTGGCTGTCGCTGAAGCCCGGAAATTCGCCAGCGACTATCACTGCTTCATGGTCCGTCGGTTTGATCGTACAGAGAACGGCCGGCGCCTTCACTTTGCCTCGGCGATGACAATGACCGGACACGTTGACGGCGATGATGCCTCCACAGGTGCCAGTTACCTGGAACTGGCCGAGGTGCTCATAAAGTATGGCTCCCAGACCAACGCCGACCTGCGCGAACTATGGTCGAGGATTGTCTTCAACATTCTCGTCTCGAACACAGACGATCACTTGCGTAATCACGGATTCATCTTGATCCCAGGCGCCGGATGGCGGCTCTCCGAAGCCTACGATATGAACCCCGTCCCTATCGCCGACGGCCTAAAGCTCAACATCACTGAAGCGGATAACGCCCTGGATCTCGACTTGGCACGCGAGGTTGCCGAGTATTTCCGACTGAGCCTGAAAGAGGCCGACGAGATCATTGAAGATTTCCAGGGCATCGTCAGCCAATGGAGAACAATTGCTAATGGTCTTAGGCTTCCTGCTCGAGAGCAGGATCGCATGGCAGAAGCTTTTCGCCTGGCGGAGGATTGAAGGGGCACGTCTCAGCCCATAAGGGTTTGGCTGGTTGTTATTAACGCGGCAATCAAATTCACGATATAAAGAGGCATGAAAAAGATCGATGCCCGAAAGCTCTCTCGAGAAACTCAGGACCAGATGCGGCGCCTGGCCATGAATCTGCGTGAGCAGCGCGAACTGACTTGGCAAGAGGTTGCCGACGCATTGGGCGTACATCTGAGTACCGTACTAGCCTGGTCCAAACGCTACAGCGAGCAAGGCAGCGAAGGTCTGAAATCCAGGACACGAGGTCGGCGCCAGGCAAGCGGACGGACCTTGACGCTCGCACAGGAGTGGCAGTTGCGCTCGATTCTGGTGGGCCAGACCCCGAACCAGTTGCAACTCGACTTTGCCCTGTGGAACCGCCGGGCCGTCATGCAGTTGATCAAGCACTTGTATGGCGTCGAGATGCCGATCCGGACGGTGGGTCAGTACCTTCAGCGCTGGGGATATACCCCACAGCGGCCGACCCGGCAGGCGCTGGAACAGAACCCGGAGGCGATCGAGCACTGGCTCGAAGAGACCTATCCGGCCATCGTGGCACGCGCCAAGGCCGAAAACGCGACGATCTACTGGGGCGATGAAACGGCCGTAGCTGAAGATGGGCATTGGATTCGAGGCTATGCGCCGGCAGGCGTCACGCCGGTGCTGGTGGCGCCGACTCGGCGTCATGGCCTGAGCATGGTCTCAGCGATCAGCAACCAGGGACTGGTACGGTTCGAGTTCCTGGAGGGGGCCATGAATACCGAGCGGATGATCGGTTTCATGTCGAGGCTGGTGGCGGACAGTGACAGGAAGATCTTTCTGATCCTGGACAACCTGCGTGTCCATCATGCGCGTCTGGTCAGGGAATGGCTCGAAGGGCACAAGGAAGAAATCGAAGCGTTCTACCTGCCACCCTATTCGCCTGAGTGTAATCCGGACGAGTATTTGAACCGCGACCTCAAGACACGCTTGCGCACCAGTGACCGGGCGCGAAACAAGTCGGAATTGCTGGAGAAGGCCGAGGCATTCATGAGCTGGTTGGCCAAAACCCCGGAGCGGGTAGTTGCCTATTTCCAGCATGCGTCGGTGCGTTATGCCACTTATATTGGGTATTTGATTGCCGGGTTAATAATGAGCGAGTTGTAATTTGGGGTTTGGGAAGCAACGGAACAGAAAGTGCACTTAAGCCCGGTGCCGGCCCGCAAACCCTTGTGGCGTCTGGTGAGTTCGGAAAAACCACCGTTTTGCCGAACCAGGCCAGGGGCGTCGTCTTTGCCAGAGAAAGGCGGCGGTAGTCGTGCAGAAAACCCGTTCGTCAAATCAAAGTCCTGAGAACTGCCCGTGTTCACGGCGGCGCCGAACTCTAATCCCGCCTTACGTTGGTTTTTGGTTCCGTTGTTCCCCAAACCCCATCCTCGCCGTGCTGCTCTATCACGGCCTGCGCCGCGAGGAAGCCGCCCGCCTGGCCGTCCACGATCTCCAGGACCGCCGCGGCCTCAAGCATCTGCGCGTCCACGGCAAGGGCGGCAAGCTGCGCTACCTGCCGCTGCACCCGGTCGCCGCCGAGCGCATCCATCTCTACCTGGAGGCCTCGGGTCATCACCAGCAATGGGACAAGGCGCCGCTGTTTCTGCCGCTGCGCGGCAAGCGGACCGGCGCCGGGATCTCTGCCGAGGGCATCTATGCCCTGGTCGGGGCCTACGCCAAGGCGGCCGGCATTATGATCGAGGGCCTCGGCGTCCACGGCCTGCGCGCCACCGCCGCCATCAACGCCCTGGAACACGAGGCCGACATCGCCAAGGTCCAGCAGTGGCTGGGCCACGCCAACATCAGTACCACCCGGCTCTACGACCGGAGACACCTGCGGGCGGAGGATTCGCCCACCTTCAAGGTCCGCTACTAAGCCTATCGACCGATCGGCAAGCTTGCTCCCAGCATCGTTGCCCCGCTCGAAATAATCGATGTAGGGGACTAGGTTCTGTTGACGTATCAGCGCAGCCATAGCAAAACAGCCGCAAAAGCCAGCATTCCCTTGAAATGGCTGGCCCTCTTCTCATAGCGAGTGGTGATCCGCCGGTAGTGCTTCAGCTTGCCGAACAGGCACTCGATCACGTGCCGCTCCTTGTAGAGATGCCAGTCGCAGGAGCGTTGCTCGATGCGGTTCCGTCTGGCGGGAATGACGGCCTGGATCTGGCGCTCCTTCAGCCAGGCCAGAAGCTGGTTGGCGTCATAGCCCTTGTCGGCCAGCAGTGCCGACGTGGCGATCCCCGCCATGAGTGGGATCGCCTGGCTGATATCGGCCGCTTGGCCTTCCGTCAGGATGAAGCGAATCGGTAACCCCAGCGCATCGGTCAACACATGGATCTTGCTGCTGAAGCCTCCTCGCGAATGCCCCAGTGCCTCCTGGGCCGCAGTACTGCTGGCCGCCCCGGCTGCACAGGCATGGGCACGCACGACGGAGCTGTCGATGCAGACGTGCTGAAGGTCAGCGTCCCGAGCCAGTACCGAGTGAAGCCGGTCCCAGACGCCGAGCCGGCACCAGCGGGTGAAGCGTTTGAAAACGCTGTTCCATGAGCCGAGGCAACGAGGCAGCATCCGCCATTGAGCGCCGCTGCGTAGTATCCAGAGCACCGCCTCGACAAAGCGGCGACAGCCGAGAGTACGGGTCAGCCGGATCCCCTTCGTGGCGCTCAGCAGACTTTGGATACGGGACCAGTCGGTATCGCTCAGACGGCTTCTGTCAGTCATGGCAAAAGCCCAGTTTTAGCACTGGGCTTGCGTCAACAGAACCTAGGAGATGGGCCTGATCGAGCGCGAGCCACATGTGCCCTGGAGCAGGGAAACCAGTCATCGGATGCCTCTGCAAGCTTTCGAATAATTCGAAAAATAACAAAATTGCGAAAATTTCGAATATCCTGAATGCGCAAGGAGAGAGGAGCCGCCATGAACCGCCTGCAAGAGACACTGCCCAGCGCAGCAGAGGCTGCCCTGGCCAAATTGTGCAGTCAGGAGCTTTCCGCCATTATCGAAACCCGCGCGGAGACGCAGACCCTGTCCATCAGCGATCCCAAGGGGGGGCGCTCCGTCAACATCCCGGTCAGCGCCCTGCGTCTGCTGGTCGATGTGTTGACCGAACTGGGTGAAGGCAACAGTGTCCGCCTGGTTCCCGTCCATGCGGAGTTGACCACCCAGGAAGCGGCCGACCTGCTGAATATGTCTCGCCCCACCTTGATCAAGCTGCTCGACGAGGAAGCCATCCCCTACCATCGCGCCGGCAATCGCCGGAAGGTGAAATTTGCCGATCTCCGCATCTACCAGGAGAAGCTTGAACAGGAGCGACTGGCGGCGCTAGCCGAGCTCTCTGCCTTGGACCGGGCACTGGGGCTGGGCTACGAGTGAGCTCGAACTACACGGTCATCTACGATGCCTGCATTGCATGATGTATCCGGCACCGCTGCGCAGCCTGCTGATGTACCTGGCGCTATCCGGTCAGTTCCGCGCCCGCTGGTCGGAAACCATCCATCAGGAATGGACGCGGAATCTGCTGGCCGATCGTCCCGACTTGTCGCCTGACACGGTCGGGCGTGTACGAGAGCTGATGGATCGTCATGTGCCGGGAGCCCTGGTGACGGGCTTCGAGAGCCTGATCCCCGGCATTACACTCCCTGATCCGGAGGATCGCCATGTGGTGGCGGCCGCGGTGCAGACGCGTGCCGAAGCGATCGTGACCTTCAATCTCAAGGATTTTCCCGACCAGGATCTGTCTCCCTTCGGTGTGCGGGCCATCCATCCGGACGACTTCATCACGGACCTGATGGAGCTGCACATCGGCGCCGTGCTCGAGGCCGTCCGCCGTCACCGGGCATCGCTGAAGAACCCTCCCTTTTCCTCTCGCGAGTAGCTGGACTGCCTGTTGAAGCAACGCCTTCCGGAAACCGTTTCCCGGCTTCGCGCGTTCGAGCTGCTCATCTGAATGCCTGGTAACGGCGCTCGAAGGCGGTTCACTCCATGCTCAGCCGGTGTCTTGTACGCCGGCAGTCGTTCCGAGCCTATTGGAGGCAGCTTTACAGAGGAACGCGGCCCAAACCCAACGGCCAGCTGCTGGCAGCCATGCAACAGCACAAGGAGGCCGAGGACAGTCGCGTCTACCTGCAGGCTGCCCAGGCCCGCGCCCACGAGATCGAGAAAACCCGCCGGCAGGCCCTCAAGGCGTGCAAAGAAGCAAAGCACGCCGCTGCCGAGCTGGATTGCAATCATTGCTTGTCAACAAGAGGGCCTCGGCCACGGCCTGCGCGCCACCGCCGCCACCAACGCCCTCGAGCACGAGGCAGACATCGCCAAGGTCCAGCAGTGGCTGGGCCACGCCAACATCAGCACCACCCGGCTCTACGACCGCCGGCACATGCGGGCGGAGGATTCGCCCACGTTCAAGGTCCGCTACTGAGCCACCCGGCAACGGAAAGGCTCGCGCCCGACGCCGGAGCGCAGCATGCACGTGGCCTTGCCTTGCGACAGATCGGGGACTGGAAATACTGCCCCCAGGCACACGGACAGTTCAGTGCCGTATCTCGGCGCGCATGCGTCCGTAGATTGACTGAGCGATGCGAGCGACTTGTTCTGGCGTAGGGGCTTGCACATGCAGCACGGTCAGGCGCAAGGATCGGCCCGGGCGTCTGTTCCAGACTGTTGGCAAGTGTGTCAACAGCATGCCGACCAATGTGGTGAAAGCACTCGTCAACTGTCCAACTGGTCGGTTCCCATCCCCATGCGGTACCCCATCGCCCGGTACCCGCTCTGACGTTTCTCCCACATCCGCAGCAGTGCCGGATGCCCAGTATCGACGAAATCGATGATGCGCACATCGGTCTTGCAGGCGTGCTCTCGATGCAGACGACCGGCGTATTGCTGCAGCGTGCCTTTCCAGGAGACGGGCATCGCCAGCACCAGTGTGTCGAGGGGCGGATGGTCAAAGCCTTCGCCGACCAGTTTGCCTGTGGCCAGCAGTACGCGCGGCGCGTCGGGCGCTAAGGCGTCCAGTGCCGTGATCAGCGCTGCACGCTGTTTCTTGGACATCCGGCCGTGCAGCATAAACAGCTCCGGTATTTGTTCTTCCAGTGCAATCCGAATAGCGTCGAGGTGTTCGGTACGCTCGGTCAGCACCAGCACTTTGCGACCCTGCTGAAACGCGTCACGGACTTCGGCGGCAATAGCTTCGGTCCTGGCCTGGTCATCGGCCAGATGCCGGAACACATCCTGGATGCCCGCCTCGTGCGGCAAGTCGATCCGTGAGAAACGTGTTCGCGGCAGCACCTCCAAGTCATGGGGTGCACCTGCCGGCTTAGCCGCTGTGTACCGGATCGGCCCGCACTGCATGAAGATGATCGGTTGTTGACCATCGCGGCGAATCGGGGTTGCCGTAAGGCCGAGCACGAACCTCGCCTTGGTTCGCTTCAGGATGGCATCGAATGACACGGCGCCAACGTGATGGCACTCGTCCACGATCACCTGCCCGTAGTGCTCAACCAGCGGATTGACCTCGCCCTGCCGGGATACCGACTGCATCACAGCGATATCGATCTTCCCGGTGGGTTTGGCCTTGCCACCACCAATGGTGCCGACTACGCCCTTGCCTACGCCGAGAAAGACTTGCAGGCGCTCTTGCCATTGTTTCAACAACTCGGTGCGGTGCACCAGCACCAGGGTGTTCACGCCCCGGCGAGCGATCAGCGCGGCGGCGGTAACGGTCTTGCCGAATGCTGTTGGCGCGCACAGGACCCCGGTGTCGTGATGCAGCATGGCCGAAACGGCAGTTTCCTGGTCAAGGCGCAAGGTGCCAGCGAAGGCCACATCGATGATCTCGCCGCCAAATCGCTCGTCATGCAGATCGCAGGCGATGCTGTTGTCGCGCAGCAAGTCCATTGCCGCATCAAGACAGCCGCGAGGCAGAGCGATGTGTTGGGGGAAGTTTTCAGCATTGCCAATGACACGCGGCTTGTCCCACACCGACATGCGCATGGCCTGGGCCTTGTAGAACTCGGGGTTTTGGAAGGCGGCCAGCCGGATCAGGCGATTGGCCAGCGCTTGGGGGAGTTGCGCCTTCTCGAAATAGATCAGGTTCGCCAACGTCACGGTGAGCGATGGCGGCATCGCACCGGATAGTTTCTTGGGCGATGCGCTCTCGCGCTTCCACGGCGTAGCCAGGTCCTCATCGTCGATGAAGGTGACATCCAAGGGATGGACGCCACCGGTGGCACGCAGGATGGTCGGCTCGATGTCGTGAGCAGGCATCGGCCGGATCGCCGCCAGGAAAGCCCACTGGTCAGGATGCGGGCGCAGATCGGCATCAACGAACACACTGAAGCCGCTCTCCCTGGGCCACTTTTGCAGCGGCAGTGCGATCAGGTTGCCGAAGCCGCCTTTGGGCATCGTGTCCTGGTTGGGGAACAGTCGGTCGTAGGACTCCAGCTTCAGTTGCCGGGTGCGCGTGCAGGTGTGACTGATAATGGCCGTACCCAGTCGCCGGGAATCGCGGGCAGAAACGCGGCTGGCGAAGAATACCCATGCGTGCGCGCCTTGCCCGGAGCGGGAAATTTCCAGCGCAGCCGGCACGCCCAGCTCCTCGCAGGACTGCATGAAAGCACGCGCGTCATCTCTCCAGTCGGCCTCATCGAAATCGACCGCCAGAAAGTAGCAGGTGTCGTCCTCCAGCAGCGGATAGACGCCGACCGTGTGCGCACCGGCCAGATGGTCATAGATCACCGCGTCGGACAGCGGGATCAGCAGTCGCTTGTCGCAGTCACCACACTTGATACGGGGCTTCTCGCACACACCGGCACGCCACTCGTTGGCGCAGGCTGGCGCATAGCCTGACTTGCCCGAGGTTTTGCCTTCCCAGCGAACCGGATACACATCCGTGCGCCCGCGAAACAGCCGCCGGAACAGGGTCACCTTTTCAGTAGTGGACAGCCTGGACGGCTCCGGCGCTGCTACCCCTGGAGCCGGCTGGGACGGCGAAAGGCGCCACTCGATGCCGTGTGATTCAAGCAGCGCGATCAGGCGAGCGTTCTCGGCCTGCACCGCTGCGAGCGTCTCCTGTTCAGCCATCGACTCCGTGCTCGGTCAGCAATTCGTCCATGTCATCGCCGACGCCATAACCAAAATCGTGACTGGTGTGCCTCACCTCATCCAGCCGCCCCCAAAGGGCTGGTCGCTGCCCATCGGGCAAAGTCGCGATGGTCGTCAGCGCTTGCTCAAACATCAGCACCAGCGCATTGAAATAGCCCTCGTCCTGCAGGCCCACGTCGCTACTGAAACCGACCGCTTGCTCGCAATAGAACACCATCAGCTCCGCCAAGCCCTCTGATGGGCCGATGGCCTTCTTGTAGTCCGAAATGGCTTTCTTGGCCTTGGCCACCGAGGTGTCCTGGTTCTTGAATACATCAGGCCACAGCCAGCGGGCTATAGTCGTTTTGTAGGGCTTGAGCACATCGCCGCCGAGTGCGAAGCGCGCGTGCAAGAACGCCTGGTTGTCCTTGTTGGCGGCGTACAGGTCTTGTATAAGCCCGATCAGTCCGGCGCGGTCGAAGTCGGCCAGCTTGGCTTTAACGTCGCTCCAACTCGGGGCGGTTTTCTTGGTGGCCATGGATGTTATTCCCCCTCGTCGCGGGCTGGGCTCCCACCCTCAATCTGTTTGATCGCCCGGTCGAAGTCGCTCTCAAACAAGCGGTCCTGCACGATGCGGTACTTTTCGAACTCGCTCTCGGCATGAGCCTTGGTCATCTCGGCGGACACCTTGCCCGCACCCTTCAGGATGTCGCGCTCGGTGAGCTCCAGAAACGCATCTGGTAGGGCGAGTCATAAATTCGCATGCTGTTTTCGGTATGTAAGTCTTTGTTTCTTCCTGGAAAAATCGCGGCAAATTTGCGACTCACACCACTAGCCGCTTGGCCCAGTCTTCCATCGTCATCGGTATCGTGCGACGGACGCGGTCCTCGGCCAGGTCAAGATAGGCGTTGACGATGCGGCCCAGCGATTCCAACTCGCCCGGGCCAAAGTAATTCTTGGCCACCACCACATCGGTTTTCACGATCTTGAACCACCCCGCGTTTCCGGAGGCTCAAACTCTTGAGAGGATGGGGCTATGAAGACATAGACCAAGTATTTCCCGGAAATCCGAGAGCGTGCTGTGCGCATGTTTTGCGCTTCAGATTTGATCATGCGTTACCGTCCTTCTCGTGCGTTGCATGCTCTATTGCCCTTGATCTTTTGCCTGTGGTCGATAGAAGGCCTTGATTCATTTGGCCTGCACAGGCGTATTGACCAGCTTCTATCGTCCGGCTCACTGATAAGGCGTAAGTTGTCCGATAGCCTGCTCATGACACCGCCCAGTACCGCCGCCAGCGGTTATCGCCTTTGGGGTGGCTCGCGTCCGACGCCGGAGCGCGACGTGCACGTGGCCTTGCCTTGCGCCAGATCGGGAACTGGAAACACTGCCCCCAGGCACACGGACAGTTCAGTGCCGTATCTCGGCGCCTGCCCTCCACCCGGCAAGAGGGCTGCGGCTCAAGCGGCCTTATTAGTCATCTGGACGCGCATGAACTACAAAAATAGACGACAGTAAACCATTAATTTGGACGGAGATGAATCATGCAATTGGACGGATAGCTAAGCCCCTCATTACACTTCGGCCTGTTGATCGATCGCCTCCGACTGGTAGCCCCGTGACGACCGTACACCACCCGCGTTATCTGCAGCAGCAGGTGCTGGATGCCTTGGCCGATACCCCCGTAGTGTGCATCCTCGGGCCGCGCCAAGTCGGCAAGACCACGCTCGCACGTCGGCTGCAGCCGGATCGAACCTACATCTCCTTTGATGATGCCACACTGCTCGCTGCCGCCCGCGACGATCCGATGGGTTTTGTGGCCGGTCTGCCGGCCGCCATGATTCTTGATGAAGTGCAGCGCGTTCCCGAGCTGCTGCCAGCGATCAAACTGTCCGTAGACCGTGATCGCCGCCCAGGTCGCTTCATTCTGACCGGCTCGGCCAACCTGCTGCTGCTACCGGGCGTACAGGAGTCGCTGGCCGGCCGGATGGAGGTGATCTACCTCAATCCCCTTTCCGAACAGGAAAAACACCACAGCACCTATTCGCTGCTGGAAGCCATGATTGCCGGACCGCTCAAGCCGGCGATCACCGGCATTCAGCCACCGGTCGCCGGGGTCGCCGAAGCCGTGGTACGCGGCGGTTATCCCGAGCCCAACACCCGCACCGAGCAGCGTGCCCAGCAGTGGTATCGCCAGTACCTGAACGCCATCATTCAGCGTGATGTCCGGGATATCGCCAACATCCGCGACTCCGATGAGTTGCTACGCCTGCTCAAGCTGATCGCTCTGCGCACCGGTAACCTGGTCAACATCAGTAGCCTGATGCAGGACGTCGGCCTGCAGCGCGACACCATAGGCCGTTACCTGTCGGTACTGGAGCGCCTTTTCCTGATCCGAACGCTGCCCGCCTGGCACCGCAACGCCGCCAAACGCCTGATCAAGGCGCCCAAGATCCATATCGTCGACTCGGGACTGGGATGCGCCCTCACGGGGCTCAAAACAGCAGACTGGCATCAACCGACCAAGCCTTTTGGCGGCATGCTGGAAAGCTTCGTCGTACAACAGCTGATCTGCCAGTCGGGCTGGGTCGACAACGAACTCAGCTTTTCCCATTACCGGGATAAAGACCAGGTCGAAGTGGATCTGGTCATAGAGCAGGACGACCGCCTCTGGGGCGTGGAGGTCAAGAAGGCCGCCTCCATCCAGGCCCGGGACGGCCGGGGACTGGCGCGACTTGCCGAGCAGGCCGGCGGCAGCTGGCAGGGCGGAATTCTGCTCTACACCGGAACCAACACGCTGCCGCTGGCCGAAATACCCAATGCCTTTGCCGTTCCCATGGATCGGCTGTGGCAGAGAGATTCCCTTGCGTCAGACCTGCAAGGTTCCCCATAGACAGTTCGCGCGGGTCGGCCACTACGGCCGGCAGGCCGGAGGCCTCAGGGCACCCTCTCGACGAGCGCAAAGCGCCACTGTTCCTGCCGCTGCACGGCAAGCTGACTGGCGCCGGGATCTCCACCGAGGGCATCTATGCCCTGGTCGGGGCCTACGCCAAGGCCGCCACCAACCGCCCTGGAACACGAGCCAGCCTGTAGGTCGGGGTAGCGCAGCGTAACCCGACAATGCCCCTCCACCACCTGCCAATGCCCACCCTTGTTCGGGCCAATACGGCTCAGGCGGCCGCCAGCCTTGAATGCGGCCAGCTGCTCCACCGCCCGCTGCGACAGGCCCAGCCTATCTTGCCGTCAGGGCGGGATTGGATCTGAGCAGTGCCAACAGCGGTGTTTCTTCCGAACTTTCTTCCGCACTTTGTACCGAACCATCCGCCTTTGATCCCACCCGTTCTGGACAGGATCAGAACTATTTCAGACGCTCAGCTGCTTTGCGATACGCCTGTTCGCGCTCGCGCTTATCGACCGCCACCACAAACACTACCACCTCCTGGTCGATCACTTGTTGACATCCTCCCCGCCCTAAAGGACGGGGATTCCCACTGCTGGACGGCCATGCCCGGCCGCGAGAATGTTCCTGGCCGCGTTCACATCGCGGTCGTGCGTGACACCACACACACTGCAGGTCCACTCCCTCATTCCAAGTCCTGCGATACCTTTCGGCCGCGAATCGGGCAATGCGCCGCAATTCGAACAGGCTTGGGTGGTGTAGCGCTCGTCGACCACCTTGAAGACGATGCCTGCGTGACCGCACTTGTATTCCAGCATCGTCTTCAGTTGGCCCCAGCCGGCATCGAGCACCGACTTGGCCATCCGGGTCTTCACGAGTTTCGTGGACGACACGTCGCCCACCAGGATTTCGCCGTACCGGCTCACCAACTGCCGGCTGAATTTATGCAGGGCATCCCGGCGCCGGTTGGCAATCCTGGCGTGGATCGCCCGGACGCGGGCCTTGTTGCCGGCCCGCTGGGCAGCGGCCAGGGCCGGCTCCAGGTCGCGGTAGAAGCGGCCGTTCTCCAGCCGGGTGCCATCGCTGCAGGTGGCCACGTCCTTCAGGCCCAGGTCGATGCCCAGGGCACCCTGGCCGAGCGACGGCCGTGCATCGACCTCGACGACGACATTGAAGTACCAGCGGCCCCGCGCATCCTCGCTGAAGCTGCCCGAGCGGAACCGGTACCGGCCCAAGCCGTGGCTGTCCCAGACCTTGAAGCAATGGCCGTTGTGACAGATCTGCCCGCTTTTCCATTGAGCGGCACCCGACTTGAAGGGAATCCAGCCCAGCGAGCGCCGGGTGCCGCCCGACCTGCGCCAGTTGAGCCTGGCTTTCCCGAACTGCTTGCGCCGGGTGACATATTCCCGCGACACCTCTTGCAGCGTCTGGGAATGGAGCCCCTGCTCTTTGCTGGAGCCCTTGGTGTAGCGGTCCATATCGTAGGCGGACAGAAACAGACCGCGCTCTCGAATGGCTCGGGAGCTAAGTTCGTTCAGGTAGTTCCAGACGAGATTGACGCTGCGGGCCATCTGCCGGAGCAGCGGCGCATGCTTGTCTCGAACGCGAACCTTGAGGGTCTTGGTGTGCTTCATGCGGCCAGGTTGCCATGTAGTTGGGGAAACCCAAGGGTCGCTTCGCGACCCGCGCTCTACATCCCCGCACTAAAAGTACGGGCTTTCCGCTCATTCCCGGTAAACCAGCCGGTAGCCGTTGCCGCGCAGCTTGATCTTGTAGCAGTCGGGCAATGAATGCAGGCGGTTGGCCTCGATGCGGGGATGCTCCAGGACCTCGATCAGTTTCTTCTTGAACTGCTGCCGGACCGTATCGCCCAACTTGTGCCACTCCTTCAACGCGCGTGCATCGAATTCCAGGCTATAGGTCATCCAGCGAAACCTTCACACGCTGGGGAGCGGCCAGCCGTTCGCGGACAGTGGCGATCAGAGCCTCCTCCTCCTCGGTCATCAGTACCGGGCGGAAGGGCAGCTGGCCGCGCTCGGCCACATATTGCAAGGTCTGGCGCATCAGCTCGGAAGGCGTCACGCCTAGGCGCTCCAACTCGCGATAGGCGCGGTCTTTGAGGTCGTCATCGATACGGATATTGATCGAGGCCATAGCCTTGGCTCCTGTAAATACATTTGTCATTACGGTGACGACCTGTCAGCGGTTTTGCAAGGTGTTTTAGGGCTCCGCGATGAAAGGGTTTGGTCAGGAGATGTTCGACGCCCTGTCGCGGCAGAGCGCATCGAATGGATGCGACCGGTAAGCCTCTGTTCCAGGCTTCTTGGTGAACTGGATGCCGTTGCCAGTCAGGAGCGTGTGGAGGCGATTTGGTGGTGCAGTCGATCGCGCGAAGAGATAGGCCTTGCCCTCAGCGGTACGGGTCTCGGTGATATCAATATGCAGATAGCCCAGCGGATAGTGCTTAAAGGGGTTTTTCTCACGACCTGGCTCCGTGCGAGGCAACTGGCTGACGCCGTGGCGCCGGAAGAGGCGGTGAAACTCCTGCCGTCCAACCCGGCGACAAACCGGCGCAGGTCATCGAGGGGGCTTATTGTCTCTTCTGAGTGGACGATATTGCGCTTTTCGGCCTCTTAATCGAATCGCGAGGAGACACTAGTCTGTGCTCATGGTGCTGAACAAGGCACCCCTACCTACCAGGAGACACGGACATGACCCTTTCGACCTCGACCGCCACCCACACCGCCAGCGCTTTCGCCGGCCGCGCCCTGCTGGGCTCGCTGTTCATCGTCAGCGGCCTGGGCAAGGCCGCCGCCCCGGCCGCCACCCTCGGCTACATCGGCAGCACCGGCCTGCCCTTCCCCACACTGGCCCTGGCGGTCGCGCTGCTGATCGAGCTGGGCTTCGCCGCGGCGCTGCTGGTCGGCTACCGCACCCGCCTGGTCGCCACCGTGATGGCCGGCTTCACCCTGGCGACGGCCCTGGCGTTCCACAACCAGCTGGGCGACCAGAACCAGCTCATCCACTTCCTGAAGAACCTGGCGATCGCCGGGGGCCTGCTGCAGGTGGCCGCCTTCGGCGCCGGCGCCCTGAGCCTGGATGCCTACCGCAGCCGCCGCAGCGCCCACGCCTGAGACTTCCCGCCCGGCTTCGGCCGGGCCGTCCCGATCGAGGAATCCGAGATGAACACCCACGAACTGCGCCGCTCCAGCGAGCGCGGCCAGGCCGATCACGGCTGGCTGCAATCCCGCCACAGCTTTTCCTTCGCCGCCTACCACGACCCCGAGCAGGTCGGTTTCTCCGACCTCCTGGTGATCAACGACGACCGCGTCGCCGCCGGCCAGGGCTTCGGCCGTCACCCGCACCGGGACATGGAGATCCTCTCCTACGTGCTCGACGGCGCCCTCGAGCACCAGGACAGCCTGGGCAACGGTTCGCTGATCCGCCCGGGCGACATCCAGCTGATGAGCGCCGGCACCGGCATCGCCCACAGCGAGTACAACGCCTCGCCCCGCGAGCCGGTGCACTTCCTGCAGATCTGGATCGTCCCGGCTGTCAGGGGCGTGACGCCGGGCTATCAACAGCAGCGCTTCGCCGCCGAGGACAAGCGCGGCCGGCTGCAGCTGATCCTCTCGCCGGACGGCGAGCGGGGTTCGCTGCGCCTCCACCAGGACGCCCGGGTCTACGCCGGACTGTTCGACGGCGCGGAACAGGCCAGCCTGGAACTCGGCGGGCAGCGCCACGCCTACGTGCACCTGGCGCGCGGCGCGCTGAGCGTCAACGGCCAGCGCCTGGAGACCGGCGACGGCCTGCGCATTCGCCACGCCGAGCGCCTGGAATTCGCCGACGGCGAACGGGCCGAGGTGCTGGTCTTCGATCTGCGCCCCAACGAACGTCCGCGCATGCCCTGAACAGTACCCACGGTGGTCCCTGCGGGCAGCGCCGGGTATGCCGCCCGGCGAAAACCGGAACGGCCACCCATCGCTCACTGCCCCCTTGAAGCGTGAAGGAGTCCTCATGAAAGCACTGCAATTTTCCCAAACCGGCGATCTGTCTGCGCTGCGTTACCTCGATCTGCCGACGCCGCTCCCTGCCGCCGGCGAGGTACTGGTGGAGGTCAGAGCCAGCGGACTGAATCCGAGCGACGTGAAGAACGTGCTCGGACGTTTCCCCTACACCACCCTGCCCCGTATTCCCGGCCGGGACTTTGCCGGCGTCGTGGTGCAAGGTCCGCAGAATCTGCTGGGCAAAGCTGTATGGGGGACGGGCAAGGAGCTGGGCTTCTATAACGACGGCGCCCACGCCGCCTACGTGAAGCTGCCCGCCGACGGCGTGGCGCTCAAACCTGCGTCCCTGAGTTTCAGCCAGGCCGCCAGCCTCGGCGTGCCCTATACCACCGCCTGGGATGCCCTGGAGCGTAGCGGCGTGGGCCGTGGCACGCGGCTGCTGGTGATCGGCGCCGGCGCGGTGGGCCGTGCGGCCCTGGCACTGGCCAGGGTGCGTGGCGCGCACGTGCTGGGCGCGGCGCGCCGTGAGGAACAGCGGCGGGCTCTGCAGGCCCAGGGTTTTGAAGCGCTGCCGCTGACCACTCCGGAAGCCCTGCCCAGCCAGGTCGAACAGGTGTTCGAGGGCGGCGCGCAGGTGATCTTCGATACCACCGGCTTTTGGCTCGCCGCCGCGGTCCCGGCCCTGGCGACCTTTGGCCGTATCGCGATTATCGCGGCGCCGGTCGACGGCCAGGTGCAGTTGCCCGCGCTGGACCTGTATCGCCGTGGCGGCTCGGTGGTGGGCATCAACTCGCTGCTCTACGGCTGCGCCGAATGCGCACGGATGCTGGAGCGCTTTGGCCGGCATTTCGACGACGGCACCCTGCCCGCTCCGGATGGATTGGTCGAGTCTCCCCTCGCCGAGGGCTCGGCGCGTTATGCCGACGTCCACGAAGGGCACAGCGAGAAGGTGATCCTGATTCCCTGAGCCAGGACCGGTTGGCGTTCGTCGCCGGTCCTGCGAGGCGCTTCGCGGGCCCGGCGCAGGCGCTTGCCGACCGGAGCGTAAAGGCCTTGGTCGATGCTGAACGCTGATCGGTTGAATGCCCAGCGCCCGTGCATGCAGGAAGGCGGGGCCGATCCCATCGATGTCCTCACCGCTCACACCAGCCACCTTGAACTGTGTCCCTTCCGGCTGACATGCGCTTCACATCAGCAACGCTCGGGAGGCGGCCTGAACGATAAAAAGCCCCCGGCCGACAGGCAGCGGCAGCGGGGGCACACAACGGCAGCAGCAACTGGCGTCCTGCCAGTTACAGCGGCGGGGACCCTAACACCCTTTCGCCGCTTCGTTTATCGCACACCGACCGAGCGGTCGCGCCAGGGGGATGGGCGGTTCGAATGACGAACCTGGATAGAGGGGACGAGCCACTTTCTTCGGCGCCAAACAAAAACGGCGAGGGGGTTAGCCTCGCCGTTTCATGTCGTTCAACCGCATCCCTGGGTTCATCATCCTGATGAAGTCGCCGCATCCTGCGGCGGTCCCCTTGGCCGCCCTCCTTGGTCAGCCTGCGCCGTTCCTTCGGCGTCTTGGTGGGATTCAATCTACGCCGGCAGCCGTTCCGCGCCTATTGGGCGAACGCCCGATCTGCTGTAGGCCATGGCTTACAGCACGGGAGCCGGGGCCAACGCCAACGGTCAGCTGCTCGCCGCGATGCAGCAGCACGAGGAAGATACCAAGCTCAGCGCCGAACTGCGCCGCGACCTGGAAAAGGCGCGCAAGGAAGCCGAGGACGGCCGCGTCCACCTGCAGGCCGCCCGGGCCCGCCTCGACGGCGCCGCCTGCGAGATCGAGGAGACGCGCAAGCAGGCCCGCGACGAAGTGAAACAGGCCGCCGCCAGCGCCGCCGAGCTTGCGTGGTGAGCTGAAAGCCCTGCAGCAGGAGATCGCCCGTATCAAGGACGGCAAGACGTCATCCCAGCCACACAAAGGTCGCCACTGATGAGCCTCGATCGCCAGGAAGCCTCCGCGGTCGTGTGCCGCTGGCTCGCCGAGGACGCCCTGTTCCTCGACACCGAAACCACCGGCCTGCACGCCAGCGCGGAGATCGTCGAACTCTCCCTGATCGACAGCCGCGGCCAGCCGCTGCTCGACACCCTGATCCGCCCCGAGCGACCGATCCCGCCGGCGTTGACCCGCATCCACGGCATCGATAACGCCCTGGTCGCCGACGCTCCGCGCTGGCCGGAAATTCACGAGCCCCTGCTCGAGTTGCTCAAGGGCCGCCAGGTGGTGATCTACAACGCCGAGTTTGACCTGCGCATGCTCGCCCAGGCTGCCAGCCAGCACCGGCTGCCCTGGCCTGAGGTGGTCCGCCGCGCCGGCGCCCTGAGCCGCCTGGAGAACGACACCATCGCCCACTGCGCGATGCTCGAGTACGCCCGCTTCCACGGTGAGTGGGATCCCCGCCGCCGCCAGTGGAAATGGCAGGGCCTGAGCAAGGCCTGCCAGCAGCAGGGCATCGCGGTCGTCGGCGCGCACCGAGCCCTGGCTGACTGCCGGATGACCCTCGGCGTAGTGCGCGTCATGGCAGAATCCGTCGAGTGATTTTCCACGCCAGTGACCGGCCATGAGCCTTCGATGAATAGTGAAGGGATTGGCCTGCGCAGCCGCCGGGGCGTAAACGTGAGTATGCAGCCTCCCGGCCAGGATCCTGGATCAGCGTGCTCTTGCCGGTCTGGCGGGCGCCATTGACCCGCACGACGGGAGGCGCTCCTCGAGCGCCTCAAGGAGAACTGGGCGGATGCTTCGCGGGTATGGTGGTGTAATTTCATCCACTTGTTGGTTGAAATTACACCCTGTAGTGGCTGCTATCGCCAGTCAAGCTTGGCTCTAGGCAGCGAGATCCACGCCATTGTGGACCCGCCCGTGGCGGAGCAGGCGATCTCAAAACGCTCCGCGGTTAGCGCTCAAGCGAGTACCGGTGTTTTCCTGGCGGCCACTTCCGACACTCAACGTGGTGCGCTGACGATCCTCTCCTCGAGCCGCTGCTCGCCGGGCAATATGCCTTCCTGCAACGGGATCGGGGTCTGCCTACCGTCCAGATCTCGGTTTTCCTGCACCACACCTTATTCCGGCATCGTGCCGCAGATCTCTCAGACTGCCGTCTCGGATACGTCCTGATTCACGGCATCTTTCAGCCCCTTGCCCGGCTTGAAGCCAGGCAGCTTGGCGGCCGCAATCTGGAGCGCGGTCCCGGTCTGCGGGTTACGGCCTTCGCGGGCGGCACGCGCCTTCACGGTGAAGGTGCCGAAGCCCACCAGGGATACCTCGTTCCCCTGTTGCAGGGCCGTGGTAATGCTGGCGGTGAAAGCGTCCAGCGCGCGGGCGGCAGTGGCTTTGGGCAGGTCGGTGGCGGTCGAGATGGCGTCGATGAGCTCGGCTTTGTTCATGGCATGTTCCATAGCGGGGGGATGTGAAGGCCTGAAGAGTAGGCCGTGGGGTTATTCGGAGACGTGCCGTACGTCCAGCACGGCCCAGACTTCCCAGCCCTTCTGGCGCACGAGCTTTTCGGCCTCGAGCTGGGCTTCCAGCGTGCTGAGCGAACGGGACCGGTGCTCGAAGCGAAAGGCGGGTCCGCCACTGCCCTTGCGAACACTCAGTTCCACCTGGATGTAGGACGGACGCTGTCCGGACCGTTTGGGCGCGGGTTTGGCGGGCGCCAGTCCCAAGGCTTCGCGCATCTCGGCTTCGAGCAGCTGTTTTGTATCCAAGCGGGCGTATCCGTTACGGCATTCCTTGAAGCCACGCATTATCCCGGAGGTCGCTTCCGGGTGCCAAGGTGCAGTCTAGACAGCCTGAGTCGATTCGCTTTCGCCAAGCCGTTTCTCCTCCAGAGCCGCCAGCGTGGGATCGGACGGCCCGGTCTCCCCCGCGGTAACCCTTGACGACCGCAAGCTCCCGCGGCGAAACAGTCGCCCGGGAGAAAGCCGCCGGTGGCCAGCCTGGGGCGAGGGGCTGGCGAAGGGAGCCACCTTATCGGGGCGGCCCCCTTTGTCCTCACAGAGCCAGCGTCTGGCGGGTCACCCACAGAATACCGAGCAGCAGGGCGCACGAAGTGCCAAACGGCCAGCGGTACCGGGCAATGACCCGCAAGGCCAGGGTCCAGCCGACGGACGCCAGGAGCCCTCCCATCCACAGGGAAAACACCACGACGGCCAGCACACCGGGCGTCAGGCGTTCGGCCGTGCCATAGGCGGCGGCCTCTCCAGCCGGCAAGCGGTCGAGGTACCACCACTCCCAGACGGCGAATCCGCCCACCAGCAGTAGGGCCACGGGCAGGAACGAGAACAGGATCAGGCCGATCGCCTCGGCGCGCAGGGGTACTGGGTTCATGAACAGCCTCCTTGGGTTGAGATGCACCTCCTGGGTAACACCGCTGCCCGGAAACCCAAGCTCGCCGGCATAGGTTTCTGCGCCAGGTCCTCCCGAGGACGCTGCAAGGGTTGCCGCAAGCATCGGTAGGCGGACTACGCCCCCTGCTTGGGTTTTGCCCCAGGGATGAGAGCCTCAATGAGGAGTGGGGCGTCCACTCCCCAGAAAGACCCGTCAGGAGAAAAGATACGGCAGGCAGTCATGTATTGTGCAGACGTTGTAATCGCTGGATGGTGCCACGCGTTATTTACAGCCGTGGTCTCCCAGGCGTTAATGGAGGGAGAATCGGCGGCGGAAAACCCATCTCCAATTGCTGCCCGTTCTGCCTGTCCGAATACTGGGACGAGCTGGAAGAGCCCAGTCCGCTGCGCGGCAGTCTCTTCATGAAACTGCTGAGCATTCCGCTGACACTGATCCTGTTCGCGTTGCTGTTCGGCAGCGTGCTCAAACTTTCCATCTGGCTGGACAGTTCGGAAGTTCTGCTCGCAGGAAATATTCTATCAATTTATAGCGTGTATCGCTTCGGGCGCTGGTTTGTGAACTGAGCGGGCCTCGGCTAGCCAGCAGCTCGCGCTCTGCTTCGAACGAACACCGGCCGGGAACTAGTGTGGTGAATCACAAGTTCGCTTCATTATTTATTTGCAAGGCTCGAGCAGCCCTGCCGACAGAGGCCAGGATTTCACCTGCTTCCTTACGCCAGCGGAAGGGCCTTGGATTCTGGTTGTAGGTCGCCAGGTAATACTCGATGGACTGCTCGAGATCCTTCACGCTGGTATGGGCCTGGCGCTTTATCCACTTCTGGGTGAGCATCGAGAAAAAGCGCTCCACCAGATTCAGCCATGACGCAGACGTCGGGGTGAAATGCACATGATGACGCGGGTGTGCGACAAGCCAGGCACGCACCTTGTCGGTCTTGTGCACGGCATAGTTATCCATGATCAGGTGTATGGCCTTGTCGCTCTCGACCGTTTCCTCGATGGCCCTGAGAAACTCCAGGAATTCTGCGCTGCGGTGACGGCGCTTGAGACGTCCGATCACCTCGCCGGTGGCCACATCCAGGGCGGCAAACAAGGACGTCGTGCCATGGCGCTGATAATCATGGGTACGGGTCGCCGGATACCCAGGCTCCAGCGGCAGCCCCGGCTGTGTTCGATTGAGCGCCTGGATCTGGCTTTTCTCATCGACGCACAGTACCAGCGCCTTATCCGGCGGATTCAGGTAGAGCCCTACGATATCCTGCACCTTGTCGACAAAGGCGGGATCGGTGGACAGCTTGAAGGTGTGCTCCAGGTGAGGCTTGAGCCCGAAGGCTCGCCAGATACGCTGTACGCTCGCCGGTGAAATATGGGTGGGCCGCGGCGCAGAGCCCCGAGGCCATCGGCGAGCAGCGCCGCCGGGGAATTCCGGCAGGCCGCTTCGGGTCCGCCGACGAGTTAGGCGCCTTCTGCGCCTTTCTCTGCAGCGTCCATGCTGGCTACATGACCGGCCAGAACCTGTTGCTCGACGGCGGCCATTATCCCGGCACTTTCTGAGCCGAGCCGATATTTGCGGCTGGAGTCCTGTGATCCTCGTCCAAAATCTCGTCCCAAAAGGAACCGAAAATTGAAAATGATCGAAGTCAGCGTTTCCACGAGCATTGCCTGCCCGGTCGAGCGGGTCTGGTCGCTCCTCGGCGGGTTCGACCTTCTGCCCCGCTGGATCGACTCCATCGTCAGCAGCCGGCTCGACGATGGCGGCCGCCTGCGCCATCTGGAACTGACCGACGGGGCGATTATCGTCGAGCGCCTGCTGGAATTCAGCGAGGGCGAGCGCCACTACAGCTATGCCCTGCTCGAGGGGCCGCTCCCGGTGTCCGACTATGTCGGTCGGGTGGCCGTCCGCGACGATGGCGAGGGCCGCACGCTGGCGACCTGGTCCAGCCGTTTTCGCAGCGAAAAGGCCAACGAGGTCGAGATCGCCACAGACCTCGAGAGCTTTTATCGCACCGGCCTAGAACGGTTGAAGGTGCTAGTCGAAGCGCAGGAGCCGGCGGCCATGGGGGCTTCATGAACGCCTGCAGGCGCGAGAGCCGAAGGACTTTTTCAGCATAATCGTCGGAGCGAACAGCATCACTATTGGCGATCAGCTCGCTGCCATCCAGGTAATGACGCAGCTGTTCCTGGGAGCTGCTGATGGCCACTAGTTGTAGTTCCGTCTGGTTTTGAGAAAGATTGCGATGCGGTTGCTTGACATCCTCCCCTCCCTCTCGCCGCCTCAGGCGGAAAGGACGGGGATTCCCACAACTGGACGGCCATGCCCGGCCGCGAGAATGTTCCTGGCCGCGTTCACATCGCGGTCGTGCGTGCCACCACACTCACTGCAGGTCCACTCCCTCATTCCAAGTCCCGTGATACCTTTCGGCCGCGAATCGGGCAATGCGCCGCAATTCGAGCAGGCTTGGGTGGTGTAGCGCTCGTCGACCACCTTGAATACGATGCCGGCGTGAGCGCACTTGTAGTCCAGCATCGTCTTCAGTTGGCCCCAGCCGGCGTCGAGCACCGACTTGGCCATCCGGGTCTTCACGAGTTTCGTGGGCGATACATCCCCCACGTGGATTTCGCCATACTGGTTCACCAGTTGCCGGCTGAATTTATGCAAGGCGTCCTGGCGTCGGTTGGCGATCTTCGCGTGAATGGTCCTAGTTCGGGCCTTCTTCCCGGCCCTCTGGGCGATGGCCAGCTTCGGCTCCAGGTCACGGTAGAAGCGGCCGCTCTCCAGCCGGATGCCGTCGCTGCAGGTGGCCACGTCCTTGAGCCCCAAGTCGATGCCGACCGCCTCCTGCCCGAGCGACGGTTGCACCTTGACCTCAACGACGACATTGAAATACCAGCGGCCACGTGCATCTTCGCTGAAGCTGCCCGAGCGTAGCCAAGGTCTTGAAGCAGTGGCCGTTGTGGTAGACCTACCGGCCGCCCCGGTGTTGATCCAGTGCGCGGCAAACCTCGCCCTTCAGGGCGGGGAAGGATAGCGTGGGCCGCGTAGCGGCCCTATACTCATGTCTGTATATCCAGACAGCCATTGGCATGCAGCGACTCCAGGCCTTCAAATACGAACTGATGCCGACCGGCGAACAGCAGCGCCAGATGCGCCGCTTCGCCGGCTCGTGCCGGTTCGTATTCAACCAGGCGCTGGCGTTGCAGCAGGCCAATCGGGAGGCCGGTGGCAAGTACATCGGCTATGTGGCGATGGCCAAACAGCTCACCGCTTGGCGCAACAGCGCGGAAACGAGCTGGCTGAAAGAAGCGCCCGTTCACCCCCTGCAACACGCCCTCAAAGACCTCGAAAAAGCCTACAAAAACTTCTTCGAGAAGCGTGCCGACTTTCCGCGCTTCAAGCGCAAGGGCCAGCGCGACAGCTTCCGCTATCCCGACCCCAAGTAGATCAAGCTCGACCAGGCCAACGGCCGGATCTTCCTGCCCAAGCTGGGCTGGCTGCGCTACCGCAACAGCCGGCAAGCGCTGGGCGAGTTGCGCAACGTCACGGTCAGCCTGAGTGGCGGCAGGTGGTTCGTCGCCATCCAGACGCGGCGCGAGGTGGAAATTCCCGTGTCGCAGGGTGGCGCCGTCGGTATCGACCCAGCGGCATCGCCCGCTTCGCCACCTTGAGCGATGGCACATTCTACGCGCCGCTCAACAGCTTCAAGCGGCATGAGGCTGCGCTGCGCAAGGCGCAGCAAGCCATGAGCCGCAAGACCAAATTCAGCAGCAACTGGAAGCAGGCGAAAGCCCGCGTCCAGCGGATTCACGCCCGTATCGGCAACGCCCGCCGCGACTACCTGCACAAGACCTCGACCGCGATCAGCCAAAACCACGCGCTCGTGTTCGTAGAGGACTTGCAGGTACGCAACATGTCCAGGTCGGCAGCAGTCACCACCGAGACACTGGACAAACAGGTGCGGGCCAAGTCAGGGCTCAACCGAGCGATTTTGGACCAGAGCTGGTTCGAGTTCCGCCGCCAGCTGGATCACAAGCTGGCGTGGAACGGTGGCCATCTGGTGGCGGTGCCGCCGCGGAACACCAGTCGCACCTGTCCAGCCTGCGGGCATGTATCGGCGGAGAACCGCCGCACGCAGGAGCGGTTCGCCTGCGTCGAGTGCGGCTTCGAGGAAAACGCCGATGTGGTCGGCGCCATCAATGTGCTAAGGGCGGGACACGCCCGGTTAGCCTGTGAAGTGAGCGGTGCGGTCAGGCCGCCAGCAGCAGGAACCCGCCGAGGTGAGTCAGCCCTGTCGGGCTGAACACGGTAGGAACCCCCTTCCTTTCCGCCCTTGGGCGGCGAGCGTCAGCGAGAGGGAGGGGAGGATGTCAACGGACTCCAGACTGACGGCGCGCTATAGTTTCACTCCCGCGCTCCAAGTGCCTGCCGACTTCTCCGAGCCTCGCGTCGTTCGACAAAAGCCCGTACTAACACAAAGAATACCGGGGTCAACAGCAGGCCGAAGAGCGTCACTCCGATCATCCCGGAGAATACTGCCACCCCCATGGCATGGCGCATCTCGGCACCGGCCCCAGAGGACAGCACCAGCGGCACTACGCCCATGATGAAGGCGATGGAGGTCATCAGGATTGGCCGCAGACGCAGGCGGCAAGCCTCCAGTACGGCAGCGATACGGTCCCGGCCCTCTGCCTGCTGGTCCTTGGCAAATTCGACGATGAGGATGGCGTTCTTGCAGGCCAGCCCTACCAGCACGATCAGGCCGATCTGGGTGAAGACGTTGTTGTCTCCGCCCGCGATCTTGACCCCGACGATGGCCGACAGCAGGGTCATGGGCACGATCAGGATCACCGCCAGCGGCAGGCCCCAGCTCTCGTACTGGGCGGCCAGTACCAGGAACGCCAGCAGCACGCAGAGCGGGAAGACGAAGATGGCGGTATTGCCGGCAAGGATCTGCTGGTAGGTCAACTCGGTCCACTCGAACGTCATGCCGCCCGGCAGTTCCTCACGCAGCAGCCGCTCCATCGCAGCCTCGGCTTGGCCGGAGCTGTAGCCGGGGGCTGCGGCGCCGTTGATCTCGGCGGTGAGGAAGCCGTTGTAGTGCATCACTCTATCGGGACCGGCGCTGCCTTCGATCCTGACGAAGGTCGACAGCGGCACCATCTCGCCACGGTTATTGCGCACCTTGAGCTGGCCGATCTGTGCCGGCTCCAGGCGAAACTGCTGCTCGGCCTGGACATTGACTTGATAGGTGCGGCCAAAGCGGTTGAAGTCGTTGGCGTACAGCGAACCCAGATACACCTGCAAGGTGTCGAAAATGTCGCTGATGGCCACGCCATGGGTCTTGGCCTTTTCTCGGTCGATGTCGGCGTCGACCTGCGGCACGTTCACCTGGTAGCTGGTGAACAGGCCGGCCAGCTCTGGCACCGTGCGGCTCTTGGCGATCACGTTCTGCACCTGCCGATACAGCTCCTCGTAGCCGAGGCCGCCACGGTCCTGGATCTGCACACGGAAGCCGCCAATGGTGCCGAGGCCCTGCACCGGCGGCGGCGGGAAGATAGCAATGTAGGCGTCCTGGATTTCGGCGAACTGGCGATTCAACTCGGCAGCGATGGCATCAGCCGACAGCGACGGATCCTTGCGTTCCTCGAAGGATTTGAGGGGGGTGAAGACGATGCCGCTGTTCGGACTGTTGGTGAAGCCGTTGATCGACAGGCCGGGGAAGGCCACGGTGTCGGCCACCCCCGGATGCCGGCCGGCGATCTCCGACATACGCTGGATCACCGCATCGGTACGGTCGAGGGTGGCAGCGTCCGGTAACTGGGCGAAGGCAACCAGGTACTGCTTGTCCTGCGGCGGTACGAAGCCTGTCGGGGTACTAGAAAAGCCCAGCCAAGTCAGGCCCATCAGCCCGCCGTAGACCAGCAGGGCGATGGCACTGCCTCGCAGCACGTGGCGCACGGTACCGACATAGCCGTGACTGGCACGCTCGAACAGGCGGTTGAAGGGGCCGAACAGCCAGCCGCCGAGCAGTTTGTCGAGCACGTGGGAGAAGCGATCCTTGGGGGCATGGTGGTCCTTGAGCAGCACGGCGGCCAGGGCCGGCGACAGGGTCAGCGAGTTGAATGCCGAGATCACTGTAGAGATAGCGATGGTCAGGGCGAACTGCTGGTAGAACTGTCCAGTCAGGCCAGAGATGAACGCCGTCGGCACGAACACCGCACAAAGCACCAAAGCGGTGGCGATAATGGGGCCGGTCACCTCCTGCATGGCCTGGCGGGTCGCCTCCAGAGGAGGCTTGCCGAGGGCAATGTTGCGCTCGACGTTCTCCACCACCACGATCGCATCGTCCACCACGATGCCGATGGCCAGCACCAGGCCGAACAGCGACAAGGCGTTGAGAGAGAAGCCGAACAGGTGCATCACCGCGAAGGTGCCGATCAGCGATACCGGTACCGCCGCCAGAGGGATGATCGAGGCGCGCCAAGTCTGTAGGAACAGGATCACCACCAGCACTACCAGGACGATCGCCTCGAACAGAGTATGCACTACCGCCTCGATGGAGCCGCGTACGAACACAGTCGGGTCGTAGACGATGGAGTAGTCGACGCCCTGCGGAAAGCTCTGCTTCAGCTCGGCCATGCGCGCACGCACCGCATCGGAAATCTCGATGGCGTTGGAGCCGGGTCGCTGGAAGACCGGCATGGCCACGGCCGGTCGGTTGTTCAGTTGCGAGCGCAGGGCGTACTGGCTGGAGCCCAGCTCGATGCGGGCGATGTCCTTCAGGCGGGTAATCTCACCATCTTCACCCGTACTGACAATGATGTTTTCGAACTCCTCTTCGCTGACCAGGCGGCCCTGGGTGTTGATCGACAGTTGGAAGCCGGTGTCGCCCGGTGTAGGCGGTGCGCCGAGGGAGCCGGCGGCGACCTGGCGGTTCTGCTCGCGGATGGCGTTGACCACATCCATGGCGGTGAGGCCGCGCGAGGCTACCCGGTGCGGGTCGAGCCAGACGCGTAGGGAGTAGTTGCCGAGGCCGAACAGTTGCACGTCTCCCACGCCGTCGAGGCGCGCCAGCTCGTCCTTGACGTTGAGCGCGGCGTAGTTGGACAGGTAGAGCATGTTGTAGCGCTCGTCCGGCGAGGTCAGGTGAACCACCATGGTCAGGTCCGGCGAGGCCTTGTCGACGGTCACGCCGAGGCGCTGCACCTCGGTGGGCAGGGTCGGCATGGTGCGGGTCACGCGGTTCTGCACCTGCACCTGGGCGTTGTCCAGATCGGTGCCTAGAGCGAAAGTGATGGTCAGCGTCAGCTTGCCGTCGGAGGTTGCCTGGGACGACATGTAGAGCATTCCCTCGACGCCGACGATGGCCTGCTCCAGCGGCGAGGCGACCGTTTCGCCGATCACCTTGGGGTTGGCGCCCGGGAAGTTGGCGCGCACCACCACAGTGGGCGGCACCACTTCCGGGTATTCGCTGATCGGCAACTGGAACAGTGCGATGGCGCCGCCGATCAAGGTCAGCAGCGAGAGCACGGCGGCGAAGATCGGCCGGTGGATGAAGAATTGCGAGAAGTTCATGGGCGTCCGTCCTTGACTGCAATCGTGCGACTTGCCACACGGGATGCGGCATCGCCATCCACCGCCTGACGCTGGCGGGCCAGGGCGGCAAGGGTATCAGCATCGGCCATGGGCACGTCCTGCGCCTCCACGGTGACGCCGGGCAGGGCGCGCTGCAAGCCGTTGACCACGATCCGCTCGCCCTTGGCCAGGCCTTGGCGCACGATGCGTAGACCTTCCAGCTTCGGTCCCAGCTCGACAGCGCGGTAGCTCAGGATATTGTCCTCGTCGAGGACCAGGACGAATTTCTTGCCCAGATCGGTACCGATCGCGGTGTCCTGGATCAGGGCGGCGGCGTAGGTATCGCTGCCGACCAGCCGGATGCGTGCATACAGACCGGGCGTGAAGCGGCCATCGGCATTATCGAACACCGCACGCCCGCGGATAGTGCCGGTGCGTGGATTGACCTGGTTGTCGAGAAAGTCCAGCCGGCCCAGGTACGGGTGGCCACTCTCGCCGGTCAGGCCAAGGTACACCGGTGCGGCGGCGCGGGCATCGTCGCCGTTGCGCCGGGCCCGCTCGGCATATTTGAGGAATATGCGCTCATCGGCATCGAAATAAGCGTAGATACGATCGGTGGATACCACCGTGGTCAGCAGGGCCTGGCCGGCGTTGACCAGGTTGCCGGCGGTGATCTCGGCACGACCGACGCGGCCGTCGATAGGCGCGACGACACGGGTGAAGCCAAGGTCCAGACGGGCGTTGTCCAACTGTGCCTGGATCGCAGCGAGCGCCGCGCGAGCCTCTTGGGCGGCGCTGGCTCGAGCATCGGCCAGCTCGGTGGAGATGGCCTTGCTGGCACGAAGGCGTTCGCCGCGCTGGGCCTCCTTGGCGGCGCGGGCAAGACTGGTACGGGCCTGCTGCAGTTCGGCTTCCAGACGCTTGACTTCAGCTTCGAAGGGACGCGGGTCAATCTGGAACAGCAGTTCGCCTTTCTTCACCAAACCACCTTCGGTGAAGGCTACCCGGTCGATGTAACCGGACACCCGCGGGCGGACCGCCACTGACTCCGGAGCCTCGAGGCGTCCCGAGAGCTCGTCCCATTCGTTGATCGGCTGTTCGATGACCTCCGCGACGCTGACCTTGACAGGCGGCGCCGACGGGGAGGTTTCCGGGGCTTTGCGGCAAGCGTTCAGGGTCAAAAGGACAATGATGGCCAGAGCGAGATGCCGGGGCCGGGATAGGAACGGTTCCATGTATGATTCCGCCGGTCGTATGTATGCGTGTGCGGAGTCTGGGACGCGTGCCCGGCGGCGACGAATCGAATGTCGCGAAGTTGATTATCAGTCGGAGTGATGGGGCGGGTCTGTCTGGGCCAAGCTGTCCGGGTCGCCGCAGAACATCTGGATGCGCGAGCGCAGCCAGCGCTCGGCCGGGTCGTTATCCTGAGCGCTCCGCCAGACCATGTGCAACTCGAAGGCGGGCGTCGCCAGGGGCAGCGCCTCGGCACGCAGACCGCCGACAGCAGTCAGGGCCGCGGCGGTGTAGTCGGGCACGCTGGCGACGATGTCGGTGCCGGCGAGCAGAGTGCCCAGACCATTGAACTGGGGAACGGCCAGCACCACGCGGCGCGTACGACCCAGTTTGACTAACTCGTCGTCGATGAAACCGCAAAGGTCGCCGGCGAAGGACACCAGCGCATGGGGCCGCGCGCAGTAGTCATCCAGGCTCAGCGCACCGGGGATGGCATCGGCCCGCAGCAAGCGCGGCATGCTCCGGCGCAGCACCCGGCGTTTGGCATTGGCCGGCAGCGCCTCCGTGTAGCCGACACCCACCGAGATCTCGCCCGAAGCCAGTAACTGCGGCATCAGCAGGTAGTTGGCACGGCGCACCACCAGAGTGATGCTAGGTGCTTCGGCGCGCAGGCGGCGCAGTAGCGGTGGCAGCAAGGCGAACTCCACATCATCGGAGAGGCCGATGCGGAACACGGTCGTACTGGTCGCCGGAGCGAAGTCGGCCGCCCGGCTGACGGCAGTGGAGATCGAGTCGAGAGCAGGGGAGAGCAGGGCGAAGATTTCCACGGCCCGGGTGGTCGGCTCCATGTTGCGGCCGGTACGGACGAAGAGCGGATCGTCGAACAGGTTGCGCAGGCGGGCCAGGGCTGCACTGATCGCCGGTTGGCCGAGAAAGAGCTTCTCCGCCGTGCGGGTCACACTGCGCTCGTGCATCAGCGTCTCGAAGACAATTAATAAGTTCAGATCGAGGCGGCGCAGATCGTTACGGTTCATAAGTCTCGTCCGTTAGGCTGGGGCAAAGGTGCAGGCCAGGCCGGCACGCGTCAAGGGTGGGGCCTGCCGGTACGGGAGGGGTGTAGATCAGCGGCGTGCATGTCGACTATCGAGGTGAGGTAGGTGGAGTTGCCTGGCCAGCCCCGCTAGAGTCGGGGTGATGACTTCGAGATGAGGTAGGCGATGTCCCGCATGATCCGTTTCCACGCGTTCGGCGATGCCGACGTGCTGCGTCTGGAGGAGGTGCCGACCCCGCGGCCGGGACCAGGCGAAGTGCTGGTGCAGGTGGAGGCGTTGGGCCTTGGCTGGCAGGACGTGCTGTGGCGACAGAACCTCGCTCCGGAATGGGCGCGACTGCCGGCCGGCCTAGGTTATGAACTGGCCGGGCGCGTGGCGGCAATGGGCGAGAGCGTTGTCGATCTTGCGCCGGGCATGCCGGTCGCCAGTTTTCCAGCACATTCGCCGAACCGTTATCCGGCCTGTGGCGACTTGGTACTGATGCCCCGCACCAGCCTGACGGTCTATCCCGAGGTACTCTCGGCGCGAGAGGCAGCGGTGCACTACACACCTTACCTCTATGCCTTCTTCGCCTTGGTCGGCCTGGCCCGGCTGCGCCCCGGCCAAAGGCTGCTGGTCACCGAGGCCGGACACTGCCTGGCGCCACAGGCAGTGCAACTGGCCAAGGCCCTTGGTGCCGAGGTGATCGCCGCCACCAGTCAGTCAGCGAGCCGGGAGTTTATCCGCCGGATGGGGGCCGATAAGGTCATCGTCACCGAGGAGCAGGATCTGGTGATGGAAGTGCAGCGCCATACGTGTGGTACGGGTGTCGAGGTGGTGCTGGATCAGTGTGGCGGGCCGCAGATGAAGCTGCTCGGTGATCTGGCCGCACTGCGCGGCAAACTGATTCTCTATGGGCTCAATGGCGGCAACGATGCGAGCTTCCCGGCCTGCGCAGCCTTCCAGAAGCACCTGCAGTTCTTCCGCCACTGCATCCTGGATTTCACCGGCCATCCGGAGCTGGGCATAGAGCCCGACCGTGAGACCGTCCGGACAGCATTGCAGCAGATCGACGAGCTGACTACGCAGGGATTGCTGCGGCCGCCCATCGACCGGGTATTCGCCTTCGAGGATTTCGTTGCAGCATATCGCTATCTGGAAAGCTGTCCTGATCGTGGGCGTGTGGTGCTCGAGTTGCCAGTTAGCTAATCGGGCATACCGGCAAGTTCTGCAACGATCAAGGGAGTACTGTCATGTTGTTGGCAGGTTGACCCAGTGGAATGGCACGTTCCATGCCCCGCTCAACAGCTTCAAGCGGTACGAGACAACCTTGCGCAAGGCGCAGCAGGCAATGAGCCGCAAGGTGAAGTTCGGCAGCAACTGGAAGAAGGTGAAAGCCCGCGTCCAGTGCATTCATTCTCGAATTGGCAACGCCCGCCGCGACTACCTGTACAAGACCTCGACCACGATCAGCCAAACCACGCGATGGT